>NZ_VJOL01000021.1 GCF_007556705.1 Tepidimonas thermarum | reverse complement strand
AGGTCATGGTCGAGGGGCCTGGCCATGTGCCGCTGCACCTGATCCGGGAGAATATGGACTTGCAACTGCAGCAGTGCCACGAGGCGCCCTTTTACACCCTGGGGCCGCTGACCACCGACATCGCGCCGGCTCCGACCTTGCCTCGCTCAAGACCACCGCCGTGCGTGAGGGCGACCACTACATCGTCAACGGTCAAAAGACCTGGACCACGCTGGGCCACTACGCCAACCGCATGTTTGCGCTGGTGCGCACCGACCGCCAGGCCAAGCCGCAGGAGGGCATCAGCTTTTTGCTCATCGATCTGGACAGCCCGGGTGTGGAGGTGCGGCCCATCATCACCCTCGACGGCGAACACGAGGTCAACGAGGTTTTTCTGACCGATGTGCGCGTACCCGTCGAGCGCCTGGTGGGGGCCGAGAACCAAGGCTGGACGATCGCCAAATACCTGTTGACCTACGAGCGCACCAACATTGCCGGGGTGGGGTTTTCGGTGGCGGGGCTCGAGCGCCTCAAAACCATCGCGCGCCTGGTGCGCAAGGGCGGCCGCCCGCTGATCGAGGACCCGCTGTTTGCCGCGCGGCTGGCGCGGGTCGAAATCGAGCTGGAAAACCTCAAGACCACCAACCTGCGCGTGCTGGCAGCCGTCGCCGGTGGTGGCGCCCCGGGGCCGGAGAGCTCGCTGCTCAAGATTTTGGGCACGCAGATCCGGCAGGAGATTTTGAGCCTGACGCGCCGCGCCATGGGACCGTATGCGCGCCCCTGGATCGAAGCGGCCCTCACGCTCGAGCGGGCGGACGAGGCCGTCGGCCCGCCCGGCGCGGCCAGCGCCGCAGCGCAGTATTTCAACCACCGCAAGCTGTCGATCTTTGGTGGCTCCAACGAAATCCAGAAAAACATCGTCGCCAAGGCGGTGCTGGGACTGTGAGGGGGCAGGCAGATGGATTTTTCACGCACCGATGATCAGCGCATGCTGGCCGATTCGCTGGACCGCTACCTGGCCCAGCGCTACCCGATGACGCGCCGGCACGCCGCGGCCGCCAGCCCCCTGGGCTACGACGCGCAGGTGTGGGCCGATCTGGTCGAGCTGGGCGCGGTGGCGGCGCTGCTGCCGGCCTCCGTGGGCGGTCTGGGTGGCGGTGGCTTCGACATCGCCACCGTGTTCGAAAGCGCGGGCCGCGCCTTGCTGATCGAGCCGTTGCTGGGGGCGTTGGTGGTGGGGCAGATGCTGACCCGCGCCGATGACCCGCCGCGCTGGCAGCCACTGCTCGAGCGCGTGCTGGCCGGCGCTGTGGTGGCCCTGGCCCACGACGAGCCCGAGGCCCACCACGAACCCCACCATGTCGCCACCAGCGCGGGGCGCGACGCCCAAGGCTGGGTGCTCGATGGCCACAAGGCGGTGGTGCCCCACGGCGCGCAGGCCGAGGGCTGGCTGGTTTCGGCGCGGCTGTCCGGGGGCGTGCGCGACCGTGATGGCATCGCCCTGTTCTGGGTGCCGCGCGAGACACCCGGTGTGCGCGTGCGGGCCTACCCCACCATCGATGGTGGCGCTGCCGCCGACCTCACCCTGGTGGCCGCGCAGCTGCCCGAGCAGGCCCTGGTGGCTGGCCCCATGCATGCCCCGGCGGTGCTGGCGCACGGGCTGGCCTGCGCGGTGCTGGCCCTGTGCGCCGAGGGGCTGGGCGCCATGTCGCAAGCGCAGCGCATGACGCGCGACTATTTGCAAACCCGCCACCAGTTCGGGCGGCCGATTGGCAGCTTTCAGGCCCTGCAACACCGCGCCGTGGACATGTGGATGGCGGTGGAGCAAGCGCGCTCGGCGGTCATCAACGCGGCTGCCGCGTTCGACGGCGACGATGCGCTGGAGCGTGACCGGCTGATCGCCGCGGCCAAGGCCACCATCGGGCGCACCGGCACCCTCGTGGCCGAAGAAAGCATCCAACTGCACGGCGGCATCGGCATGACCTGGGAGCTGCCGTTGGCCCACTACGCCAAACGGCTGATCATGATCGACCACCAGTGCGGTGACGAAGACCACCACCTCGCGCGCTTCATCGCGCTCAGCCGCGAGCGCGAGGCGCGGGCCTGACCGACCCCCGGGGGGTGCCCGGGAACCGGGGGCCGCGCCGTGGGCCGTTGGGTGGCTGCGGGCGTGGTGGCCGCAGCAGCCGCCGGATGCAGCGTGGTGGGGCTGGACGAGGCTGTCCGCCGCTGGCATTGGCACGCCCGCGCCACGCCCGAGCAGCGCACCAAGGCCGCGGCCCCGTTGCAGGCCTACGAACGGGAGTTGCGCGCCCTCATGGACAACGGCGCGTCCAACGGGGCACCCGTCACCCGCACGAACGGGCAGTAAAAAAGCCCGCCGGGTACGACCCCGGCAGGCTTGCGGTGCAGGATGCGATGCCGTTACCGGCCGATCACATGTCCATGCCCATGCCGCCCATGCCACCACCAGCCGGCGCCGGGGTTTCGGGCTTCGGCGCTTCGGCCACCATGCACTCGGTGGTCAGCATCAGGCCGGCCACCGACGCGGCGTTTTGCAGCGCGGTGCGGGTCACCTTGGTCGGGTCCAGGATGCCCATTTCGATCATGTCGCCATAGGTGTCGTTGGCGGCATTGAAGCCAAAGTTGCCCTTGCCTTCGAGCACCTTGTTGATCACGACCGACGGCTCGCCACCGGCGTTGGCCACGATTTCGCGCAGCGGCGCTTCCACCGCCTTGAGCACCAGCTTGATGCCGGCGTCTTGGTCGGGGTTGGCACCCTTGAGCTCACCCACGGCCTGACGGGCACGCAGCAGCGCCACGCCACCGCCGGGCACGATGCCCTCTTCGACGGCCGCACGGGTGGCGTGCAGCGCGTCTTCGACGCGGGCCTTCTTCTCCTTCATCTCGACTTCGGTGGCGGCACCGACCTTGATCACCGCCACGCCGCCGGCCAGCTTGGCCACGCGCTCTTGCAGCTTCTCGCGGTCATAGTCGCTGGTGGCTTCTTCGATTTGCACGCGGATTTGCTTGACGCGCGCCTCGATGTCCTCGGCCTTGCCCGCGCCGTCGATGATCGTGGTGTTTTCCTTGGCCACTTCGACGCGCTTGGCTTGACCCAGGTCGGCCAGCGTCACCTTCTCCAGCGTCAGACCAACCTCTTCGGCGATGACCTTGCCGCCGGTCAGGATGGCGATGTCTTCCAGCATGGCCTTGCGGCGGTCGCCAAAGCCCGGGGCCTTGACGGCGCACACCTTCAGGATGCCGCGGATCGTGTTGACCACCAGGGTGGCCAGCGCCTCGCCTTCGACTTCTTCGGCGATGATCAGCAGCGGACGGCCCGCCTTGGCCACTTGCTCCAGCGCCGGCAGCAGGTCACGGATGTTGCTGATCTTCTTGTCGTGCAGCAGGATGTACGGGTTGTCCAGCACGCACACCTGCTTGTCGGGGTTGTTGATGAAGTAGGGCGACAGGTAGCCGCGGTCGAACTGCATGCCTTCGACGACATCCAGCTCGTTTTGCAGGCTCTTGCCGTCTTCGACGGTGATCACGCCTTCCTTGCCCACCTTGTCCATCGCCTCGGCGATGATCTGGCCGATCGACTCGTCGCTGTTGGCCGAGATGGCGCCGACTTGCGCGATTTCCTTGCTGGTGGTGGTGGGCTTGCTGATCTTCTTGAGCTCGGCCACCAGCGCCTCGACCGCCTTGTCGATGCCACGCTTGAGGTCCATCGGGTTCATGCCGGCGGCCACGTACTTCATGCCCTCGCGCACGATGGCCTGGGCCAGCACGGTCGCGGTGGTGGTGCCGTCACCGGCGTTGTCGCTGGTCTTGGAAGCAACTTCCTTGACCATTTGCGCGCCCATGTTTTGCAGCTTGTCCTTGAGCTCGATTTCCTTGGCCACGGACACACCGTCCTTGGTCACGGTGGGGGCGCCAAAGGAGCGCTCGAGCACCACGTTGCGGCCCTTGGGGCCCAGGGTCACCTTGACCGCATTGGCCAGGATGTTGACGCCTTCGACCATGCGGTGACGGGCATCAGCGCCAAAAACGACGTCTTTTGCTGCCATGTTCAGTTTCCTTTCCGAATCGGGTATGTGAGCGTTGTCGTTGCGTCAGCGCAGCGAATCACTTTTCGATGACCGCAAACAGGTCATCTTCCTTCATGACCAGCAGCTCTTCGCCATCGACCTTGACGGTCTGGCCGCTGTACTTGCCAAACAGCACGCGGTCACCCACCTTGACGCTCAGCGGCTTGGTTTCGCCCTTGTCGTTGGTCTTGCCGGGACCGACGGCCAGCACTTCGCCTTGATCGGGCTTCTCGGCCGCGTTGTCCGGGATCACGATGCCCGACGCGGTCTTGGTTTCGTTTTCCAAACGCTTGACGATCACGCGATCGGCGAGAGGACGAAGTTTCATGCGATCTCCTGTCGAAAGGACGATGAAGGATAGGGGAGTGGGGCGGCGTGTTGTTAGCACTCACCGCCTGCGAGTGCTAATGATAAGGCCGCCGACGGCAGTTTTCAAGGGGCTGGGCGCGTCGAGGGGCGCGTGGTGGGTGGTGGCGTGTGCGGCCGGGCAACGCGGCGTTACGCGGCGCCAGCCCGTGCACCACCGGCCCCAACGGGCTACACGGTGGCCACACGAGCAGCCGCAGAAAAAACAAAGCCCGCACGAAGGCGGGCTAAGTCTTTGATTTTTTGGTGGCGCTTCAGGGATTCGAACCCCGGACCTGCGGATTATGATTCCGTCGCTCTAACCGGCTGAGCTAAAGCGCCAGCGAAGCCCACATTATAGCGGCAAAAGCGCGGCTGCCGCGTGCGGGCCGTGCGCCTCAGCGGCCCTGGAAGCGCGCGGGGCGCTTGTCCAGGAAGGCGGCCATGCCTTCCTTCTGGTCCTCGGTGGCAAACATGGCGTGGAACATGCGGCGCTCGAACTGCAGACCGTCGGCCAGCGGCCCTTCGAAGGCGCGGTTGACCGCCTCTTTGGCCGCCAGCACGGCCAGCCGCGGCATCCCGGCAATGGTCAGGGCCACCGCCAGCGCCTCGTCCATCAGCTTGTCCAGCGGCACCACGCGGCTGACCAGGCCGGCGCGTTCGGCCTCGGCGGCGTCCATCATGCGGCCGGTCAGCGCCATGTCCATCGCTTTGGCCTTGCCAATGGCGCGCGGCAGCCGCTGCGTGCCGCCGGCCCCGGGGATGACGCCGATCTTGACCTCCGGCTGGCCAAACTTGGCGTTGTCCGCGGCGATGATGAGGTCGCACATCATGGCCACCTCACAGCCGCCACCCAAGGCAAAGCCGGCCACGGCGGCGATGACGGGTTTGCGCACGTGGCGCAGCGCCTCCCAGTTGCGGGTGATGTACTCGCTGCGGTAGACGTCGGCGAAGGTGTAGCGCGCCATGGCGGCGATGTCGGCGCCCGCGGCAAAGGCCTTTTCGTTGCCGGTGAGGACGATGCAGCCGATCGCCTCGTCGCTGTCGAACGCTTTGAGCGCCGCGCCCAGCTCGTCCATGAGCTGGTCGTTGAGCGCGTTGAGCTGCTTGGGGCGGTTGAGCTGGATGATGCCGACCGGGCCTTCGGTGCGGGTCAGCAGGGTTTCGTAGGTGGGGGCGGTCGCGCTCATGCAGGCTCCTTGGCGCAGGCGGTGGGGTTGGGATGGGATGGCAGCAACTATAGCGCGTGCCATGCCCGCGCCAGCGCACGCGCTACCATCTGCGCTGGGGCCACCGCCCGCGCCGCGCCTCCCCCACCACAGGATTCGCCACAACCCAGGAGACAGCCGATGACCCTCAATCCCCCCGACAGCGCAACCCCGGCCGAGGAGGTCGTGTTCGAACGCCGTGGCGCGGTGGCCGTGCTCACGCTCAACCGGCCCCAGGCGCTCAACAGTTTTACGCGCACCATGCACCGCGCGTTTCAGCAGGCCCTGGCCACCATCGAGACCGATGGCAGCGTGCGCGCGTTGGTGCTCACCGGTGCCGGGCGCGGTTTTTGCGCCGGGCTGGATTTGTCGGAGCTGGACTTCAGCCCCGGCGATGACATGCTGGAGCGGGCCAACCCCGGCCCCGTGATCGAGGAGTGTTTCAACCCCAGCGCGCGCGCGCTCATGAACCTGCGCGTGCCCACGGTGGCCGCGGTCAATGGCGTGGCTGCGGGGGCCGGCGTGTCGCTGGCGCTGACCTGCGACATCGCGATCGCCGCCCCGGGCGCCAGCTTTGTACAGGCGTTTAGCAAAATCGGGCTGATCCCGGACGCCGGTGGCAGCTGGCTGAGCGTGGAGCGCCTGGGCTTGGCGCGCGCGCTGGCGTGGGCGATGCTGGGGGACAAACTCCCAGCCGAGCAGGCCAAGGCCTGGGGCCTGATCTGGGACGTGGCAGACGACCCGCTGGGCGCCGCCTTGGCGCTGGCCGAGCGGCTGGCCGCGATGCCGACGCGGGCGCTGGTGGCCACGCGCCACCTGCTGCGCGGGGCGTCCCAACGGTCTTTCGAACAACAACTGGAGGCCGAGCGCGACTGGCAGGCGGCGCTGGGCCGCTCCCACGATTATGTGGAGGGCGTCACCGCGTTTTTGCAGAAGCGCGCCCCGCAGTTTCGGGGGGAGTGAGGGCGGCACCGCCCGCAGCGCTGGCGGGCAGCAGCTGCACCACGGTGGCCGGCGCCGGCCACGGCAGTGGGCAGCGCAGCACCCGTCCCTCGCGGGCCACCCAGCACACCAGCGTATCGCCAACGTCGAGCCCGCGGGCGTGCAGCGCCACGTCGTCGAGCCGACGCACGCGCCAGGTGTCACCCGCGCGTTCGACCGCCAGCCACTCATCCCCCGCTGCCATGCCAGCGGCTTCGGCGGCGCCACCGCGCAACACATTGCGCAGCCGGATGCCGTTGGCCTCCTCCACCCGCACGCCCAGCTGTTCGGCCAGTGGCGCGGGGTCTTCCTGCCAACGCACGCCGTGGCGCTCCAACAGCGGGCGCAAGGGCAGCTCGTCGGTGCCGTGCACCCAGGCGTCGAGTTCCGGGCCAAAGTCGCGCCCACCCAGGCGGCGCAGGACGGCACGCAGGTCGGCCTCGCGCATGGGGCCGCCGGCACAGCGCTGCCACAGGGCGCGCATCACATCGTCCAGGGTGGTGGGGCCCTCGGCGCGCAGGGTCAGGTCCAGGCACAGCGCCACCAGGGCACCCTTGGCGTAGTAGCTGACGGTGGCGTTGGGCGTGTTCTCCTGCACGCGGTAGTACTTGATCCAGGCATCCCAGCTCGCTTGCGCGACGCTTTGCACCTGCCGCCCTGGCGTTTGCCGCACGTGGTTGATGGATTTGGCCACCAGCTGCAGGTGCGTGGCCGGGTCGATCAGCCCGGCGCGCAGCAGCAACAGGTCGTCGTAGTAGCTGGTAAAGCCTTCGAAGAACCACAGCAGCTCGGTGTGGTTTTCGCGGTCGTAGTCGTAGCGCGCAAACTCGCGCGGGCGCAGGCGCTTGACGTTCCAGGTGTGAAAGTACTCGTGGCTGATGAGGCCCAGCAGCGTGGTGTAGCCGTCGCTGGCACGCAGCGGCACCCCGTTCGGCCCCGGCGCCAGTGCACCCGGCAGCGGCTGCAGCGGCAAATCGGTGCGGGCGCACACCAGGGCGGTGCTGTGGCGGTGTTCCAGCCCCCCGTAGCCATCGGGGGTCGCGTGCAGCATGAAGACGTAGCGGTCGATGGGCGGTGCCCCACCGGCGCCGTGCCACAGGGTCATGGTCGCATCGCATACGTGCGCGGTATCCCGCAGCAGCCGCTCGCCATCAAAGCCGGCAGGCGCCCCGCTGACCACGAAGCGGTGCGGCACCCCGCGCACCACGATGTCGCCGCACCAGAAGTCGCCCAACATCACCGGGCTGTCGGCCAGCTCGTCGTAATCCGCTGCCAGGTAGGTGCCAAAGCCGTCGCCAGCCGCCCAGCGCCAGCCGCTGGCCGCACCAGCCCGGCCGGCGGGTGCCGGCGTCAGGGGCCGCAGTGCCGTGGCCACGCGCCAGCCGCGCGTGGCGTCGCAGCCGGCCAGGGTCAGCGCATGGGTTTCGTTCTCGCGCCCATGCACGCGCAGGCACAGGCTGGTGGGGTTGAAAAAGCCCCGCTCGGCGTCCAGGTAGGCGGTGCGCACCGAGGGGTCAAAGGCGTAAACCTCGTAGCACAGGGTCAGCGTCGTGGCCGGCTCCGCATCCGTCAGGTCGACTTCCCAGGTGTTTTTGTTGAGCGCGCGCAGCGGCACCGGCCGCGCATCGACGTGCGCGCGCAGGCGCTGCAGGTGCTGGGCGAATTCGCGCACCAAATAGCTGCCGGGGATCCACACCGGCAGGCTCACGCGCTGGCGCGGTGCCGGGTGGTCGATGGCCAGCGTGACGCGCCACAAGTGGGCGTGGGCGTTGGCCACCTCCACCCGGTAGCGCACCGCGGCGGGTGGGACGGCGCGCCGGGGCGTGCCACCCGTGGGCCGGGCCGACGCGCTCATTTGCCGGTGCCGGCTTGGGCCAGCAGCGCCTCCAGCCGATCCAGGCCGACCGCCCCGGGCAGCCGCGTGCCGTTGGCCAGGATGGTGGTGGGCGTGCCGGTGATGCGGTATTTCTGGCCAAGCGCAAGGTTGCGCTCCAGCGCGGCGGTGTCGCATTTGGCGTCCGCCGCGGGCTCGGTTGGCGGCACACCGCGCACCATCCAGTCGTTCCAGGTCTTGGCGCGGTCTTTGGCGCACCAGATGGCGCGCGACTTGGTGTGCGAATCCTTGCCCAGCACCGGGTACAGGAAGGTGTAGATGGTGACGTTGTCGAGCTTGGCCAGGTCACGCTCGAAGCGCTTGCAAAAACCACAGTTGGGGTCGGCAAACACCGCCAACTTGCGCTGGCCATTGCCGCGCACCACGGTCAGCGCGTCCTTGAGCGGCAGCTCATCGAAGGCGACCGCGGTGAGTTTGTCCAGCCGCTCTTCGGTCAGGTTGACGCGCGCCTTGGTGTCGATCAGCACGCCCTGGATGAGGTAGTTGCCCTCGGCATCGGTGTACAGGATGTCGGTGCCGTTGAGGCGGATTTCGAACAAACCCGGCATGGGGGTGGGGCGCACCTCCTCGATGCGTGGCAGGTTGGGCAGCCGGTCCGCCAGGTTTTTGCGGATGAGCGCCTCGTTGGCGTGGGCCGATGCGGTCAGCGCCGCAGCGCCCAGCGCGCCCAGTGCGAGGCGGCGTGTCCAGGCGGCGGTGGGCAATCGAGTGTGGGTCATGGTGGTGTGTGTCCAGTGGTCGGGCAAAGCGCGACGGGTGGGGGCAACGCGCGGCCGAGCGCGTCAGGCGTCAGGGTTGCGGGGCGATGCGCTCCCCCGCTGCCTGTTGGATGAACCATTGCTTGATGGGTTCCAGCCGGTCCACCGCGCGCAGGCCCCAGCGCCGCAGGGCCGTCAAGCGCGCGTCGGGGCTGCCGAACAGGCCGTAGAGGGTGTCGGTTGCGGCTTGCATGGCCGCCACCGGTGCCGCACGCGCGCGCTCGTAACGGCGCAGCAGCCGCCAGTCGCCCAACGGCCGCCAGTACTCGCGCTCGCGCAGCACGCGCGCCAGCTCGGCCACATCCGCCAGACCGACATTGAGGCCCTGGCCGGCCAGTGGGTGCATGGCATGGGCGGCGTCGCCGGCCAGCGCCAAGCCCGGGCGCACCCAGGGCCGGGCGACGGAGAGTTCCAGTGGCCAGCCCGCGGGCTGGCCCTGCGTGTGCATGGCGCCCAGGGCGCGGCCGCAGGCGCGCTGCACCGATGCGGCAAACGCCTCGGCCGACTGCGCCAGCAGCGCAGCGGCGCGCGCGTGGGGCACGGACCACACCAGCGCCACGCTGCGGCCCTGCGGCCCGTCGAGCGGCAGCAAAGCCAAAATGTCGTCGCCGCCAAACCACTGCCGCGCCACGCCCTCGTGCGGCCGCTCGCAGTGCAGGCGCGCGGCCACCGCGGTGTGGGGGTAGGGGCGGGTCTCGTAGGCAAACCCCTCGGCTGTCCGGGTGGCGCTGCGCCGGCCCTCGCAAATCACGGTCAGTGCTGCCTTGGGGCGGGTGCTGCCGTCACCGCGCAAACGCTCGATGCCGGGCTGGAACGCGACCGCCTGGGCCAGGGTGGCTTCCAGCGCCGGCACGTCCACGATCCACGCCAGCGGTGCGCGCTGCGCGGGATCGGCGTCGAAGCGCAGCGCCGCCGCAGCGTCCAGGTGCGCGGTGTCGGCGACGGGGTCGGCTACGGGGTCGGCCACCGGGTCAGCATCGGCCACCCACATGTGCCACACGGGCGTCACGGCCTGGGCGTCAGCCGGCCAGGCGCGCACCGATTCCAGCAGCGCGCGCGAGGCAGCGTTGAGCGCGTAGGCGCGGATGTCGGGGGCGGCGGCGCCCGCGGGCGAAGCGCGCTCGACCAGGGCCACGCGCAGCCGCTCGCGCGCCAGCAGCAACGCCAGCGTGCGGCCGACAATGCCCCCGCCCAGGATCGCCACGTCGTAAGTTGCGCTCATGTGGCCATTGTAGGTGCGCCTCTGGCTCCCACGCGGGCGGCGTGTCCAATGGACGCATCCTGGGCGCATGAATGGGCGCATGCTGGGCGCACAATGGCGCCCTGTGTTGCCACCCATGGGTTTGCTGCCATGTTCGATGACTCTGCCCTCTTGCCGTTGACGCTGGAGCAGCTTTGGATTTATCCGGTCAAATCCTGCGCCGGCATTCGCCTGCGCTCGGTGGAACTGTTGGAAACCGGCCTGGAGTGGGACCGCACCTGGATGGTCGTGGATGCCGATGGCGAGTTCGTCTCGCAGCGCGAACTGCCCCGCATGGCCCTGATCCAGCCGCGCTTGCGCATGGGCCGGTTGGAGCTGCGCGCGCCGGGCATGTTGTCGCTGCACCTGGCGCTCGACGCGGCGCAGGCGCCGTGCCGCGTGCGCATTTGGGACGACAGCGTCGACGCCTACGACATGGGCGACGTGGCCGCGCAGTGGTTCACGGATTTTTTGGCGCCCGACCTGCCCACGGGCATGGGGCCGCTGCGGCTGGTGCGCTGCGACCCGGATGAGCGGCGCCTGTCGTCGCTGCGCTGGACCGGTGGGGTGGAGGCGCCCAACACCTTCAGCGACGGGTTTCCGTTGCTGGTGGTCTCCAGCGCGTCGCTGGCGGACCTCAACGAACGCCTGGCGCTGCAGGGCCAGCCGCCCATCGGGGTGGAGCGGCTGCGTCCCAACGTGGTGATTGCCGGTGTGCAACCGCATGACGAGGACCGCCTCGAGCGCATCGACTGGCACGCCGCGGGTGCGCCGCCGGACGCGCCCGCGGTCACGCTGCAGCTGGTCAAGCCGTGCGCGCGCTGCGCCATACCGGACGTGGACCCGGCCACGGGGGTGCCCGATGGCCGCGTCAGCCCGGTGTTGCAAAGCTACCGCCAGGACCGCCGCTTGATGGGCGCCATCACCTTTGGCATGAACGCCATCGTGCGCCGTGGCGACGGCCAGATGCTGCACGAGGGCATGCACGGCGTGGGGCACTGGGGGGCGTGGTAGGGGCGCCGGCGCGCGGCGGCCACCGGTAGAATCGGGCGTTTTGCCGGCACGCGCCCGCGCCGCCGCCTTTGCCCATTTCCGACGCTTCGCCTTGCCATGAGCCTCCAATGCGGGATCGTGGGCCTGCCCAACGTGGGCAAGTCCACCCTGTTCAACGCCCTGACCCAAGCCGGCATCGCCGCCGAAAACTACCCCTTTTGCACCATCGAGCCCAACGTCGGTGTGGTGGAGGTGCCCGACCCGCGTCTGCAGCAGCTCGCCGCCATCATCAAGCCGCAGCGGGTGGTGCCGGCCATCGTGGAGTTCGTTGACATCGCCGGTTTGGTCGCGGGGGCCAGCCAGGGCGAGGGCCTGGGCAACCAATTCCTGGCCCACATCCGCGAGACCGACGCGGTCATCAACGTCGTGCGCTGCTTTGACGACCCCAACATCGTCCACGTGGCCGGCAAGGTGGACCCCATCGCCGACATCGAGGTGATCCAGACCGAGCTGTGTCTGGCCGACTTGGGCACGGTGGACAAGGCGCTGCAGCGCTACCAAAAAGCGGCCAAGAGCGGGCACGACAAAGAGGCCCTCAAGATGGTGGCGCTGCTCGACAAGGTGCGTGCCGTGCTGGACGAGGGGCGCCCGGTGCGCGTCATGACGCTGACCGACGAAGAGCGTGCCTTGCTCAAACCGTTGTGTCTGATCACCGCCAAGCCGGCCATGTTCGTGGGCAACGTGGCCGAAGATGGCTTTGGCGACGACAACCCCCACCTGCAGCGCCTGCGCGCCTATGCCGCGCAGCAGGGCGCGCCGGTGGTGGCCATCTGCGCCAAGATCGAGGCCGAGCTGGCCGACATGGACGAGGCCGACCGCGCCGAGTTCCTGCGCGACCTGGGCCTGCAGGAGCCGGGACTCAACCGCCTGATTCGTGCGGCCTACGATTTGCTGGGCTTGCAGACCTATTTCACCGCCGGCGAAAAAGAGGTGCGCGCCTGGACCATCCGCAAAGGCGCCACGGCGCCGCAGGCGGCCGGGGTCATCCACACCGACTTCGAGCGCGGCTTCATCCGTGCCCAGACCATCGCGTTTGAGGACTTCATCCGCTACGGCGGCGAGCAGGGCGCCAAAGAGGCCGGCAAGATGCGCGCCGAAGGCAAGGACTACGTCGTGCAGGACGGCGACGTGATGAACTTCCTGTTCAACGTGTGACCCATCCGACGGGGTTGCGGCTATGATGGCGACACTGCCATCGCATTGCCCGCGCCGCGCATGTTTGGCCGCCGCCGCCCCGTCATCATCGGGCTGTCCGCCCGCATCTTCCACCCCGAGGTGGGGGCCGCCGGCCTGCGCACCAAAACGCTGCAGGTGCTGGAGCAATCGGTGGCGCAATGGGCCGCCTCGCGCGACACGCTGGTGCTGATGGTGCCCTCGGTGCTGCAGGACGGCGCGCTGCAGCGCAGCAACATCCGGGTGCGTGACTATGCCCAGTACCTAGATGGGCTGATCCTGCAAGGCGGTGCCGACGTCAGCCCCCGCGCCTATGGGGAAGAGCCCCTCAAGCCCGAGTGGCGCGGGGACCCGGTGCGCGATGCGTACGAGCTCGAGCTCGTGCACGAATTCCTCGAGGCGGGCAAACCCATCCTGGGCATTTGCCGGGGCATGCAGCTCATCAACGTGGCGTTTGGCGGCAGCCTGTACCAGGACATTCCTGCCCTGGTGCCCGGCGCCATCGCGCACGAAACACCGCAGTACGACCGCCACCGCCACGAGGTGGCGCTGGCCAGCGACGGCTGGTTGCAGCGCTGGAACGGCCAGCTCCCAGGCCGGCAGGTCGCGTCCATCCATCACCAGGCGGTCAAACGCCTGGGGCGCGATCTGGTGGTCGAAGCCACGGCGCCGGACGGCATTGTCGAAGCCATCCGCCACACCGGCCGGGGCTTCGTCTTTGGGGTGCAGTGGCACCCGGAGTTTCATCCCCCGGGCGATGACGCGCTGCTCGACCCCACGCCGATGCTCGATGCGTTTCTCGAAGCGGCGCGGCGGTAAGGGGCCGCGGGGCGTCAAGAGCGTTACCCTTGCGCTGCTTTGCACCGGGCAGGGAGCCGACTGCCGCGTTGGCATACCCTAAAATCTCTTGCTGTGCGTTGGTCACACAGCAGGGAGGGCAGCACAGCAGTATGACTGGCGGGTAGCCCGGTAGCCAACAATCCAACAATCGGACAACCACCGGATTGGTCACATGAACATCCTGCTCACCGGCGGCCTGGGCTACATCGGCAGCCACACCGCCGTCGTGCTGCAAGGAGCCGGCCACCGCGTCTTTTTGCTGGACAACCTCAGCAACAGCCGGCTCGATGTCGCCGAGCGCATCGGGCGCATCACCGGCACAGCGCCCGTGGTGGAAGTGGCCGACGTGCTCGACACCATCCGCGTGCGCATGATGCTGCGCCACCACCGCATCCAGGCCGTCATCCACTTTGCCGGCCTCAAGGCCGTGGGCGAATCCGTCGCGCAGCCGCTGGCGTACTTCCACCACAACGTCGCCGGCACCATCAGCCTCTTGCGCGCCATGGCCGATGAGGGTGTGCGCCAGCTGGTCTTTTCCAGCAGCGCCACCGTCTATGGCCAGCCGCAGCGCCTGCCGCTGGCCGAAGACCACCCCACCCGCGCCACCAACCCCTACGGCCGCACCAAGCTGCACATCGAAGCGATGCTGCAAGACCTCGCCGCCAGCGACCCCGCCTGGCGCATCGCCATCCTGCGCTACTTCAACCCCGTTGGCGCGCACGACTCGGGCCTCATCGGCGAAGACCCCAACGGCATCCCCAACAACCTCATGCCCTACATCGCCCGCGTCGCCGCCGGGCAACTGCCCCACCTCAACATCTGGGGCGACGACTACCCCACGGCAGACGGCACCGGCGTGCGCGACTACCTGCACGTCATGGACCTGGCCGAAGGCCACCGCGCCGCGCTGGACCACCTGGGCCGCACCCACCAGTCTTGCGACATCTTCAACCTGGGCACGGGGCAGGGCACCAGCGTGCTGCAGATGGTGCGCGCCTTCGAGCAAGCCAGCGGCCGCCCCATCCCCTACCGCATCGCCGCACGCCGCCCGGGCGATGTGGCCGCCTGCTGGGCCGACCCCACCAAGGCCCAGCAGGTGCTGGGCTGGCGCGCCACGCGCACGGTGCACGATATGTGCGCGAGTGCGTGGGGGTTTGCGGTGCGGGCTGGCGGGCAGCGATCCTGCCAAGAGGACCTGGCTCATAAGGACGACGGATGCGCCGTTCGGAGTGTTGAATGCAAACCCTGATCGTTGGGTTGTTAACCGCTTTGATCGTGGTGATGTTGATCGTTCGGTCCAGAAACTTGCATTTGCATGTAACTTCCGATCAGCGGTGGGGCGTTCAGAAGTTTCATAAGGGGAGAGTTCCCCGTATCGGTGGCATCGGGGTGGCTGCGGGTTTGACCGCAGCATTGGCATGGAGTGGCTGGCGCGGTTTGGTGGCGGTGGAGGCCCTGTGGCTGCTGCTTGCCGCCGTGCCCGCGTTTGCGGCCGGCCTGGCAGAGGACTTGACCAAGCGCGTGGGGGTGCTGGCGCGTTTGGGCGCGACCATGGCCTCGGCCGCTCTGGGGGCGTGGCTGGTGGATGCGCAACTGCCGCGGGTGGGGGTGCCGGTTGTGGATGACTGGCTGGTGTGGGCGCCGGCCAGCCTGGCGCTGACGCTGGTGGCGGTCGCCGGGGTGGCCAACGCGGTCAACATCATCGACGGGTTCAATGGGCTGGCGGCAGCGGTTTGCATGCTGATGTTTACCGCATTTGGCTACGTGGCATGGTCGCTTGGCGACGTGCTGCTGGTGCAGGTGTGCTTGGCCATGATCGGTGCCTTGGCGGGCTTTTTTGTGTGGAACTACCCGCGCGGGTTGGTTTTTTTGGGCGATGGTGGCGCTTACCTGGTGGGGTTTGTGCTGGCCGAGGTGGCGGTGTTGCTGGTGGTTCGGCATCCGGGGCTGTCGCCGTGGTTTTGCTTGCTGGTGTGCGCGTATCCGATCATGGAGACGCTGTTTTCCATCTACCGCAAGCGCTGGGTGCGCGGCGTCTCGCCCGGTGTGCCGGATGGGTTGCACCTGCACATGTTGGTCTATCGGCGGCTGGTGCGCTGGGCGGCCGGGCCGGACGCCAGCCGCGACATGACGGCGCGCAATGCGGCGACGTCGCCTTACCTGTGGGCGCTGGCGTCGGTGGCGATCGTGCCCGCGGTGTTGTTTTGGCGCAGCGAGCCGTTGTTGATCGCGAGTGCAGTGCTGTTTTTGGTGGCGTATCTGGTGGTGTACGTCCGTGTGGTGCGCTTTCGTGCGCCGCGCTGGATGCGCAAGCGGGTGGGCCGGCGTTGAGTGCGCATCGTTGCCGCCCACAGGGCGCAAGGGGCGCTGCGCAGCATCGACGCGCCGCGTGAGGGCCGCGCCGTAGAATGGTGGGCTTTGCCCGGGTGCCGTTTGGTTGCGGCACCGCCGCCTTGCCCATGCCCGTTTCTGCCGTGTCTGACCCGACTGCCCCCGCCTGCCCCATCCCGCCCATGATGCTTTCGGGGCTGGAGCCCCTGGTCATTGGCGCGGGCAGCTTGTTCGTCAACATTGGCGAGCGCACCAACGTTACCGGCTCCAAGGCGTTTGCGCGCATGATCCTCAACGGCCAGTTCGAAGAGGCCTTGGCCGTGGCGCGTCAGCAGGTGGAAAACGGCGCGCAGATCATCGACGTCAACATGGACGAGGCCATGCTCGACAGCAAGGCCGCGATGGTGCGCTTCCTCAACCTCATCGCGTCTGAGCCCGAGATCGCGCGCGTGCCGATCATGATCGACAGCTCCAAGTGGGAGGTGATCGAGGCCGGCCTCAAGTGCATCCAGGGCAAGGGCATCGTCAACTCGATCTCGCTCAAGGAAGGCGAGGCCGAGTTCAAGCGCCAGGCCAAGCTGATCCGCCGCTACGGCGCCGCCACCGTGGTGATGGCCTTCGACGAGCAGGGGCAGGCGGACACCTTTGCGCGCAAGATCGAGATCTGCGAGCGGGCCTACCGCATCCTGGTCGACGAGGTGGGCTTCCCGCCCGAGGACATCATCTTCGACCCCAACATCTTTGCGATTGCCACCGGCATCGAGGAGCACAACAACTACGCCGTGGACTTCATCGAGGCCACGCGCTGGATCAAGCAGCACCTGCCCGGTGCCAAGGTGTCGGGCGGCGTGTCCAACGTGAGCTTTTCCTTCCGCGGCAACGAGCCGGTGCGCGAGGCCATCCACACGGTGTTCCTGTACCACGCCATCCGCGCCGGCATGGACATGGGCATCGTCAACGCCGGGCAGATCGGGGTGTACGACGAGCTCGACCCGGAGCTGCGCGCGCGCGTGGAAGACGTGGTGCTCAACCGCCGCCCGGACGCCACCGAGCGGCTGCTGGAGATTGCCGAACAGGTCAAGGGCTCGGCCAAGGACGACAGCGCCCGTCTGGCCTGGCGCGCGCTGCCGGTGGAGGAGCGCCTGTCGCACGCGCTGGTGCACGGCATCACCGACTTCATCGTCCAGGACACCGAGGAAGCCTGGCAGGCGATCAAGGCCCAGGGTGGCCGGCCGCTGCACGTGATCGAAGGCCCGCTGATGGCGGGCATGAACACGGTGGGTGACCTCTTTGGCGCGGGCAAGATGTTTTTGCCGCAGGTGGTCAAGAGCGCGCGCGTGATGAAGCAGGCGGTGGCCCACCTGGTGCCCTACATCGAGGAGGAAAAGCGCCAGCTCCAAGCCGCCGGCGGCGATGTCAAGCCCAAGGGCAAGATCGTGATCGCGACGGTCAAGGGCGACGTGCACGACATCGGCAAGAACATCGTCGCCGTCGTGCTGCAGTGCAACAATTTCGAGGTCGTCAACATGGGCGTGATGGTGCCCTGCCACGACATCCTGGCCAAAGCCAAGGAGGTGGGGGCCGATATCGTGGGGCTGTCGGGCCTGATCACGCCCAGCCTGGAGGAGATGCAGTTCGTCGCCGCCGAGATGGAGAAGGACCCGTGGTTTCGCGAGCGTGGCGTGCCACTGCTCATCGGCGGGGCGACCACCAGCCGCGTGCACACGGCCGTCAAGATCGCGCCGCAGTACAGCGGGCCGGTGGTGTATGTGCCCGATGCCTCGCGCAGCGTGGGGGTGGCGCAGTCGCTGCTGGGGGAGCAGCGCGACGCCTACGTGGCCGAGGTGCGCGCCGATTACGAGCGCGTGCGCCAGCAGCACGCCGCCAAAAAACCCGTGCCGCTGTGGCCGCTGGCCAAAGCGCGCGCCAACCGCACGCCCATCGCCTGGGACGCGTGGCAGCCCGTGCGGCCCACGTTTTTGGGGCGGCGCGTCTTCCGCCAGTACGACCTGGCGGAAATCGCGCGCTACATCGATTGGGGGCCGTTCTTCCAGACCTGGGACTTGGCCGGCCCGTACCCCGCGATCCTGGACGACGCGGTGGTGGGCGAGCAGGCGCGCAAGGTGCTGGCCGATGCGCAGGCAATGCTCAAGCGCATCGTCGAGGGCCGCTGGCTGACCGCCAACGCGGTGCTGGGCTTTTGGCCCGCCAGCGGCGAGGGCGACGACATTGTGCTGTACGCCGACGAGGAGCGCACCCAGCCGGTGCTGACCTGGTACGGCCTGCGCCAGCAGACCGAAAAGCAGGAGGTCGACGGCGTCATGCGCCCGAGCCGCTGCCTGGCGGACTTCGTGGCGCCGCGCGCCAGCGGCATGCCCGACTACGTGGGCGCGTTTGCGGTGACGGCGGGCATCGGTGCCGAGGCGTACGAGGCGCGCTTTGCCGCCGCGCATGACGACTATTCCGCGATCATGTTCAAGGCCTTGGCCGACCGGCTGGCCGAGGCGCTGGCCGAGCGGCTGCACGAGCGCGTGCGCACCGAGCTGTGGGGCTATGCCCCGCACGAGCGCCTGAACCTGGAGGAGCTGATTGCCGAGCGCTACCAGGGCATACGCCCCGCGCCGGGCTACCCGGCCTGCCCCGACCACACCGTCAAGCGCGACCTGTTTGCGCTGCTGCGTTGTGAGGAGATCGGCATGGGCCTGACCGAAAGCCTGGCCATGACGCCGGCGGCGAGCGTCAGCGGCTTTTACATCGCGCACCCGCAGGCGGTGTACTTCAACGTGGGCAAGATTGGCCGCGACCAGTTGGAGGACATGGCCCAGCGCCGCGGCTGGCCGGTGGACGAGCTGGCGCGCTGGCTGGCGCCCAATCTCTGACGGGGCCGGGACGGGCGGGCCGCTCAGGCGGCCGTGCTGGCGCGGATTTCGTCGATGGTGGTGAGCCCCTGCAGCACTTTGAGGATGCCGTCTTGCCGCAGGGTGCGAAAGTGCCCGGTGGCCATGGCCGAGTAGGCCAACGCCTCCGACGGGGCCTTGGTCTGGATCAGGCGCCGCAGCGCGGCGTTGACCACCAGCAGCTCGTGGATGCCGATGCGGCCCTTGTAGCCGCTTTGGTCGCACGAGGCGCAGCCCGGGGCGTGGGCACGCATCAGCGCACCGCCGCCCTCGGCAAAGCGCGCGTGCCACTGCGCGCGCACCTCGTCGGCGCTGGGCCGCAAATCCTGCGGGAACAGGTGCAGGTAGTCGGCCAGCAGTTCGTCCACGAAGGCCGGCTCGGCCGGGGTGCGCTGCACGCAATGGGGACACAGCCGCCGCACCAGCCGTTGCGCCAGCACGCCCACCAGCGAATCGGCAAAGTTGAACGGGTCCATGCCCATGTCGAGCAGCCGCACCACCGTCTCGGGCGCGCTGTTGGTGTGCAGCGTGGACAGCACCAGGTGGCCGGTGAGCGAGGCCTCGATGGCCATTTGCGCGGTTTCGGCGTCGCGGATTTCCCCCACCATGATGACGTCCGGGTCGGCACGCAGCAGGGCCCGCAGCGCCTTGCTGAAGGTCCAGTCGATGCGCGGGTTGACCTGGATTTGGCGCAGGTCGGGGTGGGCGATTTCGATCGGGTCCTCGGCGGTCCAGATCTTGCGGTCGGGGGTGTTGAGGTGTTGCAGCAACGCGTGCAGCGTGGTCGTTTTGCCCGACCCCGTGGGCCCCACGCACAACACCATGCCGTGCGGGCGGTTGACCGCGGCCAGGAGCTGGTCGTGGTTTTCGGGGCTCAGGCCCAGCTCGGCCACCGCCAGCGGGCGGGCGGAGCTCAGCAGGCGCAGCACCACGTCTTCGGCGCCGCCGTGGGTGGGGATGGTGGCGACGCGCAGCTCCAGCCGGTGCTGGGGCGCAAACTTGCTGAAGTCGATTTTGCCGTCCTGCGGCTTGCGGCGCTCGGAGATGTCGAGCTCGCACATGATTTTCAGGCGTGCCACCAGCGCCGCGCGGTAGGTGTGGGGCAACTCCATGTAGGGCCGCAGGCGGCCGTCCTTGCGCAGGCGGATGCGCACCTTGCGCTTGCCCGGGTAGGTTTCGATGTGGATGTCCGAGGCCCCCTGTTGGTGCGCCTCGATGATGATGGTGTTGATCAGCCGCACCAGCGAGTTGTCCGATTGCTCCACCGGGGCTTGGGTGTCGCTGTCGTCTTCGGCGCCCAACTCCAGCGATTCGAGCAACTGTTCGGTGGAGGCCTCGGCCGTCGTCGCCTCGGTCAGCGGCGGCGCGCCGGCGTCCAGCCCATAGCGGGCGTAGACCTCGGTGATGGCGCGCGGCTCCAGCGGCGTGCTCGACAGGGTGGGCACGACCTTGCACTGCAGCTGAAATTCCAGTTCGTCGATGGTGGCGCGCCGCGACGGGTCTTCGGCGGCGATGATGAGCGTGCCCGCGCGCCACAACAGCGGCACGATGCGCAGCTTGCGCGCCGTGGCCAGCGGCACGCGGCGCAACGCGTCGGCATCGACGGGAAACTGGGCCAAATCCACCACCGGGTAGCCCATCTTGCGCGCCAGCGCCACGCGCAGCTGCTCGCGGGTGAGTTGCCCGCTTTGCACCAGCAGCTCACCCAGCGGGAGGCTGCGTTCGGTTTTTTGCTTCTCCAGCGCTTCTTGCAGTTGCGCCTCGCTGATGAAGCCCAGCGCGGTGAGCGCTTCGCCGATGCGCACCAGCGGCATGCGCTGCTGCTCCTCCAGCGCCATGAGCAGCTGCTCGGGCTTGACCACCTCTTTGATGACCAGGTAGTCGCCCAGCTTGCGCTGGCGCATGGCCTGCTGCTCGCGCGCGGCGCGCTCCACCTGCTCGGAGGTCAGCGCCTGCTGGTCCACCAGCACGCGGCCGATGGCCTCGCTGATGTGCAATTCGCGGTAGGCGCTGCGCGGCACAAAGACGCGGCGCACCCGATCGTCGTCGTCGAGCGGCTCGAACAAAAAAACGCCGGCGTCGGATTCGACGTGCCCGATCGTGACGCCCGTGCGCGTGGTGCCGTCGGCCAGCGTGAGCCGGTAGGGGAGCCGTGGCCGGTGGCGCAGCAGCGCCTCGAAGGTGCTGTCGGGCGGCTGGGAGTCGCTCACCTCCACCGGGGCCAGGGGTTGGGTGAGCGTGAGGCGCCGGAACATGTCAAAGCGCAGCGGCATGACCGTGCGCGATGGCGGCACCTGGATGTGCGCGAGGCGCTGCTCGAGGTCCAGCGCCACCAGTCGGCAGTTGCGCGTCTGGCCGTTGCTGCCCTCGATGTCACAGTCCAGCGGTTGGCTGGCGGGCTCGGCGCTGCCGTAGCCTATGTAGGGCGGCGTGGGCCAGCGCAGCGGGGGCAAGGCGTGGTCGGCGCTGGGCGGGTGGGCGGTGGTGGCGAAGTCCATGGGCACGGTAGCAAGGGACTGCGCGGCATTATGGCGGCAATGCCGCCTCGGCGGGACGGTATTGCAGCGCTTCCGCCACATGCACGGCTTGCACGCGGGCGCTGTCGGCCAGGTCGGCGATCGTGCGCGCCACGCGCAAGGCGCGGTGCGTGGCGCGGCCGGACCAGCCCAGCCGGGTCGCGGCTTGCTGCAGCAGGCGGTGCGCGGCCTCGTCCAACGCGGCATGGGCCAGCAGCGCGTCCCCCTGCAAATCGCGGTTGGGGTGGCCTTGGCGTGCCACGGCGCGCGCGCGGGCGGCCTGCACGCGCGTGCGCACGACCGCCGTAGGCTCACCCGGTGGGGCGGACAGCAGCACCTGCGGTGGCAGCGCCGGGACGTCGATGTGCAAATCGATGCGGTCCAGCAGCGGGCCGCTGAGCCGGTTGCGGTAGCGTTGCACCTGATCGGGGGTGCAGCGGCACGCCCGCGTGGTGGCGCCCAGGTAGCCGCAGGGGCAGGGGTTCATGGCCGCCACCAGCTGAAAGCACGCCGGGTACTCGACCTGCCGGGCGGCACGCGACAGGCGCACGCGCCCCGTCTCCAGCGGCTCGCGCAGGGCCTCCAGCGCGCTGCGCGAAAACTCGGGCAGCTCATCCAGAAACAGCACGCCGTGGTGCGCCAGCGAAATTTCGCCGGGGCGCGGCGGCGAGCCGCCGCCGACCAACGCCGCCGCGCTGGCCGTGTGGTGCGGCGCGGCCAGGGGCCGCTGGCGCCACGCCTCGGGCCGAAAGCGCCCGACCAGCGACGCAATCGCAGCGGCTTCCAGCGCCTCGTCGTCGTCCAGCGGCGGCAGCAGCCCCGGCAGCCGTTGCGCCAGCATGGATTTGCCCGCGCCCGGCGGGCCGGATAGCAGCAGGCTGTGGCCACCTGCAGCGGCAATCTCCAGCGCCCGGCGCGCAGTGGCTTGGCCTTTGATGTCGGCCAGATCGGGGCCGCGGGTGGCGGCGCCGCGGTCGCTGGGCGCGGCGTGCACCCGCCGCCAGCCCGCCTCGGCGTCCGCCGCCCCGGCGCCGCTGGGCGCCTTGCCGGCGGGCGCAAAACGCTGCACCGCGTCGAGCAGGTGCTGCACCCGGTAAACCGTGACGCCCGGCACCAGCGCGGCTTCCTCGGCGCTGCCAGGGGGCAGCACCAGGGCGCGCTCGGGCTGACCGTGCACCGATTCGGTGCGCACGGCCAAGGCCATGGGCAGTGCGCCGCGCACGGGCCGCAGCGCGCCGCTGAGGGAGAGTTCCCCGGCATATTCGTGGCCCGTCAAGGCCGCGGGGTCGAGCTGACCACTGGCCGCCAATATGCCCAGCGCAATCGGCAGGTCCAGCCGGCCCGAGTCCTTGGGCAGATCGGCCGGGGCCAGGTTGACCGTGATGCGCTGGTTGGACGGCCACTCGAGCCCGCTGTTTTGAATGGCGGAGCGCACCCGCTCGCGCGCCTCTTTGACCTCGGTGTCGGCCAGCCCGACGAGGGTAAAGCTGGGCAGGCCGTTGGCCAAATGCACCTCGACCTGCACCGGATGCGCCGCAAGCCCCAAAAGGGTGCGGCTGTGCACCACACACAACCCCATGTCGTTTGCCTCCCCGTTGTGACGCGTATCGGTCGTCGGCGCCGCGCGTGGGCCGGATCCCCGGCGCACCTTCACGCCCGCCACATGGGGCCGGGCGCGTGCTGCCGTCAGGGTCGGGCTCCGTATCGCCACCGTGCCGATGGGGCGCTGGCGCCGCCTGGGGGCGATTATGGCGCGGCGTGGCAGCGGCGGCGCCGAAGGGGTGCACCCGTGGACTGGCACACAACGTGCTTGGGATTCGGCGCAGCCATGCCGCAAGGCGCGCAATTTCCAACGAAAGGACTGCCATGAAACTGGTGACCGCCATCATCAAGCCCTTCAAGCTCGACGAAGTGCGCGAGGCACTCTCGTCCATCGGCGTGCAGGGTGTTACCGTGACCGAAGTCAAGGGCTTCGGGCGACAAAAAGGGCACACCGAGCTCTACCGGGGCGCGGAGTACGTCGTGGACTTCCTGCCCAAGGTCAAGGTCGAAGCCGCCGTCGACGATGGGATGGCCGAGCGCGTCGTCGAGGCGATCGAGACCGCCGCCCGCACCGGCAAGATCGGCGACGGCAAGATTTTCGTGCTGCCGCTCGAGCAAGTCGTTCGCATCCGCACCGGTGAGACGGGCGCCGACGCGCTCTGACCGCCGCCTGCCCACCTATACCAACCCAAACCTTCAAGGGGATCGTCATGAAACGATGGTTGTTGAGCCTATGTCTGGGTGTCGGTTTGCTGTGGGGCGGCGCCGCGCTGGCCCAAAGCGCCGAGCCCCCCAAAGATGCGCCGGTGGCCACCGAGGCCGCGCCGGCGCCCGCAGAGTCGGCGCCAGCCGCCGCTGCCCCAGCACCCGCCCCGGCAGAACCCGCCGCGGCCGCCGCCCCCACGGTGGACAAGGGCGACGTGGCCTGGATGATGACCGCCACGCTGCTGGTGATCATGATGGTGATCCCGGGCCTGGCGCTGTTCTACGGCGGCCTGGTGCGCAGCAAAAACATGCTGTCGGTGCTGATGCAGGTGCTCGTCGTGTTTTCGCTGATCACGGTGCTGTGGGCGATCTACGGCTACAGCCTGGCGTTTGGTGGCGAGGGGCTGATCATCGGCAACCTGGACAAGGTGTTCCTCATGGGCATCAACACGGCGTCGCTGGCGGACACCTTCACCGAGAACGTGAAGATCCCCGAGCTGATCTTCGTGGCCTTCCAGGCGACCTTTGCCGGCATCACCTGCGCGCTGATCGTGGGCTCGTTTGCCGAGCGTATCAAGTTCAGCGCGGTGCTGCTGTTTAGCGCGCTGTGGTTCACGTTCAGCTATCTGCCCATCGCGCACATGGTGTGGGGGGCGGGCGGCTACCTGCTGGGCAAAGGGGCGCTGGATTTTGCCGGTGGCACGGTGGTGCACATCAACGCCGCCATGGCCGGCCTGGTGGGCGCCTACCTGGTGGGCAAGCGCATCGGCTACGGCCGCGAGGCCATGCCCCCGCACAGCCTGACGCTGACCATGGTGGGTGCGTCGCTGCTGTGGGTGGGCTGGTTCGGCTTCAACGCCGGCTCCAACCTCGAGTCCACGGCCGGTGCTGCGCTGGCCTTCGTCAACACGCTGGTGGCCACGGCGGCGGCGGTGCTGTCTTGGTCGGTGGGTGAGGCCCTGCACAAGGGTAAGGCGTCGATGCTGGGCGCAGCATCCGGCGCGGTCGCGGGGTTGGTGGCCATCACGCCGGCCTGCGGCTCGGTGGGCCCGATGGGTGCCATCGTCATCGGTCTGGTGGCGGGCTTGTTGTGCCTGTGGGGTGTGACCAGCCTCAAAAAGATGCTCGGTGCGGACGATTCGCTCGATGTCTTTGGCGTGCATGGGGTGGGCGGCATCGTCGGTGCGCTGCTCACCGGGGTGTTTGCCGCCCCGGGGCTGGGCGGCACGGGCGCCGAAGATTTCAGCATCGCCAACCAGCTCCTGGTGCAGGCCGAAGGGGTCGTCATCACCATGGTGTGGTCGTCGGTGGTGGCCTTCATCGCCTACAAGATCGTGGACATGGTCGTGGGACTGCGCGTGACCGAAGAAGAGGAGCGCGAGGGGCTGGACATCACCAGCCATGGCGAATCGGCCTACAACCGCTGATGGGCGACGCCGCGCCCGCAGAGGTCTGGAACTCTGGGGCTTGGGCCCGGGCTGCCGACGGCACCCGGGCTTTTTTGTGGGGTTGGCGCGGTGCGCTGCGCTGGCCCGGCGACAATCGGGCCCATGGAATGGCTGATGTTGACGAGCGCCTCGCTGCTGGCGGGCTTTGTGGACGCCATCGTGGGCGGCGGCGGTCTGATTTTGGTGCCGGCGCTGTTTGCCGCCTTCCCGCTGGCGCCACCGGCCACGTTGCTGGGCACCAACAAAAGCGCCTCGGTCTGGGGGACGGCGACCGCCACGTGGCGTTACGCGCGGCGCGTGCAGGTGCGCTGGTCGGCCCTGTTGCCGGCGGCCGCGGTGTGCCTGGTGGGGGCGTGGGCGGGCGCATGGTGCGTGACGCAGGTGTCGGCCGAGCTGCTGCGGCGGGCGCTGCCTTTCATCCTGGGGGCGGTGCTGCTCTACACCCTGGCCAAAAAGGATATGGGCCTGCACCACCGGCCGCGCTTTGCCGGGCGGGCCGAGACGCTGGCCGCGTGCGCGGTGGGCGGCACCATTGGGTTTTACGACGGTTTCTTTGGGCCAGGCACGGGCAGTTTTTTCGTCTTCCTGTTCGTGCGCTGGTTGGGCTACGACTTTTTGAGCGCCAGCGCCTCGGCCAAGCTGCTCAACACCACGTCCAACGTGGCGGCGGTGGCCCTGTTTGCGTGGAAGGGACACGTCTGGTGGCACTACGGTTTGGCCATGGCGGCGGCCAATGTGGCCGGCAGTTTGCTGGGCACGCGGCTGGCGCTGCGGCACGGTGCCGGGTTTGTGCGCGGGGTGTTCATCACCGTGGTGGCGGCGCTGATTGCCAAAACCGGCTGGGACGCCTACGGCGCGTTGCCCTGAGGGGGCGGCCACGGCACCTCGTCCACCCGGCGCGGGGTGCCGATGGGGGCGGCGCTTTGGCCGTTTTGCGTGGCGGCAATGTCGTCCTCGCTCGGGTACAGGCCCAGCAACAGGTAGTCGAACACCCGGCGCGCGATGGGCGCGGCGTGCGCCGCCCCAAAGCCGGCGTTTTCCACGATGGCGGCCAGCGCGTAGCGGGGCGATTCGACCGGCGCAAAGGCGATGTAGAGCGAGTGGTCGCGCTGGAATTCGGCCAGCCGCTTGGGGTCGTACTTGTCGCGCTGGCCGATGGTCACGGCCTGGGCGGTGCCGGTTTTGCCGCCGCTGCGGTAGCCCGCACCCGCAAAGGCGCGGGCGGAGGTGCCCTCGGTGGTCACCGCGGCCATGGCGTCGAGCACCACCTGCACATGCTCGCGGCGGTAGCCCAGTGCTTGACCGGCCACCACCGGGCGTGATGACGTGATGCGGCCCTCGGGGCCCGCGGCGCGGGTTTCCAGCACCACGTGGGGCGTGACGCGCGTGCCGCCGTTGGCCAGCGTGGCCGTGGCCGTGGCCAGCTGCAGCGGTGTGAAGCTGTTGTAACCCTGGCCAATGCCCAGCGAGATCGTCTCGCCCGGGTGCCAGCGCTGCTGCTCGGCGCGTTTGTAGGTGGCGCGCTTCCAGGCCGGGCTGGGCAAGATGCCACGCGCCTCGCCGGGCAAATCGATGCCGGTGAGCTGGCCAAAGCCCAGCGGCGCCATGAAGTCGTGGATGGCCTGCACCCCCATTTCGTGCGCCAGGGTGTAGTAGTACACGTTGCTGGACAGCACGATGCTGCGCCGCAGGTCCACCATCCCCAGGGCGTGTTCGCCATGGCTGCGAAAACGGTGGTTGCCCAGCGTCCAGTAGCCTGGGTCGTAAATGGTGGTCTGCGGCGTGCGCAGCCCCAGCTCCAGCGCCGCCAGCGCCATGAACGGCTTGTAGGTGGAGCCGGGCGGGTAGGTGCCGCGCAGCGCGCGGTTGAGCAACGGGCGGTCCACCGATTCGTTGAGGGCGCGCCAGTTGTCGCTGTCGATGCCATCGACGAACAGGTTGGGGTCGAAGGTGGGCATGCTGACCAGCGCCAGCGCCTCGCCGGTGTGGGTGTCCAGCACCACCAGCGCGCCACGGCGCTCGCCATAGAGCCGCTCGATCAGGTGTTGCAGCCGCACGTCGATGGACAGGCGCACGGTTTGACCGGCCTGGGGCGGGGTGACGTCCAGACGGCGCACCGCGCGGCCCGCGGCCGATGTCTCCACCCGCTCAAAGCCGGTGCGGCCATGCAGCCGGTCTTCTTGTGCGGCCTCGACCCCCAATTTGCCGATGTGGGTGCTGCCACGGTAGTTGGCGACTTTTTCTTCCGGCCAGTCGTCCATGGCCTCGCGGTCGCGCTGGCTGATGCGGCCGATGTAGCCCAGCACGTGCGCCGCCGTGGGGCCCAGCGGGTAGCGCCGCAGTTGACGTGCCTGGATGTCCACCCCCGGCAGTTCCCACAGGCGGGCCGCCACGCGGGCCATTTCCTCCTCGCTCAGGCGGGTTTTGAGCGGGATCGAGTCGAACCGCTTGGACTCGCCCAGCAGTCGGCGAAAGCGCTGCAGGTCGCGCGGGGCAAGCGTGACGAGCTCGCCCAGCCGCTGCAGGGTCGCCTCCAGGTCCGGGGTGCGCGCCGGCACGATCTCCAGCGCGTACACGGGCAGGTTCTCCGCCAGCACGACGCCGTTGCGGTCCACGATGTGCCCGCGCGCGGGCACGATGGGCAGCACCGCGGTGCGGTTACCCTCGGCCTGCGCGGCGTAGCGCTCGTGCTCGCGGATTTGCAGGTGCCACGCGCGCAGTGCCAGCGCGCCAAAGGCGGCCACCACCGCCGCCAGCGCCACCCAGGCGCGCCAGCGGAATTGGGCGATGCGGGTGTCGGCGTCCTGGTACTCCGTCATGGCCCGCTCACAGGGGGCGGTTTTCGTCGGGGGCGTGCGGGCGCCGCTGCGGTGCCAGCAGCACGCCCGTGGCCGGTATCCACAGCGCTGCGGTCAGGAAGGGGGACAGCCACGCCAGCGCGGGCGGTGCGCCATGCCCCGCGAGCAGCCGCACCAGCGCCTGCAGGGCAAAGGCGATGGCCAGCAGCGGCAGCACGTGCAGCGTTTGGCGCCGCAGGTCGAACCACAGCACGCGCCGGTGCAGCGTCACGGCCAGGTAGCCCATGGCGCTGTAGGCCAGGGCATGCTGGCCCAGCAGCACACCCTGGTGCACATCCATGCACAGCCCGGCCACAAAGGCCACGCCCACGCCGATGCGCAGCGGCTGGTGGATGATCCAAAACACCAGCACCAGCGCCATCCAGTCGGGCAACCAGGCCGCACCCGACAGCTGCCCTTGCAACACCTGCAGGGCCAGTGCGGCGGCCAGCGACCCCCAGATGAAGGTGGGGTTGGCGGGCAGCAACAGGGCTTGTCCACGCGGCAGGATCATGGCCGTTGTCCCGCAGAAAGGGGGGCTGCCGCCTGTGCGGGCTGCAGCACCAGCACGTGTAGGGCATCGCGTGTGCGCGCCGCCGGCGCCACCTGCACGTTGGCAAAACCCTCGGCGCCCTCGGCCGTGACGGACACGACCGTCCCCACGGGCAGGCCCGGCGGGTACAGGCCGTCGATGCCGCTGGTCACCAGCGCGTCGCCAGCCCGGGTGGCGGTTTGGTGGCTGACGTAGCGCAGGGCCAGCGCCGGCTCATCCCGGTCACCATTGCCGTAGGCCAAATAGCGCTCGCCGGTGCGGGTGTTGAGCACGGGAATGGCGAGCTGCCGGTGCATCAGCAGCGTCACCTCGCTGGTGGCCGGGTACACGCGCGTCACCTGTCCCAACACGCCGTAGGCGTCCATGACCGGCGCGCCCGCCTGCACCCCCTGCAGCGCGCCGCGGTCGATCACCACCCCGGGGATGTAGGGGTCGGGCAGGGCGTAGAGGATTTCCGCCCCTTGGGCCGAGGGGGCGATGCGCTCGCGCAAGCCCAGCAGCTGCCGCAGCTCGCGATTCTCCTGCGCCAGGTGTTCCACCAGGCCGGCGCGCTCGGCGTGTTGCAGCAGCAGGGCCCGCGCCTCGCGCGCCTCGCGCTGGGCCGACTCCAGCGCGCTCAGGTAGCCGCCCGCCCACTGCACGGCGCGCACCGGCTGCAGCACCAGCCACTGCACCGGGTACAACGCCGTGGCCAGCGCCGCGCGCAGCGGCGCGGCCCACTGCAGCCGCGCATCCACCACCATCAGCAGCACGGACAGCGCGCTGAGCACGATCCACTTGGCCAGGGCCGGCGTGCCCTGCTTGAAAAACGGTGGCGGCGTGCGGTCGATGGTGCCCAGCGGCATGACGGATCGCTAAGCGCGGCAGGTGGCGGCGGGGGCCGCGTGCCCCATCACTCGTTGGTGAAGATGCTGTGGCCCAGGCGGTCCATTTGCTCCAGCGCCATGCCGCAGCCGCGCACCACGCAGGTCAGCGGGTCCTCGGCCACGAACACGGGCAGCCCCGTCTCCTCGTTGAGCAGCCGGTCCAAATCCCGCAGCAGCGCGCCGCCGCCGGTGAGCATCATGCCGCGGTCGGCGATGTCGGCGCCCAGCTCGGGCGGGGTGTGCTCCAGCGCGGTTTTGACCGAACTGACGATTTGGTTGATCGGATCGGTCAGGGCCTCGAGCACCTCGTTGGAGCTGATGGTGAAGCTGCGCGGCACGCCCTCGGAGAGGTTGCGACCCTTGACCTCCATCTCCTTGACCTCGGAGCCGGGGAAGGCGCTGCCGATGTTTTTCTTGATCGCCTCGGCCGTGGGCTCGCCAATGAGCATGCCGTAGTTGCGACGGATGTAGTTGATGATGGCCTCGTCGAACTTGTCGCCGCCCACGCGCACGCTGCCCTTGTAGACCATGCCGCCCAGGCTGATGACGCCCACCTCGGTGGTGCCGCCGCCGATGTCCACCACCATCGAGCCCGCGGCTTCGGCCACCGGCAGCCCGGCGCCGATGGCGGCGGCCATCGGTTCTTCGATCAGGTACACCTCGGACGCGCCGGCCCCCAGGGCCGATTCGCGGATGGCGCGCCGCTCCACCTGCGTGGAGCCGCACGGCACGCAGATGATGATGCGCGGGCTGGGGCGCAGCATCGAGCGCGGGTGCACCATCTTGATGAACTGCTTGAGCATCTGCTCGGTGACCGTGAAGTCGGCGATGACGCCGTCCTTCATCGGGCGGATGGCTTCGATGTTGCCGGGGACCTTGCCCAGCATCGCCTTGGCCGCATGGCCGACGGCCTGGATGGTTTTTTTGCCGTTGGGCCCGCCTTCGTGGCGGATGGCAACGACGGAGGGCTCGTCGAGCACGATGCCCTTGCCGCGCACGTAAATGAGCGTGTTGGCCGTGCCCAGGTCGATGGCAAGGTCGGTCGAAAAGTGCCGACGCAGGGATTCGAACATGGTGTGTGGGTCCTGTGCAGCCTGCCGGCTAGGGGTGGCGCCAGGGAAAGCGGCAGGCCGTATCGTGAAACCCGGGATAATACCGCAAGGCCTGACCTGCCAGGCAGGCGGACACCCGTCCTCCAGACCATTGCGCACCACCATGTCCCTGACCCTACACGATGTCGATCGCCTCGCGCACCTGGCGCGGCTGGCGCTCGACGGCCCGACGGCCGAGCGCATGCTCGGCCAGCTCAACGCGTTCTTTGCCATCGTCGAGCAAATGCAGGCGGTGGACACCACCGGCGTGGCGCCGCTGGCGCACCCGGCCGAGGTGTTTACCGACGTCGCCTTGCGCTTGCGCGACGACGTCGTGCGCGAGCCCGACAACCGCGCGGCCAACCAGGCCAGCGCCCCAGCCGTCGAAGACGGCCTGTACCTTGTGCCGCGGGTGATCGAATGAGCCAGGAACTGCACCAGATGGGCGTGGCCGAGCTGGCGGCCGCGCTGGCCGCGGGCCAGACCTCCAGCGTCGAGGTGACCCAGGCGCTGCTGCAGCGCGTGCGCGCGCACGAGGCGCTGAGCGCCTTTTTGGCCGTGGACGAAGCCGTGAGCCTGGCCCAGGCGCGCCAGGCCGATGCGCGGCGCGCACGCGGCGAGCGCACCCCGCTGCTGGGCGTGCCCATTGCGCACAAGGATGTGTTCGTCACGCGCGACTTCCCGACCACGGCGGGCAGCCGCATGCTGGCCGGCTACCGCAGCCCGTTCGACGCCACCGTGGTGGCCCGGCTGGGCGGGGGTGCCGACGGGCACCCTGGCGCCGGCGCGGTGACGCTGGGCAAGCTCAACTGCGACGAGTTCGCCATGGGCTCGGGCAACGACAACTCGGCGTTTGGCCCGGCGCGCAACCCTTGGGATCCTGCGCGCGTGCCGGGCGGGTCCTCCGGCGGCTCGGCGGCGGCGGTGGCGGCGCGGCTGGTGCCGGGCGCCACGGGCACGGACACGGGCGGCTCCATCCGGCAGCCGGCAGCGTTTTGCGGCGTCACCGGCATCAAGCCGACCTACGGCCGCTGCTCGCGCTACGGCATGGTGGCCTACGCCTCCAGCCTGGACCAGGCGGGCCCGATCGCACGCTCGGCGCTCGACTGCGCGCTGCTGCTGTCGGCCATGGCGGGCCCCGATCCGGACCGCGACTCCACCAGCCTCGACCTGCCGGCCGAGGACTACACCCGCGGCCTGGACGACCCGCTGCCCGGTGCCAGCCCGGCGCGGCCGCTGCAGGGTTTGCGCATCGGCTTGCCGGCCGAATTTTTTGGCGCCGGCTGCAGCCCCGACGTGCTGACGGCCGTGCGCGCCGCGCTGGCCGAGTTCGAGCGGCTGGGCGCGACGCTGGTGGACATCCACCTGCCGCGCACCGAGCTGGCCATCCCGGCCTACTACATCATCGCGCCGGCCGAGGCCAGCTCCAACCTCAGCCGCTACGACGGGGTGCGCTACGGCCACCGCGCGGCCGAGTACAGCGATTTGCTCGACATGTACCGGCGCACGCGCAGCGAGGGCTTTGGCCCCGAGGTGCAGCGCCGCATCCTGATTGGCACCTACGTGCTCTCGCACGGCTACTACGATGCCTACTACCTCAAGGCGCAGCAGATCCGCCGCTTGATCGCCCAGGACTTTTTGCGCGCCTTCGAGTCGTGCGACCTCATCGCCGGACCGGTGGCGCCCACCGTGGCCTGGGCCATCGGTGCCAAAGCCGACGACCCGCTGTCGGCGTATTTGGCCGACATCTACACCTTGCCGGCGTCGCTGGCGGGGCTGCCGGGCATGAGTGTGCCCGCCGGCTTGGGCGCGGACGGTCTGCCCGTTGGGCTGCAGCTCATCGGCCCGCACCTGGCCGAGGCGCGCCTGCTGCACGCCGCCCATCAGTTCCAGCGTGCCACCGACTGGCACACCCGCGCCCCCGCCCTTGTCACCCCCTCGCCGCAGGCTTGACCCATGAGCAGCGTATCGTTTCTCGTCCACGGCTACGAGGTCGTCATCGGCTTCGAAACCCACGCCCAGCTCGCCACGCGCAGCAAAATCTTCAGCCGCGCCGCCACCGCCTTTGGCGCGGCGCCCAACACCCAGGCCTGCGCGGTGGATTTGGCGCTGCCGGGCACGCTGCCGGTCATGAACCGCGCCGCGGTGGAATGCGCCATCCGCTTTGGCCTGGCGGTGGGCGCGCACGTGGCGCCGCGCAGCGTCTTTGCGCGCAAAAACTACTTCTACCCCGATCTGCCCAAGGGCTACCAGATCAGCCAATACGAAATCCCGGTCGTGCAGGGGGGCGCCATTCGCTTTTACCTGGGCGACGAGCTGCGCACCGTGCGCCTGGTGCGCGCCCACCTGGAGGAGGACGCCGGCAAAAGCCTGCACGAGGACTTTCACGGCATGAGCGGCATCGACCTCAACCGCGCCGGCACGCCGCTGCTGGAGATCGTCACCGAGCCCGACATCCGCTCCAGCGCCGAGGCGGTGGCCTACGCCAAGGAACTGCACAAGCTGGTCACCTGGATCGGCATTTGCGACGGCAACATGCAGGAAGGGTCGTTCCGCTGCGACGCCAACGTCAGCGTGCGCAAGCCGGGCCAGCCGCTGGGCACGCGGCGCGAGATCAAAAACCTGAACTCCTTCAAGTTCATGCAGCAGGCCATCGATTACGAGGTGCGCTGGCAGATCGAGCAGTTGGAGGACGGCCGCCCCATCGAGCAGGCCACGGTGCTGTTCGACCCCGACACCGGCGAGACGCGCGCCATGCGCACCAAGGAGGACGCGGCCGACTACCGCTACTTCCCCGACCCGGACCTGCCGCCGCTGGTGATTGCCCCCGAGTGGGTCGAGCAGGTGCGCGCCAGCCTGCCGGAGCTGCCGCGCGCCATGGCCGAGCGCTTGGTGCGCGATTACGGGTTGCCCGACTACGACGCCACCACCCTCACACAATCGCCCGCCATGGGCGCGTACTTCGAGGACGCGGTGCGCGCGGGTGCTGCGCCCAAAGCCGCCAGCAACTGGATCATGGGCGAGGTGTCGCGCCGCCTCAACGTGGCCGAAGTCGGCATCGAGGCCTGTCCGGTGCCGCCCATCGTGCTGGCGGCGCTGCTGCGCCGTGTGGCCGACGGCACCGTGTCCAACAACGCCGCCAAGCAGGTGTTCGACGTCCTTTGGGCCGAGCCTGGGGCGGTGGACGGCGCCGACGCCGCCCTGGCGCGCGTCGATGCGGTGATCGAGGCCAAGGGCCTCAAGCAAATGAACGACACCGCGGCGCTGGAGGCGATCGTCGCGCAGGTGATCGCCGCCAACGAGAAGAACGTGGCCGAATACCGCGCCGGCAAGGACAAGGCGTTCAACGCCCTGGTGGGGCAGGTGATGAAGGCCACCCAGGGCAAAGCCAACCCGCAGCAGGTCAACGAGCTGCTGCGGCGCGCGCTGGGCTGACGGCCGTGCGCTAGCGCTGCGGGGCGCTGTCCCACAGGCGGCGCAGCAGCTGCAGCTCGGCGTCGTATTGCGCCTCGATGCGGGCTTTTTCGCGCTCCTGGTCGGCCAAAAACAGCGCCTGTTGCTGCCGTTGTTGGGCGTTTTGCGCCACGCGCTGCTTGAGCGCCGCCGGCGCGCTGGCCGGGTTGCGCTGGTAAAACGCCATCTCCTCCTCCAGTCGCTGGCGCTCGCGCTCCAGATGCTCGGCGTACAGCCGCCCGCTGTCGATGACGGCCTGCACCTGTTGCAGCGCCAGCGCACGCGCGCTGGTGTGCGGCCTCGTCGGGATAGCGCGTCAGCAACAACGCCTCTTTGCGCCGGGCCTCGGCCGCGCGCGCGGCCGCCTCGGCCTCGGCCTGCTGGCGGGCGGCGGCGCGCTCGCGCTCTTCGGGCGTGGGCGGCGGGGGGATGACGCGGCGCACCGTGCCGGTGGGGCCCAGCTCGCGCTGCTCACGGTCGCGGCATTCCGGGATGGGTCGGTCCGACGACAGCAGCCGGCCCTGCGCGTCGATGCAGGTGTAAATGCCCCGCGCGGGCGCGGGTGTTTGCGCCCATGCGGCCAGCCCCAGCGACAGCCCCAGCGCGCCCGCCACAAACCGCCACGGTCGGGCGGGATATGGGTGCGGCGGCCGGCTGGCGCACGGCGGGGGGTGCAGGGCGGTGGCGGACAAGGGCATGGTGGCGGGCGGGGTGCGACCCCGTTGTCGTTATGGGGGTGTCAAGCCGGCCCCGCCATGCGGCCCGGTGCGCGCGGCCGGCGTCAGCCCACGCCGTAGCGGGCGCGGTAGGCCTGCACCCGTTCGCGGTGCGTGCGCATGGCAGGGTCGTCGTGCTGTTCCAGATATTGGAGCAAGTCCGCCAACTTGGCAATGGCGCACACGGCCAAGCCCAGCTCGCGCTGCACATACTGCACCGCGCTGTAGGGCACGTCGCGCACCGTGCCGTCGGGGGCCACCTCGGTGGCCATCTCCTGCCGGTCCAGCGCAATCGCCATCGCGTGCGGTGTGGCGCCCGCGCCACGGATGAGCGCAATCGACTCCCGCGCTGCGGTGCCCGCGCTCATCACGTCGTCGATGATCAGCACGCGCCCGCGCAGCGGCGCGCCCACCAGGGTGCCGCCCTCGCCGTGATCTTTGGCTTCTTTGCGGTTGTAGGCAAAGGGCTTGTTGTGCCCGCGCCGCGCCAGCTCCACCGCCACCGCCGCCGCCAAGGGAATGCCCTTGTACGCCGGCCCAAAAACCATGTCAAACGCCAGGCCGCTGCCCAGTATCGCCTCTGCGTAGCACTCGGCCAGACGGCCCAGCTTGGCTCCGTCGTCAAACAGCCCGGCGTTGAAAAAATACGGGCTCAGGCGCCCGGCCTTGGTCTTGAATTCGCCAAAGCGCAGCACGCCGGCTTCCAGGGCAAATTGCACAAAGCGCTGGGCCAGCGCGTCGCGCTCGGGGTTGGACGTTGGGGTTGCGGTCATGGGCGCCGATTGTAGGTGTGGGCATGGGCGGGGCGTAGCCCGCCGCGTTGCTGGGGGCACGGCGTGCGTTGCCCCAGGCCCGCCTCACGCGCTGCGCAGCGCCGTGTAGCTGGCCCAGCCCAGCGCCGTCAGCGCCAGCGAGCCGCCCACGTGCAGCGCCACGCCCGCCAGCGCCCACAGCAGCCGGCCCTGCTGCAGCAGGGTCGTCATTTCGACGGAGAAGCTGGAAAACGTCGTCAGCCCGCCTAGCAGCCCGGTCACCGCAAACAGCCGCCACGCGGGCGCCACATCCGGGTGGTGCAAAAAGAACGCCGCCACCACGCCGATGGCGTAGCCGCCGATCCAGTTGGCCGCCAGCGTGCCCAGCGGCAGATGGGGCAGCACGGCGTTGAGCGCCAGCCCCAGCCCCCAGCGCAGCAGCGCGCCCAGGCTGGCGCCGGCGGCAATGGCAAGAATCGAAAGCGTCATGGTCGTGGGCCTGGCGTCAAACGCGCTGACCCGATTGTGACCCATCGGCCGGCGCAACCCTCAGGCATCGGCCACGCCAGCCACGCCGGCGGCCACGTGGCCCGCGGGCACATGCTCGGCGGCGCTGTGCACGTGGCGCGTCTGGTCGTCGAAAAAGAAGTCGGGCTCGAACTCGCGCAGAAATGCCCCCTTGGGCAGACCGCCCAAAAACAGCGCCTCGTCCACCTCGATGTGCCAGTCCATCAGCGTGCGGATGGCGCGCTCGTGCGCCGGGGCGCTGCGCGCCGTCACCAGCGCGGTGCGGATGCGCATGGCGGCGGTGCCCTCCTGCTGCAGCCGGTGCAGCGCCTGCAGCAGGGGCTTGAACGGCCCGCCGGGCAGCGGCTGCGTGGCCTTGGCGCTTTCGTGCGCCTGAAAGGCGTCCAGCCCCTGGGCCTGGAACACCCGCTCCGCCTCGTCCGAAAACAACACCGCGTCGCCGTCAAACGCGATGCGCACCTCGTGCGGATGCGCATCCGAAGCGCGCTGCGCATGCGGATAGACCTGCGCGGCCGGCACGCCGGCGTCCAGAGCGGCGCGTACATCGTCCAGGTTGGCCGACAAAAACAGGTTGGCCCGCAGCGGCCGCAGGTAGCGCCACGGCGGCGCGCCGCGCGTGAACACCCCGCGCTGGATCGGCAGCCCATAGTGCGCCGCCGAGCGAAACACCCGCATGCCGGAGACGGGGTCGTTGCGCGAAAGGATCACCACCTCCACCCGCTGCGCGCGCGCGTCGTTGAAGCGCAGCAGCTTGTGCACCAGCGAAAACGCCACCCCTGGCGCCGCCGGCTCCTCCAACCGCTGCAACTGCAGCTGCATGTAGGCGCGGTCGTCGCCCTGCTCAAAGACGCGGTTTTCCGCCTCGAAGTCGAACAGCGCGCGCGACGAAATGGCCACGACCAAGCGGCCGTCGAGGCTGGTCATGGCAACAACCCCTGCTCATGCGCCACCCGCCGTTCATGCGTCACCTGCGAACCGCACGGCCGCACCCGCACGCGCCGGCCGAGCGCGGCGCGGGCTTCCGGCGCGAGGCGTTGGGTGGGACGGAAAGGGATGCGCATGCAGCGGATTGTGTCACGACCGTGCCCGAGAAAGCGCTACAGTGTGGGCTGCATTCAACAGCCGTATGAATCTGATCGGACACCCCATCGCCGTCATCGGCCTCGGCTACGTCGGCTTGCCATTGGCGGTCGAGTTTGGCAAACGCTTTCCGGTGGTCGGGTTTGACATCAAGCCTGAGCGCATCGCAGCACTGCAAGCGGGGCGTGACACCACCCTTGAAGTCTCTACCGAGGAACTTGCGGCCGCCACTCATTTGCGCTTGACCACAGATCCTCAAGCGCTGCGCGACTGTCGTGTCCACATGGTGACGGTCCCCACGCCCATCGACCGCGCGAAACGCCCCAACCTGAGCCCGCTCATCCACGCCACCCAAACCGTCGGGCAAAACCTCAAACCCGGCGACGTCGTCATCTACGAGTCCACGGTCTATCCGGGTGCGACGGAAGAGGTGTGCGTTCCCATCCTCGAAAAAACCAGCGGCCTGCGCTTCAACCAAGATTTTTACTGCGGCTACAGCCCTGAGCGCATCAATCCGGGCGACAAAGCGCACCGCCTGCCCAACATCAAAAAAATCACGAGCGGCAGCACACCAGAAGTGGCTGATGCCATCGACGCACTCTACGCGCAGATCATCACTGCGGGTACGTTCAAAGCCAGCAGCATCAAGGTTGCCGAAGCGGCCAAAGTGATCGAAAACACCCAGCGTGACCTCAACATCGCGCTGATGAACGAGCTGGCGATTCTCTTCAACAAACTCGGCATCGACACCGACGAAGTGCTCCAGGCCGCAAGCACCAAATGGAACTTCCTGCCGTTTCGGCCCGGGTTGGTAGGGGGGCACTGCATCGGCGTCGACCCCTACTACCTCACCCACAAAGCGCAGGAGGTAGGACATCACCCCGAAGTGATCCTCGCCGGGCGTCGCATCAACGACCAGATGGGCGTCTATGTGGCCGAACAGGTGATCAAACTGTTGGTGCGCCGCGGCATCAACCCCGTTGGCGCCAAAGTGTTGGTGTTGGGGCTCACATTCAAAGAAAACTGCCCGGACCTGCGCAACACCAAAGTGGTGGATCTCATTGCCACGCTGCGGGAATACCACACCTGCGTAGATGTCTTCGACCCATGGGTCGACCGGCAAGAAGCGCAAGCGGAGTACGGTTTGGCCCTACTGGAAGTTCCGCCCGAAGCGACTTACGACGCGGTTGTGTTGGCTGTGGCGCACCAGCAGTTTCAAACCGCAGGTGTGGCGCAAATTCGTCGTTGGCTCAAACCAGGCGGCGTGCTTTACGACGTCAAGAGCGTGCTGCCGCGCGAAGCGGTGGATGGGAGATTGTGATCGAACCCGCGGTCTGGTTTTCTGCTGTATGCGCGTTATCACGATGCGGAGGAGCTTGTCCTATCGGCTGACATAAAAGAAAGGCTTTGACCATGAGGAACCAATGATTCGCCCTATTCTGCGCAGCGTTGCTTCGTGGCAACCTGGCGCCTATGCGCGCGATGGACTGCGTCTGTTCGGTTGGCTGCTTTTGCGCGCTGTGGCTCAAGCCATTACGGTTTTGTTGTTGGCGCGCTGGCTGGGCCCAACCGATTATGGGGTATTCGTCGCCGCACTCGCCATTGCCAGCTTTTTCACGCCGCTCGCGGGTTTGGGTTTGGGCGGGGTATTGCTCATTCGCGGCGCACGCACGCCAGCGCACTTGCCCTTGCTGCAACGTCGGGCGGCGACAGCGTGGGCGGTCGCCAGCGTCTTGGTCTTGCCACTCGCGCTGCTGGCGATGGCCACCAGCCTGCCCGCTGCGCAGCCGCTGTGGGCGCTTGCCTTACTTGCCCTGGCAGAGGTCGCCGCGGCCTCGTGGGTCGAGCTGTGCGCACGCAGCGCGCAGGCGCAACACCAGGCGCACCGCTTCGGTGCCATCCAGGCTGGGCTGCCGCTCGCGCGGCTTGCCGCGCTACTTGCCGTCCTGCCCTGGGCGGCACCAACGCCCGCGGTTTGGATGGCCGCCTATGCCGCAGCGTCACTGCTCTACGCCGCAGCCCTGGCTGCGGCAGCGCACTGGCCGAGGCTGGCAGGGCCGCCTGATGGTACGCTCCCGGCAACCGCTGCGCTGGTGCAAGAAGGGCTGCCGTTTGCCGGCGGTGCGGTGGCGATGCGACTGCAGGCCGAGTTCAACAAACCGGTGCTCGCCCACCTGAGCTACGCGCAGGCAGGCGCCTTCGCGGTCGCGCAGCGGGTCATCGACCTGGCCACGCTGCCGCTGGCTGCGCTACAGGAAGCCCTGTGGCCACGTCTTTTCGCTGCCGCTGCACCCAACGCACGCCTTGTGCGGACCGGCGCGCTGCTGCTGCTGCTGGCGCTGGCCGCGGGCCTGGCGCTCGCCCTGGCCGCGCCGCTCTTGCCCGCGCTGCTGGGCACTGGTTATGCTGCCGCGGCGGATGCGCTGGTGCTGCTCGCGCTGCTGCCCGCGTTGCAGCTCGTGCGCAACCTCGGCAACGCCTGGCTGATCGCCAACGTCTCCAACGCCGCGCTGTACGTCGTCTACACCGCGAGCGCTGCAGCCGGCGTGCTGCTGGCCCTGCTGCTCGTGCCGCGTTGGGGACTCGATGGGGCGGTGTGGACAATGTATGGCAGCGAGGGGAGCTCGATAGCGGTAGCTGGAATCGTAGCGATCTCGCGCCGAGGAAAAACTAGCCGGTAGAGAAGAGTGAGGAATGAAGATGATAAGCAAGCCTGAAGCGGTATCGTGTTTTCCGGCGGTTTTTACGTAACTCTTTGACGGACCATGAGGAAGTCGAACATGCAACTGAAGCAGGATGAGACGCATGAACTGTTTCAAAACTACACCCGTCACTATGTTTTGATGGAAGAACTGGGGCGAGGCGAAAGGCTGCCGGATGATTTGGAAAAGCTCAAACGCGACCGTTTGCCGCACTGGATCGACGAGATTCCAAAAGAGGCGCGGATTCTGGATGCCGGCTGCGCCCAAGGTCATCATTTGGAAGCCATGCGGAGGGTTGGATTTACCAACCTAACTGGCGTGGAGCTTTCCGAACAGCTTCTTAGCGTTGCTAGGCAGCGTTTACCCCAAGCGCAATTGATTCAGGCCGACATCCGGGAGTGGCTGCCGCAAGCACCGGCGGATTCCTTTGACCTCGTGTTTTTCCACGACGTGCTCGAACATCTGCCGCGCGAGGACGCGATTCCCGTGTTGCGCGGGTTTTACCGTTTATTGGCGCCGGGCGGGCGGCTCAGCGTGCGGGTACCCAATATGGGGTGTTTGATAGCATCTTTTCATATGGCTATCGATTTTACTCATATCACCCACTTTACCGAGTTCTCGTTCCTTCAGGTCTTGGAGGCAGCAGGTTTCGATCCCGATAGGATCGAATTCGAATCCCAAGCGCCTCGGCTGTTTTGGTCCTGGCGCAGACCCCATCGGGCGGTTTTTCGACTGCTCAATCGCGGGAGGTGGCATCTCAATCGCCTAGCGCATCAGGCGCTGTATTTGCTGGTAGACTTTCTCGCGCCAACTCAGTTCGATCCCAATCTCATCGCTGTGGCCCGCAAATGAAACCCCGCCTGCTGTTCATCATCTCTGACCTCGGCCCGGGCGGGGCGCAGCCGATGAACGTGCGCCTGGCGCGGCAGCTGCAAAACCGGGGCTGGCCGGTGCGCTTGGTCACCTTGTTTAAACGGCCTTGGTTCGAACCGCTCGATGCCACAGGTCTGGATGTCGTGCGCCTGAACGCCCAAGGGGTAGAAAAGCCTCTGGTCGCTCTGCGGCTGGTCCCGCTGGCAAGACAGGCGGACGTCGTTATCGGTGGCGAGGATGATGCCGCCACCAATTACGGCTGGCTGGCGGCGAGAGTGACGGGAAAGCCGTTTATCGCCTGGACCCATATCGCGTTCCATGAGCATATCAAAGAACTTGGGCCGATAGACCGCTGGCTGACCTATACCGTGCGTCGGCGGGTTCGATGGACAGTGTTTCCTTCGCACGGCGCTTTGAGTTCTTTACGCCAGCTGCTAGGAAAACAACCGCAAGGTGCTAATTGGATGGTGATCGAAAATTTCCTCGACCCCTTGCCAAGCCCTAAGCCTTTTTCTCCTACCCCAGTATGTTTTGCCAAGCCCGTGGTGTTGGGCATTGGTCGCCTAGCCGGCCAAAAAGCCTTCGATCGCCTGATCCGTGCTCACGCCGCTTTGCGGGCCAAAGGTCTGGACCATCACTTGGTGATCCTGGGCGAAGGACCGGAGCGCTCGAAGTTAGAAGCGGAAATTCAGCGTCTCGGAGTGGCCGAAACGGCTTTCTTGCCTGGTCACGTGACGAATGTTCACGAGTGGCTTGCTCATGCGACGGTGTTTGCGATGTGCTCGCGTTATGAAGGTTTTGGACTTGTTTTGTTGGAAGCGCTGAGCTGCGGGACGCCGGCGGTGGCGATGGATTGTCCAAGCGGACCACGGGAGATTTTGCAGGACGGTTGGGCTGGCCTGCTCACGCCCGAAGGCGACGAGGTAGCTTTTCAGGCGGCGCTGGAACAACTTTTGACTTCCCCGGGGTTGCGCAGGACTTACGCCGAACGCGGCTTAGGGAACCACTGAACAAAAAAGCTCGTACACCGCACACTCGCTCACGCTCGCTGTGAGGTCAGCGCAAATCACCCCAAGGCAGCCTCTGAGGCGCCCAAAGTGCCCTCGCGGCGGTGCAAAACCCGCCC
>NZ_VJOL01000020.1 GCF_007556705.1 Tepidimonas thermarum | reverse complement strand
GGTTTCCGCAATGCTCGCCGAACTCGACGACGAGTGGCTGACCGGCAAGGTCTATCTCAACTTCAACCTGTAACCCGGTTGTCATGACCACCCAACCGGAAATTTACAGAAAAGAGGTTGCACAATCAACACGGTGGCCCCCGGCACCGATCTGCACGGCGTTCTGCGCCGCGCGGAATGAGCCTGCCCTTCCTGACCCGTTCCATGTCCGAAGTCCACACCCATGCTCACGCCCACGCCCACAGCCACGCACCAGCCCATTTCGACCGGGCGTTTGCCATCGGCATCGGTCTCAACATCGGCTTCGTGCTGATCGAGGCGTTTTACGGCTGGAAGGTCGATTCACTGGCGCTGCTGGCCGACGCCGGGCACAACCTCAGCGATGTCGCCGGCCTGGTGCTGGCCTGGGCGGGCGCGTTTGCCGCGCGCCTCAAGCCCAATGCGCGCCACACCTGGGGGTGGCAGCGGGCCTCGGTGCTGGCGGCCTTTGCCAACGCGGTGTTGCTGCTTGCGGCCATCGGCGGCCTGGCGTGGGAGGCCACCGGCCGGCTGCTGGCCGGTGAGGGCGTGGCGCAAGCGCAGGGCGTGACCATCATGGCGGTGGCCGGGGTGGGCATCGTCATCAACACGGCCACCGCCTTGCTGTTCATGCGCGGCGGCGCATCGGATCTCAACATCCGCGGCGCGTTTTTGCACATGGCGGCCGATGCGCTGGTGTCGCTCGGCGTGGTCGTCGCGGGCGCGCTCACGCTCTGGATGGGCTGGCGCTGGCTCGACCCGGTGGTGAGCCTTGTGATCGCTGCGGTCATTCTGGTGGGCACCTGGGGGCTGTTTCGGCAGTCGCTGCACCTGCTGTTCGACGGTGTGCCGGCAAGCGTGGACCCGGCGGCCGTGCGCGCGCTGCTGGCGGATTTGCCGGGTGTGGCGGAGGTGCGCGACCTGCACATCTGGGCGCCCGGCACCGGGCGCGTGGCCTTGAGCGCGCACCTCGTGATGCCCGACGGTGGCGGCGACGACGCCTTTTTGCAGCACGCGACCGATGCGCTGCACGAGCACTTCGAGATCACGCACGTGACGCTGCAGGTCATGCGCGCCCCGTTTGGCCCCGCCTGCGATGCGCCGCACTGACGCGGGCCGGTGACGCCGCTGCATCGCGGCGTCACCTCGGCGATTCCATAATTATGAATGATGTATACTGGAAACCGATGTCTGGAGAGAGCGCGTCATGACCACCAACAGCCCCGAGTTCAAGCCCGCGACCCTGGATGACTGGCGCAAAGCGGCCGCCAAATCCGCGCCTGGGGGCGACGTCGATGCGCTGATCTGGCATACGCCCGAAGGCATTGCGGTCAAGCCGCTCTACACCGCCGAAGATCTGCAGGGCTTGCCCTACACCAACACCTTGCCAGGGTTCGAGCCGTTCATCCGCGGCCCGCAGGCCACGATGTACACGGTGCGGCCCTGGACCATCCGCCAGTACGCGGGTTTTTCCACGGCCGAGGAGTCCAACGCCTTCTACCGCAAGGCGCTCGCGGCCGGTGCCCAAGGGGTGAGCGTGGCCTTCGACCTGGCCACGCACCGCGGCTATGACAGCGACAACCCGCGCGTGGTCGGCGACGTGGGCAAGGCCGGCGTGGCCATCGACAGCGTGGAGGACATGAAGATCCTCTTTGAGGGCATTCCGCTGGACAAGGTCAGCGTCTCGATGACGATGAATGGCGCCGTGTTGCCGGTGCTGGCCGGCTATGTGGTGGCGGCGGAAGAGCAGGGCGTGCGCCAGGAGCAGCTCTCGGGGACCATCCAGAACGACATCCTCAAGGAGTTCATGGTCCGCAACACCTACATCTACCCGCCCGAGCCCTCGATGCGCATCATCGGCGACATCATCGAGTACACGAGCCGGCACATGCCCAAGTTCAACTCGATCTCGATCTCCGGCTACCACATGCAGGAGGCCGGCGCCAACCAGGCGCTGGAGCTGGCCTTCACGCTGGCCGACGGCAAGGAGTACGTCAAGACGGCGCTGGCCAAGGGGCTGGATGTGGACGAGTTCGCCGGGCGCCTGAGTTTCTTCTGGGCGATCGGGATGAACTTTTACCTGGAGATCGCCAAGATGCGTGCGGCGCGGCTGCTGTGGTGCCGCATCATGAAGGGCTTTGGCGCCAAGAACCCCAAGAGCCTGATGCTGCGCACCCACTGCCAGACCAGCGGCTGGTCCCTGACCGAGCAAGACCCCTACAACAACATCGTGCGCACCACCATCGAGGCCATGGCCGCGGTGTTTGGCGGCACGCAGTCCCTGCACACCAATTCGTTCGACGAGGCGATTGCGCTGCCGACCGAGTTTTCCGCGCGCATTGCGCGCAACACACAGTTGATTTTGCAGGAGGAGACGCACATCACCCGCGTCATCGACCCCTGGGCGGGCTCCTACATGATGGAAAAGCTCACGCAGGAGATGGCGGACAAAGCTTGGGCCATCATCGAAGAGGTGGACGCCATGGGCGGCATGACGCAGGCGGTGTCCAGCGGTTGGGCCAAGCTCAAAATCGAAGCCAGCGCCGCCGAAAAGCAGGCGCGCATCGACTCGGGTAAGGACGTCATCGTCGGGGTCAACAAATACCGGCTCGACAAGGAAGACCCGGTCGAAATCCTGGAGGTGGACAACCTCAAAGTGCGCGAAGCGCAGATCGCGCGCCTGCAGCGCATTCGTGCCACGCGCGATCAAGCGGCCGTGCAGCGCGCGCTCGATGCGCTGACCGCCTGCGCTGCGTCCGGGCAGGGCAATTTGCTGGCCCTGTCGATCGAAGCCATGCGGCTGCGCGCCACGGTGGGCGAGGTGTCGGACGCACTCGAAAAGGTGTTTGGGCGCCACCGCGCCGATACGCAAAAGGTGACCGGGGTGTACGCCGCTGCCTACGATTCCGCCGAAGGGTGGGCCAAGCTCCAGCAGGAGATCGCCGCCTTTGCCGAACAGCACGGCCGGCGCCCGCGCGTGATGATCGCCAAGCTGGGCCAGGACGGGCACGACCGCGGCGCCAAAGTGGTGGCCACGGCCTACGCCGACCTGGGCTTCGACGTGGACATGGGCCCGCTGTTCCAGACCCCGGAGGAGTGTGCGCGCCAGGCGATCGAAAACGACGTCCACGCCGTGGGCATCAGCACGCTTGCCGCCGGGCACAAAACCCTGGTGCCCGCCATCATCGAGGAACTGCGCAAGCAGGGGGCGGATGACATCATCGTCTTCGTCGGTGGCGTCATTCCGCGCCAGGATTACGAATTTCTGTACCAAACCGGCGTCAAGGGCATCTACGGGCCCGGCACCCCCATCCCGGCCAGCGCCAAAGATGTGCTGGAGCACATCAAAAAGGCCGTGGCCTCAGCGGGTGCGGCGTGATGGGTGGATTGGGTATACATTTTTGATATGTACTCAATCAAAAAGGGCGAGCCATGATGGAAAGGGTGCTCGACGGTTTTGAGGGCATGCCCGAGCACATCGAGCGCGACCGCGCAGGCCTGGGTGATCCGGTGCGCCTGGACTGATAGGCATGTATTTCCTGGACACCAACATCTGCGCCTACTTCATTTCGAGGCGCTACCCCGCGGTCACGGCCAGGTTTCGCGCCGTTGAGCCCCATGAGTTGGCCATCTCGGCACTGGCTTTGGATGCGGTGCTGGTCACCCACAACACCCGGGAGTTCGAGCGCATCGACGGCCTGAAGCTGGAGAACTGGGCGGCATGAGCGCGCTGCAAGCCTCCCGCCTCCTGGCCGACGTGCTGCACGGCACGCCCCCCCAACAGCGGCGGGCGATGGCCAAGGCCATCACGCTGCTCGAGTCCACCCGGCCCGACCATCGGCGCGATGCGGATGCGCTGCTCAACGCCCTGTTGCCGCACACCGGGCAGGCGTTTCGCCTGGGCATCAGCGGCGTGCCCGGGGTGGGCAAGAGCACCTTCATCGAGGCGCTGGGCTTGTACCTGATCGGCCAGGGGCACCGCGTGGCCGTGCTGGCGGTCGATCCCAGCAGCAGCGTCTCGGGCGGCTCGATCCTGGGCGACAAGACGCGCATGGAAAAGCTGTCCGTGCACGAGCGTGCCTACATCCGCCCAAGTCCAAGCAGCGGCAACCTCGGCGGGGTCGCGGCCAAGACGCGCGAGGCCATGTTGGTGTGCGAGGCCGCCGGCTACGACATCGTCATCGTCGAGACCGTCGGCGTTGGCCAAAGCGAAACCGCGGTGGCCGACATGACCGATATGTTTTGCGTGCTGCAGCTGCCCAATGCCGGCGATGACTTGCAGGCCATCAAAAAGGGCATCATGGAGCTGGCGGACCTGGTCGTCATCAACAAGGCCGACCTCGACCCGGACGCCGCCACGCGCGCGCAGGCGCAAATCACCTCGGCGCTGCGCCTGCTGGGCCTGCATGGCCGCCCTGACACCGCCCACCACGACGACACGTTGTGGCATCCGCGCGTGATCCAGCTCAGCGCGCTGCAGGGCCGCGGGGTGGATGCCTTCTGGCAGGCGGTCAGCGACTACCGGCGCCTGCAAACGGCCAACGGGCGCTTGGCCGCCCGACGCCAGCGCCAGGCGCGCGCCTGGATGTGGGATCGCATCGACAGCGGCCTGCGCGAGGCCTTTGCCCAGCACCCGGCGGTTCGGCAGCGCCTGCCCGCCCTGCTGGACGCGGTATTGGCGGGCCAGGTCGTGGCCTCGGCCGCCGCGCGTGAACTGCTCGGTGCGTTTCTTTCCGCGCCGCCGCCGGCAGGCGGCGACGTCCCTGAACCCCTCTGTCTGAACGATCGGAGCCTGTGACCATGCACGAAATTCTCGAACAGCTCGAGCGCAAGCGCGCCGCTGCCCGCCTGGGCGGCGGACAAAAGCGCATCGACGCCCAGCACGCCAAAGGCAAGCTCACGGCGCGTGAGCGCATCGAAGTGCTGCTCGACGAAGGCACCTTCGAAGAGTGGGACATGTTCGTCGAGCACCGCTGCACCGACTTTGGCATGGCGGAGCAAAAAATCCCGGGTGACGGCGTGGTCACCGGCTACGGCATGATCAATGGGCGGCTGGTGTTCGTGTTCAGCCAGGATTTCACCGTCTTCGGCGGTGCCCTGTCCGAGGCGCACGCCGAGAAGATCTGCAAGATCATGGACCAGGCGATGAAGGTCGGCGCGCCGGTCATCGGTCTCAACGACTCGGGCGGTGCGCGCATCCAGGAAGGGGTGGCGTCACTCGGTGGCTATGCCGAGGTGTTCCAGCGCAATGTGCTGGCCTCCGGCGTCATTCCGCAGATCAGCGTCATCATGGGGCCGTGCGCGGGCGGGGCGGTCTATTCGCCGGCGATGACGGACTTCATCTTCATGGTGCAGGACACCTCCTACATGTTCGTCACCGGCCCCGAGGTGGTCAAGACCGTGACGCACGAGGAAGTGACCGCCGAGGAACTGGGTGGGGCACTGACCCACACCACCAAGAGCGGCGTGGCCGACCGCGCCTTCGACAACGACGTCGAAGCGCTGCTGATGGTGCGCCGTCTGTTCAACTACCTGCCGCTGTCCAACCGCGAGAAGGCGCCGGTGCGCCCAAGCGGCGACCCCATCGACCGCATGGAGCTCAGTCTGGACACCCTGGTGCCGGACAACCCCAACAAGCCGTACGACATGAAGGAGCTGATCCTCAAGACCGTCGATGACGGCGACTTCTTCGAGATCCAGCCCGACTACGCCAAAAACATCATCGTCGGCTTTGCGCGCATGGACGGGCAGACGGTCGGCATCGTGGCCAACCAGCCGCTGGTGCTGGCGGGCTGCCTGGACATTAAGAGCAGCATCAAGGCCGCGCGCTTCGTGCGCTTTTGCGACGCCTTTCACATTCCGGTCATCACCTTCGTGGACGTGCCGGGCTTCATGCCCGGTACGGCGCAGGAGTACGGCGGCATCATCAAGCACGGCGCCAAGCTGCTGTATGCCTACGCCGAGGCCACGGTGCCCAAAATCACCGTCATCACGCGCAAGGCCTATGGCGGCGCGTACGACGTGATGGCCTCCAAGCACCTGCGCGGTGACGTCAACCTGGCCTGGCCCAACGCGGAAATCGCCGTCATGGGCGCCAAGGGCGCGGTGGAAATCATCTTCCGCGAAGACAAGAAGGACCCGGCCAAGCTGGCCGAGCGCGAGGCGGAATACAAGCGGCGCTTTGCCAACCCCTTCGTCGCGGCCGAGCGCGGCTACATCGACGACGTGATCCTGCCGCACGAAACCCGCAAGCGCATCTGCCGCTCGCTGGTCATGCTCAAAGACAAGAAGTTGGAAAACCCGTGGCGCAAGCACGGCAACATTCCGCTGTGACGCCGAGGGGGACACGCACCATGTTCAACAAGATCCTGATTGCCAACCGCGGCGAAATCGCTTGCCGCGTCATCGCCACCGCACGCAAAATGGGCATCGCCACCGTGGCGGTGTATTCCGAGGCCGACCGCGAGGCCCGTCACGTGCGCCTGGCCGACGAGGCGGTGTGCATCGGCCCGGCGCCCAGCCGCGAGAGCTACCTGGTGGCCGACAAGATCATTGCCGCGGCCAAGCAAACCGGCGCGCAGGCCATCCACCCCGGCTACGGCTTTTTGTCGGAAAACGAGGATTTCGCCCGCCGCGTCGAGGAGGAGGGGCTGGTGTTCATCGGCCCCAAGCACCACAGCATCGCGGCCATGGGCGACAAAATCGCCTCCAAAAAGCTCGCCCAGGAGGCCGGCGTCAACACCATCCCGGGCTGGAACGACCCCATCGAGTCGGCCGAGCAGGCGGTGGAGATTGCGCGCGGCATCGGCTATCCCGTGATGATCAAAGCCAGCGCCGGCGGCGGTGGCAAGGGCCTGCGCGTGGCCTACAACGACAAGGAGGCGCTGGAGGGCTTTACCTCCTGCCGCAACGAGGCGCGCAACAGCTTTGGCGACGATCGTGTGTTCATCGAGAAGTTCGTCGAGGAGCCGCGCCACATCGAAATCCAGGTGTTGGGCGACGCCCACGGCAACGTCATCTACCTCAACGAGCGCGAGTGCTCGATCCAGCGCCGCCACCAAAAGGTGATCGAGGAGGCCCCCAGCCCGTTCATCAGCGACGCCACGCGCCGCGCCATGGGCGAGCAGGCCGTCGCGCTGGCCAAAGCGGTGCAGTACCAAAGCGCGGGCACGGTGGAGTTCGTGGTCGGCAAGGACCAGAGCTTTTACTTCCTGGAAATGAACACCCGCTTGCAGGTGGAGCACCCGGTGACCGAGTGCATCACCGGGTTGGACCTGGTGGAGCTGATGATCCGCATCGCCGCCGGTGAGCCGCTGCCGCTGACGCAGGCCGATGTCAAGCGCGAGGGCTGGGCGATCGAGTGCCGCATCAACGCCGAGGACCCGTTTCGCAACTTTTTGCCCTCCACGGGCCGATTGGTGCACTTCAAGCCGCCGACCGAAACCATGTGGCAGGCCGACACCGCGCACCGCTACGGCGTGCGCGTGGACACGGGCGTGTTCGAGGGCGGCGAAATCCCGATGTACTACGACTCGATGATCGCCAAGCTCATCGTGCACGGCAAGGATCGCATGGATGCGATTGCCAAGATGCGTGAGGCGCTCAACGGCTTCGTCATCCGTGGCATCAACAGCAACATCCCGTTTCAGGCCGCGCTGCTGGCGCACCCCGATTTCGTCGCCGGGCGTTTCAACACCGGCTTCATCGCGCAGCACTACGGCAGCGGCTTTCGCGCCGAAGACGTGCCACACGCCGACGAGCACTTCCTCGTGGCGCTGGCGGCCTTCGTGCGGCGCAAATCGCGCGAGCGCGCCGCCTCCATCAGCGGCCAACTGCCGGGCTACGGGGTCAAGGTTGGCAAGGACTACACCGTCATACGTCTGGCGGCCAACGGGCACCACGGCTACATCCCGGTGCACGTGGACGAATTCGTCGGCGAGACCGGCTACGCCAGCGTGCTGGTGGGGCAGGGCGACGCGGCGCGGCGCTACAAAATCACCTCCACCTCGCGCCTCAACGACATCGTCATCACGGGCGAAGTCAACGGCACGCCCTTTACCGCGCAGGTGGAACGCGGCACGAGCAAAAATCCGCTGGCCCTGGTGGTGCAGCACAACGGCACCCGGATGGAGTGCCTGGTCGTCTCGCCGCGCATGGCCGAGCTCTACCGCCTGATGCCCTACAAGGCGCCGCCGGACATGAGCCGCTACGTGCTGTCGCCCATGCCGGGGCTGCTGGTGGACGTGGCCGTCCAGCCCGGCCAGCGCGTGCAGGCGGGCGAGCGCGTGGCCGTCATCGAAGCCATGAAGATGGAAAACGTGCTGTTTGCCGCCGCCGATGGCGTGGTGGCCAAGGTGCTGGCCCAAAAAGGCGAATCGCTGGTGGTGGACCAGCCGATCGTGGAGTTCGAACGATGAGCGCGCGGCCGTTTCAGGTGCTGGGGGTGCAGCAGATTGCCATCGGTGGCCCTGACAAGGCGCGGCTGCGCCGGCTGTGGGTGGAGCTGTTCGGGCTGGAGGTGACGGGCACCTTCGTGAGCGAGCGCGAAAACGTCGACGAGGACATCTGCGCCACCGGCGCGGGGCCGTTCAAAGTCGAGGTGGACCTGATGCAGCCGCTCGACCCGGAAAAAAAGCCCGCGGTGCACGCCACCCCGCTCAACCATGTCGGCCTGTGGGTGGACGATTTGCCGCGCGCCGTCGAATGGTTGGGTGCGCAGGGGGTGCGCTTTGCCCCCGGGGGCATCCGCAAGGGCGCGGCCGGGTTTGACATCTGCTTCATCCACCCCAAGGGCAACGATGACTTCCCGATCGGCGGCGAAGGGGTGTTGATTGAGCTGGTGCAAGCGCCGCCCGAAGTCGTTCAGGCCTTCCGCGCGCTGGCCGACCAAGCGGCCCGCGCTTGAGTGGGCCCGCGCGTGTGCGCCGTCAGGGGCGTGGTGCGGCTGCGCGGGCCGCGCGCGCCTTGGCGATCGCGGCTTCGACCAACGCCCGCTTGCGCTCGAGCACGGCCGCGTCGGTGTGCTTGGAGTGGGCGGCCAGATCGGCCAGCTTGGCTTCGGCTTGGGCCAGGCGGCGCTCGGCATGTTCGTCGGCGGCGCGCGCCAGGCGCTGCTGCCGGGCCTGGTAGCGCTGGCGCGCCTGTTGGGCCTGCGCGGGGGACCAGGCCGCCCAGCCGGTGCGGCCGTCGCTGACGTCCACCATCGCTATGCAGTCCACGGGGCAAACCGGCACGCACAAGTCGCAGCCGGTGCAGTACGCCTCGATCACCGTGTGCATGCGTTTGTGGGCGCCCACGATGGCATCGGTGGGGCAGGCCTTGAGGCACAGCGTGCAGCCTATGCACCAGGTTTCATCGATCACCGCCACGCGCAGCGGGCCTTCCGTGCCGTGCGCGGGGTTGAGCGGCTGGTAGGGGCGCCCGGTAAGCGCCGCCAAACGCCGTACCCCCGCCTCACCACCGGGCGGGCACTGGTTGATGTCGGCGTCGCCGCGCGCAACGGCCTCCGCGTAGTGGTGGCAATCCGGGTAGCCGCAGCGGGTGCACTGCGTTTGCGGCAGCGCGTCGTCGATGCGCTGCGCCAGTGCCGCCGTGGCGTCGGGCTCGGCGCGCTGGCTCATGCGTCCGGGGCTGCGCGACGCCGACGGTGGCGCGTATCCACCGTGTCGTCGCGCTGGATGGCCGATGCCAGCAGGTCGGCCTCGGCCTGCGCCGATGCCAAGTCGCCGCCCCCCGCATGCGGTTGGTGGGAACGGATGAAATCGCGCACCACCGGGTAGACCTTTTCGCGCCAGCGCCGGCCGCTGAAAATGCCGTAGTGACCAGCGCCCTCGACCTCGAAATGCTGGCGGGCCTGTGGCGCAATCCCGGTGCACAGGTCGTGCGCCGCGCGCGTCTGGCCGCTGCCGGAAATGTCGTCGAGCTCGCCTTCGACCGTCAGCAGCCCGACGTTGCGGATATCCTGCGGGCGCACCCGCTCCAGGCTGCCGTCGGGCGCGCGCACGTCCCAGGTACCGTGCACCAGCTTGAATTCCTGAAACACCGTGCGTATCGTCTCCAGGTAATAGTTGGCGTCCATGTCGAGCACGGCGTTGTACTCGTCATAGAACTGGCGGTGTGCCTCGGCGCTTTCGTTGTCGCCCTGGATGAGGTGCAGGAAGTAGTCGTAGTGGCTGTTGACGTGCCGGTCCGGGTTCATGGCGATGAAGCCGGCGTGCTGCAAAAAGCCGGGGTACACACGCCGCCCCTCGCCAGGGAAGCCCGCCGGCACGCGGTAGATCACGTTGTTTTCGAACCACTCGTAGCTGCGCTGCACGGCCAGGTTGTTGACCGCGGTCGGTGAGCGGCGGGCGTCGATCGGGCCGCCCATCATGGTCATCGACAACGGGGTGCGCTCGCCGCGGCTGGCCATCAGCGACACCGCCGCCAGCACCGGGACGGTGGGCTGGCACACGCTCATGACGTGGCAGTTGCCGTATTGCCGTTGCAGGTAGCGGATGAACTCCTGCACGTAGTTCACATAGTCGTCGAGGTGGAAGTCCCCCTGCGACAACGGCACGGTGCGCGCGTTTTTCCAGTCGGTGATGTAGACCTTGTGGTCGCGCAGCATGGTGCGCACCGTGTCACGCAGCAGCGTCGCGTAGTGGCCCGACAGCGGCGCCACGATCAGCACCACGGGCTGCTCCTTCAGGCGCAGCAGCGTTTGGGGATCGTCGGCGTAGCGCTTGAAGCGCCGCAGCTCGCAAAACGGCTTGTCGATCTCCACGCGCTCGTGGATGGCAACATGCACGCCCTCGATGTCCACGCTGCGGATGCCGAACTCGGGCTTTTCGTAGTCCTTGCCCAAGCGGTGCAGCAGGTTGTATGAGGCAGCGATGCGCTGCGAAAACGGGGTCTGCGCCAGCGGCGACGTGGGGTTGGAAAACAGCTTGGCGGTGACCAGCGCGAAGTCCGAGAACGGCTCCATCAGGGCGCGTTGGGCCTCGTACAAGTGATACAGCATGGACGTCGCTCCGGTTTTATGTTGCAGTGCAGCAAATATAACAGGAAGTGGCCCGCTCCGCCATGCGGCACAACCCCGAAGCGCGGTCGCCTCGGGGACAGCGCGGCCGCGTTCAGAGCACGGCGGCGATCGACCGGCAGACGTAGTCGATGTTGCGGCTGTTGAGCGCGGCCACGCACATGCGTCCGGTGTCGGTGCCGTAGACGCCAAACTCCGTGCGCAGGCGCTGCATCTGCTCCTTGCTCAGCCCGGAGTAGCTGAACATGCCGATTTGCTGCGTGATGAAAGACATGTCTTGCTGCACGCCGGCGGCTTTGAGGCCATCGACGAGGCGCTGGCGCATGGCTTTGATGCGGGTGCGCATCTCGCCCAGCTCCTGCTCCCACAGGGCGCGCAGCTCGGGCGTGTTGAGCACCATGGCCACGATTGCCGCGCCGTGCGTGGGCGGGTTGGAGTAGTTGGTGCGCACCACGATCTTGAGCTGGGACAGCACGCGGTTGGCTTCGTCCTGGTTGGCGCAGACCACCGACAGCGCGCCCACGCGCTCGCCGTAGAGGCTAAAGCTCTTGGAAAACGAGGTGGCGACGAACACGTCCAGCCCCGCGGCGACGAACTTGCCCACCACCGCGCCATCCTCGGCGATGCCGTGGCCAAAGCCTTGGTAGGCCATGTCGAGGAACGGCACCAGGCCGCGCTCGCGCACCACGGCGATCACCTGATCCCATTGGGCGGGGGTGAGGTCGTAGCCCGTCGGGTTGTGGCAGCAGGCGTGCAGCACGACGATGGTGCCCGCCGGGGCGGCACGCAGGCTGGCCAGCATGCCGTCGAGGTTCACGCCGCGCTTGGCGGCATCGTAGTAGGCGTAGGTGTCGACGGCAAAACCGGCGTTGCTGAACAGGGCGCGGTGGTTTTCCCAACTCGGGTCGCTGATGAGCACCTGCGCGCCCGGGTTGAGCTTGCGCAGGAAGTCGGCGCCGATCTTGAGGCCGCCGGTGCCACCCAGCGCCTGCACGGTGGCCACGCGGCCCTCGCGCACCACGGCGCTGTCGGCGCCGAACACCAGCGCCTTGACGGCGCTGTCGTAGGCCGGGATGCCGTCGATGGGCAAATAGCCGCGCGGGGTGGGTTTTTCCATCAGGCGCTGCTCCGCCGCCTGCACGCACTTGAGCAAGGGCAGCTTGCCGTCGTCGTCGTAGTACACGCCGACCCCCAGGTTGACCTTGTTGGGGCGGGGATCGGCGGCAAACTGCTCGTTGAGGCCCAGAATCGGGTCGCGGGGGGCCATCTCGACGGCGGAAAAGAGCGTCATGTGTGCAATCCTTTGGGGGCGGTTGGATAATCGCAGATTCCCCCCATTTTAGCGGGGTCACCCGCTGCGACCGCCGCCATGTCAACCCCCATGCCCGTGGCATCCGCCCCAGCGGCAGCGCCTGGCGCTGCCGGTGCCTTTGTGCGCTTTCCCGGCTCGCCCTTCGAGCTTTTCCAGCCGTACCCGCCGGCTGGCGACCAGCCGGAGGCGATCGAGCGCCTGGTCGAAGGGGTGCGTGATGGTGAGGTGTTCCAGACCCTGCTGGGCGTGACCGGCTCGGGCAAAACCTTCACCATGGCCAATGTGATTGCCCGGCTGGGGCGGCCGGCGATCGTCTTTGCGCCCAACAAGACGTTGGCGGCACAGCTCTACAGCGAATTTCGCGAGTTCTTTCCCAAGAACGCCGTCGAGTACTTTGTCAGCTATTACGACTATTACCAGCCCGAGGCCTACGTCCCGCAGCGCGACCTCTACATCGAGAAGGACAGCGCGATCAACGAGCACATCGAGCAGCTGCGCCTGTCGTGCACCAAGAGCCTGCTGGAGCGGCGTGACGTGGTTATCGTCGCCACCGTCAGCGCCATCTACGGCATCGGCAAGCCCGAGCACTACCACCGCATGATCCTGACGCTGCGCACGGGCGACCGCATCGGCCAGCGCGACATCATCGCCCAGTTGGTGCGCATGCAGTACCAGCGCAACGAGCAGGAGTTCGTGCGCGGCAAGTTCCGCGTGCGCGGTGACACGATCGATGTCTTTCCCGCCGAGCACTCGGAGCTGGCGCTGCGCATCGAGCTGTTCGACGACGAGGTCGAATCGCTGGCGCTGTTCGACCCGCTGACCGGGCGCGTGCAGCACCGGCTGGCGCGCTTTACCGTCTATCCCAGCAGCCACTACGTCACACCGCGCGAGCAGGTGCTGCGCGCGGTGGAGGGCATCAAGCTCGAGCTGGAGGCGCGCTTGAAGGAGCTCGTGGCCATGGGCAAGCTGCTGGAGGCGCAGCGGCTGGAGCAGCGCACCCGCTTCGACCTGGAGATGCTGGTCGAGGTGGGGCACTGCAAGGGGATCGAAAACTACACCCGCCACCTCTCGGGTGCCGCGCCCGGCGAGCCCCCCAGCACACTGACGGACTACCTGCCGCGCGACGCGCTGATGTTTTTGGACGAAAGCCACGTCATGATCGGCCAACTGGCCGGCATGTACAACGGCGACCGGGCGCGCAAGACGACGCTGGTGGAGTATGGCTTTCGCCTGCCCAGTGCGCTGGACAACCGGCCGCTGACGTTCGAGGAGTTCGAGCAGCGCATGCGGCAGGTCATCTTCGTGTCGGCCACCCCGGGCGAGTACGAGCTGCGCCGATCCTCGCAGGTGGTGGAGCAGGTGGTGCGGCCCACCGGATTGGTCGATCCGGTGGTGGAGGTGCGCCCGGCCACCCACCAGGTGGACGACGTGCTGCAGGAAATCCGCCTGCGCGTGCAGCGCGACGAGCGCGTGCTGGTGACCACGCTCACCAAGCGCATGGCCGAACAACTCACCGACTACCTGAACGAAAACGGCGTGCGCGTGCGCTATTTGCACTCGGACGTGGACACCGTCGAGCGCGTGGAAATCATCCGCGACCTGCGGTTGGGCGCCTTCGACGTGCTGGTGGGCATCAACCTGTTGCGCGAGGGGCTCGACATTCCCGAGGTGTCGCTGGTGGCCATCCTCGACGCCGACAAAGAGGGTTTTTTGCGCGCCGAACGCAGCCTCATTCAAACCATCGGCCGTGCGGCGCGTAACCTCCACGGCATGGCGATTTTGTACGCCGACACCATCACCGACTCCATGCGGCGCGCCATCGACGAGACCGAGCGCCGGCGCGCCAAGCAGCTGGCCTACAACGCGGCGCACGGCGTGACGCCACGCGGGGTGACCAAGCGCATCAAAGACCTCATCGATGGCGTGGTCAGCGACAAGGCAGCCGAGGCCGCCCAACGCCTGGCCGCGGCGCGCGAGGCCGCCGCCTGGGTGGAGACCATGGACGAAAAGGACCTGGCGCGTGAGATCAAGCGGTTGGAAAAGCAAATGCTCGAACACGCGCGCAACCTGGAGTTCGAAGCCGCGGCGCGCGTGCGCGACCAGCTCGCCCGGCTCAAGGAACGGGTGCTGGGGGCGCATGGCAGCGAAGCCATCGCAGGCTGAAGCGCGCTCCCCCATTTGGGGGAGTGGTGGGGGCGGCCAGATTCGCCACAATATCATCTATGTCAGAAGAGCGAGACATCACGCGCATCTATCTGATCGAGGACGACCGCACCATCCTGCGCTTCGTGGAGGAAGCCGTCAAACGCCGTCCCGGCTGGCGGCTCGTCGGTTACTCCGACACCTTTGCACACGCCGAGGTCATGGCCCCCATCAGCCTGGCGGATGTGTTCCTCGTCGATCTGGGGCTGCCCGACGGGCGCGGCGAGGACATGCTGCGCCTGCTCGCCGAGGCCAAGCCGGAGGCCGAGCTGTTGGTCTTTACGGTCTTTGGCGACGAATCGCGCCTGATCCGCGCGCTGCAGATGGGCGCCACCGGCTACGTGCTCAAAGGCTGCACCGCCGATGAACTGATCGAAGCCATCGAGCAGATACGCGACGGCGGGGCACCGATCTCCCCGCTGCTGGCGCGCATGTTGCTCAAGCAATTCCGCGCGACGGAGCCTGGCAGCGCCGCGGCCGATGGGCCCACCCCGGTGCTGTCCGAGCGCGAAACCGACGTGCTGCGGCTGGTCGCCCAGGGATACGTGAACAAGGAGATTGCGCAGCGCCTGGGCATCGGGGTGGCCACGGTCAGCACCCACATCAAAAACCTCTACCGCAAGCTGGCCGTGCGCACGCGCGTCCAGGTGGTGCGCGCGGCCCAGGCCCGGGGTCTGCTGTGACAGACCCCATCGACTTGCCGCCGCGTCCCCGCGACCGGCTGCGTGCCGTGGCGTCGCCGTGGGTGGCGGTGCTGCTGCTGGGGCTGTTGGTCCTGTTGCACGCGGTGTCCCTGCCGCGCCCGTTGCCAGGGGTGTACACCGTGCAGCGCGCCACCGCCCATTTGCCGCTGGATCCACAGGCCGGCGCGCGCGTGGTGGCCTTGCCCCATGTGCTGGATGACGAGGGGCCGGCCTGGTGGGACCGGGTGGACTATGAGCTGCCGTGGCCCCAGGCGTTGGCCTACGAACGGCCCGATGACGTCCGGCTGGCCCTGCTGCTGCCACGCGTGGGCACGCGCTTTCGTGTGTTGCTCAACGGCCACGAAGTCGCCCAGATGGGGTGGTACACGCCGGCCGACCACACGGTGCTGGCAGCCGCCCAGCCCCATCTGGTGCCCCTGCCGTCGGCGCTGCTGACAGCGCGGTCCGGCGACAACCTTCTGCGCATCGAGGTGCGCGCGCGGGTGCTGGAGCGCAGCGGGCTGTCGCCGGTGCAACTGGGTGATCACGATGTGTTGTCGCGGCGGCACCGGCTGCTGGCGCTGTGGCAGGTGACGGCCGGCTGGGTCATGGCCGCGACATCGTCGTTCATCGCGGTGCTGGCGCTGTTTTTGTGGCGGCCGCTGCGCGAGCGCTTGTTCGTCCTCTTCGCCCTGGCCAGCGTGGCGCACGCGGTGCGCACCGTCATGCTGGTGGTGTTGGAGCCACCGCTGGGATACGAGCTGGTCTTTTTTCTCAACCGGGTCGCGCTGGGGGCGTTTGTGGGGTTTTTCATCCTCGCGGTGCAAGAGTTGTTGGGCCATCGACGAACCTGGGTGCGGCGCGGCGCCTGGGCCATCATCGGCGGCACGCCGCTGTGGATCGCCTGGGTCCAGTGGGCGCAGGACTACGCCCTGGTGCGCCTGTGGGCCGGTGGGTTGACCGGGTTTGCCGCCGTGGCGTTGGCGGCGGCCGTGTGGGACCTGTGGCGTCGGCGCGCCTGGCACGACGAGGCTCGGCTGGTCACCATGGTCGCGCTGTTTGCCTTGGTCACCGGGGTGCGCGACTTTGGGGTGGTGCAACTCGGCTGGCCGGGCGATGGTGACATGCGCTGGATGCCGCTGGGGGGTGTGGCGCTCACGCTCACCATGGGCTGGGTGCTGGTGCACCGCGCCACGGTGTGGGCGCGCACGGTGCACCGGCTCAACGATACGCTGGCGCAGACCGTGGCGCAGCGCGAAAGCGAATTGCGCGCGGCGTTTCAGCGCCTGCGCGCCGCCGAGCGCCAGCGCGCCATCGAGGATGAGCGCCGCCGCCTGATGCGCGACATGCACGACGGCCTGGGCAGCCAACTGGTGCAAACGCTCAACCTGGTGCGCAGCGCCCCCGAAGGGGTCGATCGCGGCTCGGTCGAGACGATGTTGGCGCACGCGCTGGATGAGCTGCGGCTGGCGCTCGATTCGCTGGAGCCGATGGAGGGCGATCTGCCGGCCATTCTGGGGACGTTGCGCCGGCGCCTGGGGCCGGCGCTCGAGTCGGCGGGCATCGAGCTGCGCTGGGAGGTGCAGGACGTGCCCCCGGTGGAGGCGCTCGACGCGCGCGGCGTCATGCACCTGTTTCGCTGCCTGCAGGAGATTTTTGCCAACGTGGTCAAGCACGCGCACGCGCAGCGCATCACGGTCAGCACCTGGGTGCGCGACGACCACATCGTGCTGAGCATCGAGGATGACGGCGTTGGCCTGCCGCCGCCCGAGCGCCGGTCCGCGGAGGGCAGGGGGCTGCGCAATGTGCTCACACGCGCGGCCAAAATGGGGGCCAGCGTGCGGTTCTACGATGCGCATCCCGGCACGGGCATCGAGTTTGCCTTCACCACGGGCCGCCAACCGCCGGAGTCCGACACCGATTGGTTGCGCCGGCAACTGTGATGTCGGCCAAAAGCCGCGCCGCCGCTGCGGATACCCGAGCAAAACGTTCAACTTTTGGTATACTTGACGAAAACAGTAGGGAATACACCGGTATTCCCATGTCGTCGGGTCTACCAGGAGTTTGCCATGCGCCTGACCACCAAAGGCCGGTTCGCCGTCACGGCGATGATCGATCTGGCGCTGCGCCAGGCCAGCGGCCCCGTGACGCTGGCGGCCATCAGCCAGCGCCAACATATTTCATTGTCCTATCTGGAGCAGCTCTTTGGCAAGCTGCGCCGGCATCGGCTGGTCGAATCCACGCGCGGGCCGGGCGGCGGGTACACGCTTGGGCGGCGCGCGTCGGAGATCACCGTTGCCGACATCATCCTGTCGGTGGACGAGCCGATCGACGCCACCCAGTGCGGCGGCAAGGAGAATTGCCACGGCGACGGGCAACCCTGCATGACGCATGACCTGTGGGCGGAGCTCAACGAGCGCATGGTGGAGTTTTTGCGCTCGGTCACGCTGCAAAAGCTGGTCGACGATCAACTGGCCAAGGGGGTGGTGGTGGAGCCGGCGCCCTCGATCAAACGGGCCATCTCGCCCACGCCGGTGGTCAAGCCCGTGCGCGTCAACGCGCCCAATTCGGTGTTCGCGCTCGCCGCGCTCGCCAAGTGATCCTGCCCCACACCCCTGACCGGAGTCTTCGATGAGCCACACCCCGCACTTTCCCATTTACCTGGACTACAGCGCCACCACCCCGGTCGATCCGCGCGTGGTGGACAAAATGGTGCCGTGGTTGTACGAGCACTTCGGCAACCCGGCCTCGCGCAGCCATGCCTGGGGCTGGGAGGCGGAAAAGGCCGTCGAGCATGCGCGCGAACAGGTGGCCGATCTGATCGGCGCCGACCCGCGCGAAATCGTCTGGACCAGTGGCGCCACCGAGTCCAACAACCTGGCGCTCAAGGGGGCGGCGCATTTCTACCAGGGCAAGGGGCGGCACATCATCACGGTCAAGACCGAGCACAAGGCCGTGCTCGACACCTGCCGCCACCTGGAGCGCGAAGGCTTCGAGGTCACCTACCTGGATGTCGATGCAGACGGTCTGGTGGACCTCGACGCGTTCCGCGACGCAATCCGGCCGGACACCATCCTGGCCAGTGTGATGCTGGTCAACAACGAAATCGGTGTCATACAGGATGTGGCCGCCATCGGCGCCATCTGCCGCGAAAAAGGCGTCATCTTCCATTGCGATGCGGCGCAGGCCACGGGCAAGGTCGACATCGACCTGCGCCAACTGCCCATCGACCTCATGAGCCTGGCCTCTCACAAGACCTATGGCCCCAAAGGCATCGGCGCGCTGTACGTGCGGCGCAAGCCGCGCGTGCGGCTGGAAGCGCAGATGCACGGCGGCGGCCACGAGCGCGGCCTGCGCTCGGGCACGCTGGCCACCCACCAGTGCGTGGGCATGGGCGAGGCGTTTGCCATCGCCAAGGCCGAAATGCCCACCGAGCTGCCGCGCATCCAGCGTCTGCACGACCGGCTGCTGGCGGGGTTGAGCCAAATCGAGCAGTCCTTCGTCAACGGCCACCCCACGCGCCGGGTGCCGCACAACCTCAACATGAGCTTCAATTACGTCGAGGGTGAATCCCTCATCATGGGCATCAAGGGTGTGGCGGTGTCCAGCGGCTCGGCGTGCACATCGGCCAGCCTGGAGCCCAGCTATGTGCTGCGCGCCCTGGGCCGCAGCGACGAACTGGCCCACAGCAGCCTGCGCATGACGATCGGCCGCTGGACCACCGAAGCCGAGATCGACTACGCGATCAACGCCATCAAGACCAACGTCGAGAAACTGCGCGCGCTCTCCCCACTGTGGGAGATGTACCAGGAAGGCATCGATCTCAACAGCATCCAATGGGCGGCCCACTGACCCCGCCCGCACACCAGGAGAACGCACCATGGCATACAGCGACAAGGTCATCGACCACTACGAAAACCCGCGCAACGTCGGCAGCTTCGACAAAAGTGAGGAAAACGTCGGCACCGGCATGGTGGGCGCACCGGCCTGTGGTGACGTCATGAAGTTGCAAATCAAGGTCAATCCGCAGACCGGCATCATCGAGGACGCGCGCTTCAAGACCTACGGCTGTGGCTCGGCCATCGCATCGAGCTCGCTCGTGACCGAGTGGGTCAAGGGCAAGACGCTTGAAGAAGCCACGCAAATCAAGAACAGCCAGATCGCCGAAGAGCTGGCCCTGCCGCCGGTCAAGATACACTGTTCCATCCTCGCCGAAGACGCCATCAAGGCAGCGGTCGAGGATTACAAGAAAAAGCACGCGACGACGCCGGCGTAAGCCGCATCCGTCCACCGTCGCCGCGGGCGGCCCCGGGCCGCCCGGCATCGGTTCCTCCTCTTTGCCGCATGCTCTGACCACGATATGGCCGTCACGATTTCCGAAGCCGCCGCCCGACACGTCCAAAAATACCTGGCCCGCCGGGGCAAGGGCGTGGGCGTGCGCCTGGGCGTCAAAACCACGGGCTGCTCCGGGTTGGCCTACAAGCTCGAGTACGCCGACGAGATCGCGCCCGAGGACGTGGTGTTCGAAGCGCACGGCGTCAAAGTGCTGGTCGATCCCAAGAGCCTGCCCTACATCGACGGCACGGAGCTCGATTTCGTGCGCGAGGGCCTCAACGAGGGCTTCAAATTCCACAACCCCAATGAGCGAGACGGCTGTGGCTGCGGCGAGTCGTTCCGTGTCTGAGGCGCCGCTGTCGCTGCAGGCCGACGACTTCGCGCTGTTTGGCCTGCCCCGGCGCTTTGCGCTGGACCCCGCGGCGCTGCAGGAGCGCTGGAAGCACCTGCAACGCCTGGCGCACCCGGACCGCTACGCCCACCAGGGCGGCGCGGCCCAGCGCGTGGCGCTGCAATGGTCGGCCCGCATCAACGAGGCCTACCAGCGCTTGCGCGATCCGGTGCGCCGTGCGGCGTACTGGTGCGAGTTGCACGGGGTGCCGGTTGGCGCCGAGTCCAACACCGCCATGCCCGCGGATTTTCTGGTGCAGCAGATGCAGTGGCGCGAGGCGCTCGACGAGGCACGCACGGCGGATGACATGCGCGCGCTGCTCGACGCGGTGCAGGCGCAGCGGCACGAGCGCCTGCAAGCGCTGCAGGAGGCCATCGACGCGCGTGGCGATGCCGTGGCGGCGGTCGCGCAGGTCAGGGCGCTCATGTTCATCGAACGCTTTGCCGACACCGTGCGCGCACGGTTGTCCGGCGCCACGCATTGACATTCATGGCTTTGTTGCAAATTTCCGAGCCGGGCGCAACGCCCGACCCGCACCAGCGGCGCATTGCCGTTGGCATCGACCTGGGCACCACCCACTCGCTGGTGGCCGCCGTCCGGCATGGGGTGGCCGAATGCCTGCCCGACGAGCACGGACGGGTGATTCTGCCCAGCGTCGTGCGCTACCTGCCCCCCGGTGCGCGGCCGTCGCGCCAGATCGGCCACGAAGCGCTCGCGGCGCAGGTGGACGATCCGGCCAACACCATCAGCTCCGTCAAACGCCTGATGGGCCGGGCCCTGGCCGACATCGAGCGCGACGGCGTGGCCGCGCGCCTGCCCTACACCGTGGCCGAGGGGCCCGGCGGGGTCGTGGTCCGCACGGTGGCGGGCGACAAAACGCCGGTCGAGGTCAGCGCCGAGATCCTGGCCGCGCTGCGCCAGCGCGCCGAAGACACGTTCGACGCAGAGCTGTACGGCGCGGTGATCACCGTGCCGGCTTATTTCGACGACGCGCAGCGCCAGGCGACCAAAGACGCTGCGCGGCTCGCCGGTCTCAACGTGCTGCGGCTGCTCAACGAGCCCACCGCCGCCGCCATCGCCTACGGGCTGGACAACGCCAGCGAGGGGCTCTATCTGGTGTACGACCTGGGTGGTGGGACGTTCGATGTCTCGCTGCTGCGTCTGACACGCGGGGTGTTCGAGGTGGTGGCCACGGGCGGGGATTCGGCCCTGGGCGGTGATGACTACGACCGCGCCCTGGCCGACTGGGCGCTGGCCCGCGCCGCCGCTGGCGCCCAGGTGGCCGCCCTGCCGGCGCGCGAGCGCGCGGGGCTGCTGGCCGAAGCGCGCCGCGCCAAAGAGGCGCTCAGCGCTCAGGACCGCGCGACGCTGTCGGTCCCAAGCCCCGGCGGCACCGTGCCGGTGACCGTGCACGCGGCCGATTTCGAGGCCGCGACGCGCGACCTGACCGAGCGCACGCTGGCCGCCGTGCGCCGCGTGTTGCACGACGCCCGTGTCGAGCCCGATGAGGTGCAGGGTGTGGTGCTGGTGGGGGGCTCCACCCGCATGCCCGTGATTCGGCAGGCCGTCACGGCGCTGTTTGGCCGCGCGCCCTTGACCAACCTCAACCCGGACGAGGTGGTGGCCATCGGCGCTGCGATACAGGCCAACCAGCTCGCGGGCAACGACCCCAACGGGGAGCTGCTGCTGCTCGACGTCATCCCGCTGTCGCTGGGGCTGGAAACCATGGGGGGCCTGGTCGAGCGCATCATCCCGCGCAACACCCCCATCCCCACCGCGCGGGCGCAGGACTTCACCACCTACCGCGACGGGCAAACCGCCATGGCGTTGCACGTGGTGCAGGGCGAGCGCGACTTGGTGAAGGACTGCCGCAGCCTGGCGCGCTTTGAGCTGCGTGGCATCCCGCCGATGGCGGCCGGGGCGGCGCGCATTCGCGTCACCTTCAGCGTCGATGCGGATGGGTTGCTGACCGTGACCGCGCGCGAGCAAAGCACCGGGGTGGAGGCGCACATCGACGTCAAACCCGCCTATGGCCTGACCGACGACCAAATCGCGCGCATGTTGCAAGACAGCTTTGCCACGGCCGAGCAGGACATGAGGGCGCGCGCCCTGATCGAGGCGCGCGTCGAAGCCGAGCGCATGGTCGAGGCCACCCGCAGCGCGCTGGCCGCCGATGGCGACCTGCTGTCCGCCGCCGAGCATGAGGCGGTGCAGGCGCTCATCGCCGCCGTCGAAGCGGCGCGCGCCGGGACGGACGCCGCCGCCATCGAAGCGGCCACCGAGGCGCTGGCCAAAGGCACCGAGGACTTTGCCGCCCGCCGCATGAACCGCAGCATCGCCCAAGCCCTGGCAGGCCAGCACGTGGAGAATCTTTGAATGCCCGCCATCACCGTTTTGCCCCATCCCGAGTACTGCCCCCAAGGCGCCACCATCCATGCGCCCACCGGGACGTCGCTGTGCGAGGCGTTGCTCGACCATGACATCGAGATCGAGCACGCGTGCGAGATGAGCTGCGCTTGCACCACCTGCCACGTCATCGTCCGGCAGGGCTTCGAGTCGCTCAACGAGGCCAGCGAGGAAGAAGAAGACATGCTCGACAAAGCCTGGGGGCTGGAGCCGCAGTCACGCCTGAGTTGCCAGGCCCGGCTGGGCACGCGCGACGTGACCATCGAAATCCCGCGCTACTCCATCAACCACGCCCGTGAGCGGCATTGAGCGCGTCCCATGCGCCAGATCGTTCTCGACACCGAAACCACCGGGCTGTCCCCGCAGGACGGGGACCGCATCATCGAAATCGGCTGTGTCGAACTGGTCAACCGCCGGCTGACCGGCAACAACCGGCACTACTACCTCAACCCCGAGCGCGACATCCACGAGGATGCGCTGCGCGTGCACGGCATCACGCTGGAATTTTTGGCCGACAAGCCGCGTTTTGCCGAGGTGGCGCCCGAGCTGCTCGACTACCTGCAGGGGGCCGAGCTGATCATCCACAACGCGCCGTTCGACCTGGGGTTTTTGGACGCGGAATTCGCCCGCCTGGGGCTGGGGCCCACCCGCAGCGTGGTGCGCGGCGTGATCGATACGCTGGTCATGGCCAAGGAACTCTGGCCCGGCAAGCGCAACGGGCTCGACGCGTTGTGCGACCGGCTGGGCGTGGACAACTCCAGCCGGCAGTTGCACGGGGCGCTGCTCGACGCCGAGCTGCTGGCCGACGTCTACATCTACATGACACGCGGCCAGGAGTCGCTGGTCATCGACGTGCAGGGTGAGACGCTCGCCCGCGGGCGTGTCGAGCGGCGCGACCTCTCGGGTTTCGAGCTGCCGGTGCTGCGTGCCAGTGAAGCGGAGCTGGCGGCCCACGCCGAGCTGCTGGCGGCGCTGGACAAGGAGTCCCAAGGCCGCACCGTCTGGCGCCGCTGCGAAACGCCCCCCGACGCCGCCGGATAGCCCCGAAAAATCGGCTACAATAGCGTTCATCGCGACAGGGTGATTAGCTCAGCGGTAGAGCACTGCCTTCACACGGCAGGGGTCCCAGGTTCGAACCCTGGATCACCCACCATACATGCCCCGCAGATCAACGGTCTGCGGGGTTTTTTCATGGCGACAGGCGGTGTCGCGCGCGGCTGTCAGGACGGCGCAAGGCCCCATTCCATAATGGCGGGGTTTTGATGCATCCCGAGGAGAGCCCCATGAGCCCTGATTACGCCTCGTTCTACCGCCGCTCGATCGATGAGCGCGACGCCTTCTGGAGCGAACAGGCGCGCCTGATCGACTGGCAGCGGCCCTTCGATCGCGTGTGCAACACCGAGCGCCCACCCTTTGTGCGCTGGTTCGAAGGTGGCTTGACCAACCTGTGCCACAACGCGGTCGATCGGCACTTGGCCACGCGCGCCGACCAAAACGCGCTGATCTACGTCTCCACGGAAACCAACACCGAGCGCGCCTACACCTTCGGCGAGCTGCACGTCGAGGTGCAGCGCATGGCCGCCATCCTGCGCGCGCTGGGCGTGGGCAAGGGCGATCGCGTGCTCATTTACATGCCCATGATCCCGGAGGCGGCCTTTGCCATGCTGGCTTGCGTGCGCATCGGGGCCATCCACTCGGTCGTGTTTGGCGGCTTTGCCAGCCACAGCCTTGCCACCCGCATCGACGACGCGACGCCCAAGGTCATCGTCAGCGCCGACGCGGGCATGCGCGCCGGCAAGGTGGTGCCCTACAAGCACCTGCTCGACGAAGCGATCCGGCTGTCCCACCACAAGCCCGAGCGGGTGCTCATGGTCAACCGCGGCCTGGCACCGCTGGACCCCGTAGCCGGGCGCGATGTGGACTACGCCGCCCTGCGCGAGCAACATCGGGATGCGCAGGTGCCGTGCGAATGGGTGGACAGCACCCACCCGAGCTACATCCTCTACACCAGCGGCACCACGGGCCGCCCCAAAGGCGTGCAGCGCGACACCGGCGGCTACGCGGTGGCGTTGGCGGCATCCATGCGCCACATCTACATGGCGCAGCCCGGCGAGACTTATTTCTCGACCAGCGACATTGGCTGGGTCGTCGGCCACAGCTACATCATTTACGGGCCGCTCATCAACGGCATGGCCACCATCATGTACGAGGGCACGCCGATACGGCCCGACGCCGGCATCTGGTGGCGCCTGGTGCAGGACTACCGCGTCAGCATCATGTTCACGGCGCCGACGGCGGCGCGCGTGCTCAAAAAACAGGATCCCGCCTACCTCACCCGGTACGACCTGAGCAGCCTGCGCGCCTTGTTCCTGGCCGGTGAGCCGCTGGACGAGCCCACCGCGACCTGGATGGCGCAGGCCATTGGCAAGCCCATCATCGACAATTATTGGCAAACCGAAACCGGCTGGCCCATTTTGGCCATTTGCAACGGGGTCGAGCCCGCGCCAACCCAATTCGGCTCCCCCGGCAAAGCGGTCTACGGCTTTGACGTGCGCCTGATCGACGAAAACACCGGCGAGGAAATCACCGAGCCCGGCCGCAAGGGCGTCATCGCCGTGCAGTACCCACTGCCGCCGGGCTGCCTGCAAACCGTCTGGGGTGATGACGAGCGCTACGTCAAGACCTACTGGTCCAGCATCCCCGGGCGCCAGATGTACAGCACCTTCGACTGGGGCGTGCGCGACGAAGAAGGCTACTACACCATCCTCGGCCGCACCGACGACGTGATCAACGTCGCCAGCCACCGCCTGGGCACGCGCGAGATCGAGGAGAGCATTGCCAGCCACCCGGCGGTGGCCGAAGTGGCCGTGGTGGGCGTGGCCGACGCGCTCAAGGGCCAGGTGGCGATGGCGTTTGCGGTGCTCAAAGACCCGTCGCGCGCCGCCACCGAGGCCGATGCGTTGCGCCTGGAAGGCGAGATCATGAAGCTCGTCGATGAGCAGCTGGGTGCGGTGGCGCGCCCGGCGCGCGTGCGCTTCGTATCGTTGCTGCCCAAGACGCGCAGTGGCAAGCTGCTGCGGCGCGCCATCCAGGCGGTCTGCGAGGGGCGTGACCCGGGCGACTTGACCACGCTGGACGATCCCAGCGCCTTGCAGCAGATCCGCGACCTGGTGCAGCCGGCCGCCTGAGCCGCGGGTGCACCAGCCGCCAGGCGGTTTTGGCGCGCGGTCGATTTGTGGGTATGATGGGCCCACAACGACTGCGCGCTTATATATGCAAACACTGTCTGATCACGAGGCTCACGCCGACAAAGACCGCGTTTTTGAGCTGGCGGCGGAGCTGTTTGGCATTTTGGCCACCCCGACCCGGCTGCGCATCCTCAATGCGTTGTGCGACAAGGAAAAATCGGTTTCCGAGCTGCTCGCGGAAATCGACACCACGCAGCCCAACTTGTCGCAGCATTTGAACTTGCTCTACCGCGCGGGCGTTTTGGCCAAGCGCAAGGAAGGCACGCAGGTCTACTACCGGGTGCAAAGCGAGCAGGCGGTGGCGTTGTGTCGCACGGTGTGCACGCAAATCGCCATCGAATTGGACGACGCCGGCGACGTGCCGCTCGCGCGCCGTTTGGCGCCACGGCGCGCCTGAGCCACGGCGGGGCGCGTCCGCCCGTGGAGCGTGCCAGCCGGCGGCCGATATCGGCCGGCAAAAAAGTGTGCCGCCGCTGAACTTTGGTGGCACAATGCGGCCTGCACAGGCCCTTCCAGTGTCACTGTCGCGTCCGCCAACCGGTTCAGCCGTGTCGCGGAAGGTTGTTCCAACCCGTAAGTCTCCTGCAGGGAGACGGAGGTCAGCGATTCCATGAGCGAGACCACAAGCGTCTACCAGGCCTTCAATGGCAGCTCGTACCTCTTCGGTGGCAATGCGCCATACGTCGAAGAGTTGTACGAAAAATACCTCACCGACCCCACCAGCGTACCGGATTCGTGGCGCGATTATTTCGACGCGCTGCAGCACGTGCCCGCCGTCGACGGCAGCGATGCGCGCGATGTCCCGCACATGCCGGTCATCGCCGCCTTTGCCGAAATGGCCAAGCAGGGCACCACGCAGGTGGTGGCGGCGTATGGGGCCGACTCCGACCTGGGACGCAAGCGCGTGGCCGCCCAGCAGCTCATCGCGGCCTACCGCAACCTGGGTGTGCGTTGGGCCAACCTCGATCCGCTCAAGCGCACCGAGCGCGAAAACATCCCCGAGCTCGACCCAGCGTTCTACGGCTTCACCGATGCCGACATGGAGACGGTGTTCAACACCAGCAACACCTACTTCGGCAAGGAGACGATGTCGCTGCGCGAGCTGCTCAACGCGCTGCGTGAGACCTACTGCGGCACCCTCGGCGCCGAGTACATGTACATCAGCGACCAAAAGCAAAAGCGCTGGTGGCAGGAAAAACTCGAGAGCATCCGCAGCAAACCCAACTTCACCGCGGACAAAAAGAAGCACATCCTCGAAAACCTGACCGCGGCCGAGGGGCTGGAGCGCTACCTGCACACCAAATACGTGGGGCAGAAGCGCTTCTCGCTGGAAGGGGGCGAGAGCTTCATCGCCTCGATGGAGGAGCTCATCCAGCAAGCCGGCGCGCGCGGCGTGCAAGAGGTCGTCATCGGCATGGCGCACCGCGGCCGCCTCAACGTGCTGGTCAACGTCATGGGCAAGATGCCCAAGGACTTGTTCGCGGAGTTCGAGCACACCGCGCCGGAAGACCTGCCCGCAGGGGACGTCAAATACCACCAGGGCTTCAGCTCCGACGTGTCCACCCCGGGCGGTCCGGTGCACCTGAGCCTGGCGTTCAACCCCTCGCACCTGGAAATCGTCAACCCCGTCGTCGAAGGATCGGCGCGCGCGCGTATGGACCGCCGCGGTGACCGCAAGGGCGAGCAGGTGCTGCCGGTGCTGGTGCACGGTGATGCGGCGTTTGCCGGCCAGGGCGTTGTGATGGAAACGCTGGCGCTGGCCCAGACGCGCGGTTACTACACCGGCGGCACGGTGCACATCGTCATCAACAACCAGATCGGCTTTACCACGTCCGACCCGCGCGACAGCCGCTCGACCTTGTACTGCACCGACGTGGTCAAGATGATCGAAGCGCCGGTGTTGCACGTCAACGGCGACGATCCCGAAGCGGTGGTGCTGGCCACGCAACTGGCGGTGGAGTTCCGCCAGACGTTCAAAAAGGACGTGGTCATCGACATCGTGTGCTTCCGCAAGCTGGGCCACAACGAGCAGGACACGCCGTCGCTGACGCAGCCGCTGATGTACAAAAAAATCGCCCAGCACCCAGGTACGCGCAAGCTCTACGGCGACAAGCTGATTGCGCAAGGCATTTTGCCGCCCGAAGGGCCGGAGGACATGGTCAAGGCCTATCGCGCCATGCTTGAGGAGGGGCGGCGCACCGTGGAGCCCGTGCTCACCGACTACAAGAGCAAGTACGCGGTCGATTGGACACCTTTCCTCGGCAAAAAATGGACCGATGCGGGCGACACCGCCATTCCGCTGACCGAGTGGCGGCGCCTGGCCGAGCGCATCACCACCGTGCCGGACAACATCACGCCACACCAACTGGTCAAAAAGGTGCTGGCTGACCGCGCCGCCATGGGCCGTGGCGAGCTCAACGTCGACTGGGGCATGGGCGAGCACATGGCGTTTGCGTCGCTGGTGGCCAGCGGCTACGCGGTGCGGCTGTCGGGTGAGGACTGCGGCCGCGGCACCTTCACGCACCGCCACGCCGTCATCCACGACCAGAACCGTGAGAAGTGGGACGAAGGCACCTACATCCCGTTGCAGAACGTGGCGGAGAACCAGGCGCCGTTCACCGTCATCGACTCCATCCTGTCGGAGGAGGCGGTGCTGGGCTTCGAGTACGGCTACGCCTCGAGCGACCCCAATACCCTGGTCATCTGGGAAGCCCAGTTTGGTGACTTCGCCAACGGTGCGCAGGTGGTGATCGACCAGTTCATCGCCTCGGGTGAGGTCAAGTGGGGCCGTGTCAACGGCATCACGCTGTTCCTGCCCCATGGCTACGAAGGGCAGGGGCCGGAGCACTCGTCGGCGCGCATCGAGCGCTTCATGCAGCTGGCGGCCGACACCAACATGCAAATCGTGCAGCCCACGACGGCCAGCCAGATCTTCCACGTGCTGCGCCGCCAGATGGTGCGCAACCTGCGCAAGCCGCTCATCGTCTTCACGCCGAAGTCGCTGCTGCGCAACAAGGATGCCACCTCGCCGCTGTCCGAATTCACCAAGGGCAGCTTCCAGACCGTGATCCCGGAGCAAAACGCCGACGTCGTGAAAAACGCCCAGCGCGTCAAGCGCGTCATCGTGTGCTCGGGCAAGGTGTACTACGACCTCGTGAAAAAGCGCGAGGAAAAGGGGGCCGACGATGTCGCCATCGTGCGCATCGAGCAGCTCTATCCGTTCCCGCACAAGGCCTTTGCGGCTGAGATGAAGCGCTACCCCAACGCCACCGACATCGTGTGGTGCCAGGACGAACCGCAAAACCAGGGGCCCTGGTTCTTCGTCCAGCACAACATCCACGAAAACATGCTCGATGGCCAGCGTTTGGGTTACGCCGGGCGTGCCGCATCCGCCTCGCCGGCGGTGGGCTACGCGCACCTGCACCAGGAGCAGCAAAAGGCGCTGGTGGAGGCTGCCTTCGGCCGGCTCAAGGGTTTCATCCTGTCCAAGTGATACCTGTGCACGGTAGGCGCACGCGATGGGCCGTGCGCCCGCCGTGCCGCACCCCCCTTTTCACGCATTCGTTGAGGAAGAACACACCATGGCCATCGTTGAAGTCAAAGTGCCGCAGCTGTCCGAGTCGGTGGCGGAAGCCACGCTGCTGCAATGGAAAAAGAAGGTCGGCGACACGGTTGCCGCCGACGAGATCCTGATCGAAATCGAGACCGACAAGGTCGTGTTGGAAGTGCCCGCGCCGGCCGCTGGCGTGCTGGCCGAGATCGTCGTGGGCGACGGTGGGACGGTGGTGTCCGAGCAGGTCATCGCCAAGGTCGATACCGAGGGCAAGGCCGTGGCCGCGGCGGCGCCTGCTGCGCCCGTCGCACCCGCCACCGCGCCGGCTGTGGCAACCCCGGCACCGGCGGCGGGCAGCATGGCTGGTGTGGCCATGCCGGCGGCCGCCAAGCTCATGGCTGACCACGGCTTGGCGCCCGGGTCGGTGGCCGGCACCGGCAAAGATGGCCGGGTGACCAAGGGCGATGTGCTGGCGGCGGTGGCCGCGCCCAAGCCCGCGGCGAGCGCGCCCGCCGCCATCCCGACCGGGGCACCCACGCGCGTGCTGCCGCAGGTCAGCGCGCCCGTCGGTTTGCCGGCGGAGCTGGCCAACCGGCCCGAACAGCGTGTGCCCATGACGCGTCTGCGCGCCCGCATCGCGGAGCGGCTGCTGCAATCGCAGGCGACCAATGCCATCCTGACCACCTTCAACGAGGTCAACATGGCGCCGGTCATGGAGCTGCGCAAGAAGTACCAAGAGCGCTTCGAGAAGGAGCATGGCGTCAAGCTCGGCTTCATGAGCTTTTTCGTCAAAGCGGCGGTGCACGCGCTCAAGAAGTTCCCCATCCTCAACGCCAGCGTGGATGGCAACGACATCGTCTACCACGGCTATTTCGACATCGGCATCGCGGTGGGCTCGCCGCGTGGCCTGGTCGTGCCCATCCTGCGCAACGCCGACCAAATGAGCTTTGCCGACATCGAGAAAAAGATTGCCGACTTTGGCAAGCGCGCGGCGGAGGGCAAGCTCAGCATCGACGAGATGACCGGCGGGACGTTTTCCATCTCCAACGGCGGCGTGTTCGGCTCCATGCTGTCCACCCCGATCATCAACCCGCCGCAGTCGGCCATCCTGGGTGTGCACGCGACCAAGGAGCGCCCCGTGGTGGAAAGCGGCCAGATCGTCATTCGCCCGATCAACTACCTGGCGATGTCGTACGACCACCGCATCATCGACGGCCGGGAGGCGGTGCTGGGCCTGGTGGCGATGAAGGAAGCGCTGGAAGACCCCGCGCGGCTGCTGTTCAACATCTGAGGCGACGGAGTCAACCCCATGGCACAAACATTTGACGTCGTCGTCATTGGCGCCGGCCCGGGTGGCTACATCGCCGCCATCCGCGCGGCGCAGCTCGGCTTCAAGGTCGCCTGCATCGACGAATGGAAGAACGCCGCCGGTGGCCCGGCGCCGGGGGGCACCTGCACCAACGTGGGCTGCATCCCGTCCAAGGCGTTGTTGCAGTCGTCCGAGTACTTCGAGCACGCGCAACACCACTTTGCCGACCACGGCATCAGCACCGGTACCGTCAAGATCGACGTGGCCAAGATGATCGCCCGCAAGGATGCGGTGGTCAAACAAAACAACGACGGCATCCTCTACCTGTTCAAGAAGAACAAGGTGACCTTCTTCCATGGCCGCGGCTCGTTCGTCAAGGCGGTGGAGGGCGGCTACGAGATCGCCGTCAGCGGCGACAAACCCGAGACGCTGGTGGGCAAGCAGGTGGTGGTGGCCACGGGCTCCCAGGCGCGTGCGTTGCCCGGCGTGGCCTTTGACGAAGACAAGGTGCTCTCCAACGACGGCGCGCTGCGCCTGGGCGCCGTGCCCAAGAAACTGGCCATCATCGGCGCCGGCGTGATCGGGCTGGAAATGGGTTCCGTCTGGCGCCGCCTGGGGGCGGACGTCACCATCCTCGAGGGGATGCCCACGTTCCTGGCCGCGGTGGATGAGCACATCGCCAAGGAGGCGAAAAAAGCCTTCGACAAGCAGGGCCTGAAGATCGAGCTGGGCGTCAAGGTCGGTGAGGTCAAGACCACCAAGAAGGGCGTCAGCATCGCCTACACCAGTGCCAAGGGCGAGGCGGTGACGCTGGAGGCGGACAAGCTCATCGTCTCGATCGGACGGGTGCCCAACACCGCCGGGCTCAACGCCGAGGCGGTGGGCCTGCGGCTCGACGAGCGCGGCGCCATCGTGGTGGACGACGCATGCCGCACCAACCTGCCCGGCGTGTGGGCGGTGGGCGACGTGGTGCGGGGCCCGATGCTGGCGCACAAGGCCGAGGAGGAGGGCGTGGCCGTGGCCGAGCGCATCGCCGGCCAACACCCGCACGTGGACTTCAACACCATCCCGTGGGTGATCTACACCAGCCCCGAGGTCGCCTGGGTTGGCCAGACCGAGCAGCAGCTCAAGGCCGCCGGCCGCGCCTACAAGGCGGGCACCTTCCCGTTCATGGCCAATGGCCGTGCGCGTGCCTTGGGCGACACCACCGGCATGGTCAAGATCTTGGCCGACGCCCAAACCGATCAGGTGTTGGGCGTGCACATGGTCGGGCCGATGGTGTCCGAGCTGATCGCCGAAGCCGTCATGGCCATGGAGTTCAAGGCCAGCGCCGAGGACATCGCGCGCATCTGCCACGCCCACCCGTCGCTGTCCGAGGCGACCAAGGAGGCGGCCTTGGCGGTGGACAGGCGCACGCTCAACTTCTGATGCCGTGACCGTTTCGCCGCCGACCGTGGTGATGGCATCGGCCGCTGCAGCGGCCGATGCCGCGTGGGGGCCGGTGCGGCGCGCCTACGAGGCCGCGCTGGCCGCCCACGGCTTTGCCAGTGACCCCGCCCAGCTGCGCGGGGTCGAAGCGCTGGAGCGCTGCGCTGCCGAGTGGTCGCACTTCAAACAACGGCGCTCCAACGCGTTCAAAAAGCTCATCCATCGCTTGCCCATACCGCGCGGGGTGTACCTGTGGGGGGGCGTGGGGCGCGGCAAGAGCTTTTTGATGGACTGCTTCTACAACGCCGTCCCGCTGCGGCGCAAAACGCGCCTGCACTTTCACGAATTCATGCGTGAGGTGCATCGCGAGCTGGCGGCTTTGCAGGGCACGGTCAACCCGCTGGACGCCCTGGCGCGGCGCATGGCCGAGCGTTTTCGCCTGATTTGCTTCGACGAGTTTCACGTCGCCGACGTCACCGACGCCATGATTCTGCACCGCCTGCTGGAGGCAATGCAGAGATACGGCATCGGCATGGTCACGACCAGCAACTTCCACCCGGACGGGCTCTACCCCGACGGACTGCACCGGGACCGTATTCTGCCCGCGATCGAATTGCTCAAACGCACCATGGAGGTGGTCAACGTCGATCATGGGGTGGACTACCGCCGCCGCGCGCTCGAGCACGTGCGCCTGTACCTGACACCGTTGGGCGAGGCCACCGAGCAGGAGATGGAGACCATCTTTGGGCAATTGGCCGAAGCCCAGGATGAAGACCCGGTGCTGCGCATCGAGGGGCGAGAAATCCGCGCCATCCGCCGTGCTGGCGGCGTGGTGTGGTTCGACTTTCGCACGCTGTGCGGCGGGCCGCGTTCGCAAAACGACTATTTGGAGCTGGCCAGCCAATTCCACACCGTGCTGCTGAGCAACGTGCCGCAGCTGCCGCCCAACATGGCGTCCGCGGCGCGGCGCTTTACCTGGCTGGTGGACGTGTTGTACGACCGCCGGGTCAAGCTCATCGTCTCGGCCGCCGTGCCCCCGGAGCGGCTCTACACCGAGGGGCCGCTGGCACACGAATTCCCCCGCACGGTCTCGCGCCTGCAGGAGATGCAGTCCAAGGAATACCTGGCGCTGCAGCGGCGCGACGTGGACACGGCCCTGACCTGATCCCACTGGCCAACGGGTTGCGGCGCCCAGACCCGGCGCCATGGACTACGATAGCGCCATGGAGGACGCCGACACCCGCATGGATGGTACACCCGGCGCCCCGGAATGGGCGCCGGCGTGGGGCGCGTGCGCCCCCGTGGCCGCCTGGGTGGACGCCATGACCGGTGCCGACCAGGCCGCCTACGTCTTGGCGCTCGATGGCCGGTTTGTCTGGGTCAACGCCGCCTGTGAGGCATTGTTTGGCCGCCCGGCCGGGGCGCTGCTGCGTTCGACCTTCATGGCCCTGACGCACCCGGACGATCAGGCAGGTGACCGCCAGCGCATCGGCCGCCTGATCGCGGCCGAGGTGCGCTGGATGCAGGTGGACAAGCGCTTCGTGCGCCCGGATGGCAGCATCGTGTGGGCGCGTTTGAACGTGCACCGGCCCTGGATGGACCCGGGCAGCGCAACGCCGGTGCCGGCCCCCTGGCTGCTGGTGCTCGCGCGTGAGGTGGGGCACGACAGCGCGGCGCTGGAGGCCTTGCAGCGCGGCGAGCGCCAGGTGCAGCTGGCACTCGAGGGCAGCCGCGCCGGTACCTGGGACTGGAACTTGCAGACCGACATCGTCGAGTATTCGGCCGGTTTTGCGCGTCTGCTGCGGTACCAGGGGGATGATTTTCACCGCGACTTCTCGTTTCGCGATCGCCTGCACCCGGCCGACCGCAAGCGCACGCTGGCGGCGGTGCACAAGGCGCTGAGCAGCGGTGAGGTGTTCGACGAAGCCTACCGCCTGCGCTGCTTCGATGGGCGCTGGCATTGGTTTCGTGGGCGTGGCCGGGCGATAGGCGACGTGCAAGGCAAGCCGCGCCATTTCAGCGGTATCTTGTTCGACTGGCAGGAGGCGTACCGTCAGCAGCTGCAGCTGCGGCGCAGCCAGCGGCGCATGGCGCACTTGGCGCGCCACGACCCGTTGACCGGGTTGCCCAACCGCCTGCAGTGGAACGAGCGGCTGCAAGCCGCGCTGGCCGAAGCGCAGCGCCACGGCGAGCAGCTGGCGTTGCTGATGATGGACCTGGACCGCTTCAAGGACGTCAACGACACCCTGGGCCACAGCACCGGCGATGCGCTGCTGGCCAGCGTAGGACAGCGGTTGCGCCAACGTCTGCGCCAGGGCGATGCGCTGGCGCGGCTGGGCGGCGACGAATTCGTGGTGCTGATGCGCCACGTACGTGCGGCATCGGACGCCGCCGCACTCGCGCGGGAGCTGATCGAAACGCTCGCGGGCGTATGGACCAGCCCCAGTGGGCAGGAATTGCAAATCGGCGTCAGCGTGGGCATCGCGCTCGTGCCCCATCATGGGACAGACCCCCAGGCCCTGATGGGGGCGGCCGACGCGGCGCTGTACCGGGCCAAAGCGTTGGGGCGCGGGACGTTTGCCTTCTTCAGCCAGGATCTGACCGACATGGCGGCGCGTCGCATGCAGCTCGAGTCGCGGCTGCGGCACGCGGTGCGGCAGCAGGCGTTGTCGGTCGTGGTCCAGCCGCAATTGGGTTTTGGCCAGCCCGCCCCCTGCGGCGCCGAAGCCCTGCTGCGCTGGGAGGACACGCAATTGGGGCCGGTGGCGCCGGGTGAATTCATCCCGGTGGCCGAGTCCTGCGGCCTGATCGAGGCGATGGGCCGCTGGGTGCTGGAGCAGGCGCTCGACGTCGTGGCCGGCTGGCGGGCCGCCGGTTGGCGCGATGCCTGCATCGCGGTCAACGTCTCGGCGCGGCAGTTTTCGCATGCCGATTGGGCCGACCAGGTGCTGGCGGCGCTTGCGCAACGCGGGCTGCCGGGCGCGGCGTTGGAGCTGGAGGTGACCGAGTCGGCCTTGCTGGATCCAGGGGCCGATGCCGCCGGCGCGCTGGCCCGCTTGCGCGCCCATGGCGTGGCGGTGGCGATCGACGACTTTGGCGTCAGGTATTCGTCGCTGGGCTATCTGCAGCGCCTGCCGGTGGATACGGTCAAGATCGATCGCAGCTTCGTGCGCGGCGTCGAAAACGGCGGCGACAGCCACCGGCTGTGTGCTGCCATCGTCGCCATGGCCCACCACCTGGGGCTGTCGGTGGTGGCCGAGGGGGTGGAGACGGCCGCCCAGCTCGAAGCCCTGCGCGCGATGGGGTGCGACCGCTACCAGGGTTACTGGGCAGATGGACACCCCACCGCGCCGCCCGCGGTGCTGCAGCGCTGGCGCACCGCGACCGCATCGGGAGCAAAGCCATGAACATCGAAACACCGGCCACCGACCACGTGCCATCGTCGCCCGGCGCCGGCTGGCGTACCCACGAGGTGCTCAACCAGGTGCCGGAATGGGCGGGACCAGACCTTTGGGCGGCCGATGCAGCCTTGCAGCAGGCCGTGGCGGATGCCGGCGCCGGGTGGGCGGTACCGGCCCTGCAGGCCTATGGACGCGCGATCGCAACGGCCGACGCGCGTGCGGATGCGGTGGCGGCCAACGAGCATCCTCCACGGCATCGGCCATTCGATGCGCGCGGGCACCGCATCGATGCGGTGGTCTTTCATCCCGGCTGGCACCGGTTGCTGGGCCAGCTGCGTGCCGCGGGCGGCGTCAGCGGGCCGTGGCGCGACGCGCAGCCAGGGCGCTGGACCGCTTGGGCCGCGCTGTTTTACCTGCACGGGCAGGTGGAGCAGGGCACGCTGTGCCCCGCCACCATGACGCAGGCGGCCATCCCGATTCTGCAGCGCGAACCCGGGCTGTGGTCGCTACTGGGAAGCCAGTTGCTTTGCCTCGACGACGACCCACAAGACGCACCGCTGACGCGCAAACGCGCCGTCTGGATCGGCATGGGCATGACAGAAAAACAAGGCGGATCGGACGTGCGCGCCAACACCACCACCGCTTGGCCCGTGCAGGGTCAGGGGCGCGGTGCCGTCTACCGGCTGCGCGGGCACAAATGGTTTTACTCCGCACCCACCAGTGACGCCCATCTGGTCAGCGCCCGGATCGCCGGGGAAGACGGCATTGGCTGCTTTTTTGTGCCGCGCTGGTGGATGGACGGCACGCGCAATGCCGTGCGTCTGCAGCGCCTCAAGGACAAGATGGGCAACCGCAGCAACGCCAGTGGTGAGGTCGAGTTCGAGGACGCCTGGGGCATTTTGATCGGCCCGCCAGAGCGTGGCCTGGCCACGCTGGTCGAGATGGCCAGCTACACCCGCATCAACTGTGTGCTTGGCAGCGCCGCGATTGTGCGGGCCGCGCTGGTCCAGGCCATCCACGCGGCGCGTCACCGCCACACGTTCGGGCGCCGCTTGCAAGACCAACCGGTCATGCGCGGCGTGCTGCTGGACCTCGCGTTGGAAAGCGAAGCCGCCCTGCAGCTTGGGCTGCGGTTGGCGCAGGCGTGTGAATCCGACGATCCGCTGGATCAGGCGTGGCGGCGCATTCTGACCCCGGCCGCCAAATTCTGGGTCTGCAAGCGCACCATCGCCGCCACCGCCGAGGCCATGGAGGTGCTCGGCGGCAATGGCTATGTGGTAGAGGGTGTCATGCCGCGTCTGCTGCGGGAATCGCCCGTCAACGCCATCTGGGAGGGATCGGGCAATGTGATGACGCTGGACGTGCTGCGCGCGTTGCGCAGCAACCCAGAGGGCGCCCAGGCCTTGTTACGCGACTGGGCGCAGACTTTGCGCGACGACGCGCCTGCGCGGCACGCCCTGCAACGTTTGGCGGTGACGCTAAAAGAGGGCGACCCAGCCGCGCTGCAGGCGCAGGCCCGCGAGATAACCCAGCAACTGGCATTGTTGGCACAGGCGGTGCTTTTGCGCACCCGCTCGCCACAGGCAGTGGCGGATGCGTTTATCGCCAGCCGTTTGGGGCCCTCGCCTGGCCTGACATTTGGCGTGCTCGACGCCCGTACCCACGCCACCGACGCGATCTTGCAGCGGGCATTGCCAATGGCGTAGTGGCCGCTGGCCTTCGTGCAGCGTGCCTGCGGGGACACGGCCCGGCGACGGTGTCAGCGCAGCGCAGCAGCGACCGGTCCTTGGGGGGCCCTCGATGGTGGCGGAGAGAGGGGGATTCGAACCCCCGAGGGGCTGTTAACCCCTACACGCTTTCCAGGCGTGCGACTTAAACCACTCATCCATCTCTCCGGGAGCACGCCATTGTACAACGCCGTTCACGCCTTCTTGGCCGTGGCGATCATGTGCATGGCCGACCCGATCAGCGCCGAGACTTCCGCCATGTTGCTGGGCACGATGAGTGTGGTGGTGGCGTCGTGGGCCACGCGCGCGTAGGCCTCGACCGCCTTTTCGGCCACCTTGAGCTGCACCGCCTGCTCGCCGCCAGGCTGGCGGATGGCAGCAGCCACCCGCTCGATCGCCTGCGCGGTGGCTTCGGCCACTTCGCGGATGGCGGCAGCTTCGCCCAGGGCCTGGTTGATCGCGGCTTGCTTTTCCCCTTCGCTCTTGGCGATGAACGCCGCGCGCTCGCCTTCGGCCAGGTTGATCTGCTCCTGGCGCTTGCCCTCGGAGGCAGCGATGAGCGCGCGCTTTTCCCGCTCGGCGGTGATCTGGGCCTGCATCGCGCGCAGGATTTCGGCCGGCGGCGTCAAGTCCTTGATTTCGTAGCGCAGCACCTTGACGCCCCAGTTCAGCGCCGCCTCGTCGATGGCGTTGACCACCTGCGCGTTGATCATCTCGCGTTCTTCGAACGTTTTGTCCAGCTCCAGCCGGCCGATCACGCTGCGCAGCGTGGTCTGGGCCAGCTGGGTGATGGCCAGCACGTAGTTGGACGATCCGTAGCTGGCGCGCATCGGGTCGGTGACCTGAAAGTACAGGATGCCATCGACCTTGAGCTGGGTGTTGTCCTTGGTGATGCAGATCTGCTCGGGCACGTCGAGCGGGATTTCCTTGAGGCTGTGCTTGTAGGCCACCTTCTCGATGAAGGGGACGACGAAGTTCAGCCCGGGCGCCAGGGTGCGGTCGTAGCGGCCCAGGCGCTCGACCACCCAGGCGGTTTGCTGGGGCACCACCTTGATGGACTTGACGACGAACACGACGGCGATGACGAACAGGACAAAGGCGATTTCCATGGTGGCTCCAGTGGCGACGAATGGGGATCAAAAACCGGGGTGTCAGGCGTGGGCGGGCTCGACGATGAGGCGGTTGCCCACGACGGCGGTGATGCGCCAGGCGCCGTCCGTGTGGGGTTGGCCAGGTGCCGCCTCGGCCAACCAGTCGGCGCCACGGTAGCGCACCCGCGCCGTGCCATCGGCCGCCCATTGGGTAATGTGCAGCACCTGTCCCACGTCCAGCACCACGTCGGGGTTGGCCTGCGGGGGCGGCGCCTTGGGGTGGTGGCGGCGCCAGCGCGCCCACAGCGCCACCGCGCCACCGCCGACCGCGGCGGCGGCCACGAGCTGCCCCGTCAGCGCCAACCCGGCGTGCGCCGCCACCGCGCCTGCCGCGGCCCCCACGGCCAGCATCAACAGAAAAAACGTGCCGCTGGCCAGTTCGGCCACCACGGCCAGCCCGGCCAGCACCCACCACAGCGTGGCGTCATCCATGGTTCACCCCCTTGGCATACACTCGCGGACCATGAAATTCCGCTTTCCCATCGTCATCATCGACGAAGATTACCGTTCCGACAACACCTCTGGGCTGGGCATTCGGGCGCTGGCGCAGGCCATCCAGAACGAGGGGTTCGAGGTCGTTGGCGTGACCAGCTACGGCGATTTGTCGCAGTTTGCCCAGCAGCAAAGCCGGGCCAGCGCGTTCATCTTGTCGATCGATGACGAGGAGGTCAGCGACAATCCCGAAGACGACCCCGCGGTGCAAAACCTGCGCGCCTTCGTGCAGGAGGTGCGACGGCGCAACGCCGAGGTGCCGATCTACGTCTATGGCGAGACGCGCACCAGCCGCCACCTGCCCAACGATGTGTTGCGCGAGCTGCACGGCTTCATCCACATGTTCGAGGATACGCCGGAGTTCGTGGCGCGCCACATCATCCGCGAGGCCAAAGCCTACCTGGAGTACATCCAGCCGCCGTTTTTCAAGGCGCTGCTCGACTATGCCGAAGACGGCTCCTACTCATGGCACTGCCCTGGTCACTCGGGCGGGGTGGCGTTTCTCAAAACGCCGGTGGGCCAGATGTTTCACCAATTCTTTGGCGAGAACATGCTGCGCGCCGACGTTTGCAACGCGGTGGAGGAGCTCGGGCAGCTGCTCGACCACAACGGCGCCATCGGCGAGAGCGAGCGCAACGCGGCGCGCATCTTCAACGCCGACCATTGCTTTTTCGTCACCAACGGCACCAGCACCAGCAACAAGATGGTCTGGCACCACACGGTGGCGCCGGGGGACGTGGTGGTGGTGGATCGCAACTGCCACAAGTCCATCCTGCACTCGATCATCATGACGGGCGCGATTCCTGTTTTCCTCAAGCCGACGCGCAACCACTACGGCATCATCGGCCCGATCCCGCAAAGCGAGTTCGAGCCCGACAGCATCCGCGCCAAAATCGCCGCGCACCCGTTGCTGCAGGGGGTGGATGCGCCATCGGTGCGGCCCAAAATCCTGACGCTGACGCAGTCCACCTACGACGGCGTGCTCTACAACACCGAAACCATCAAGCAGTTGCTCGACGGCTACGTCGACAACCTGCACTTCGACGAGGCGTGGCTGCCGCACGCGGCGTTCCACCCGTTCTATGGCACCTTCCACGCCATGGGGCGCAAACGCGCACGCCCGCGTCATTCGGTGGTGTATTCCACGCAGTCCATCCACAAGCTGCTGGCAGGCATCAGCCAGGCCTCGCAGGTGCTGGTGCAGGATTCGCAGACGCAGGCGCTCGACCGGCATCTGTTCAACGAGGCGTACCTGATGCACACCTCGACCAGCCCGCAGTACAGCATCATCGCCAGCTGCGACGTGGCGGCGGCGATGATGGAGCCGCCCGGCGGCACCGCGCTGGTGGAAGAAAGCATTGCCGAGTCGCTGGACTTTCGGCGCGCCATGCGCAAAGTGGACGCCGAATTTGGCCCCCAGGAGTGGTGGTTTCAGGTCTGGGGCCCCGAGGAGCTGGCCGAGGAGGGGATAGGCCGTGCCAGCGACTGGGTGCTCAAACGCACCGATGCCGACGGCGTGCAAACCGCCGATGGCGAAGACGCCTGGCATGGTTTTGGCGACATGGCGCCGGGCTTCAACATGCTCGACCCGATCAAGGCCACCATCATCACGCCCGGCCTCAACCTCAAGGGCGATTTCGCCCCCACCGGCATTCCGGCCAGCATCGTCACCAAATTTTTGGCCGAGCACGGCGTGGTGGTCGAAAAGACCGGCCTGTACTCGTTTTTCATCATGTTCACCATCGGCATCACCAAGGGCCGCTGGAACACGCTGCTGACGGCGTTGCAGCAGTTCAAAGACGACTACGACCGCAACCAGCCCATGTGGCGCGTGATGCCGGAGTTCTGCCGCAAACAGCCGCGCTACGAGCGCATGGGCCTGCGCGATCTGTGCCAGTTCGTGCACGAGATGTACGCCAAGTACGACGTGGCGCGCCTGAGCACCGAGATTTACCTCAGCGACCTGACCCCGGCCATGAAGCCCAGCGACGCTTTCGCGCAGATCGCGCGTCACAACACCGAGCGCGTCCCCATCGACGAGCTGGAAGGGCGCATCACCACCGCGCTCATCACGCCGTATCCGCCGGGCATTCCGCTGCTCATCCCCGGTGAGGTGTTCAACCGCAAGATCGTGGACTACCTCAAGTTTTCACGTGAGTTCAACGCCCGTTGCCCCGGCTTCGAGACCGACATCCACGGCCTGGTGGTGGAAGAGGGGCTCGATGGCAGTCGGCGCTACTACGCCGACTGCGTCAAGCGCGGCTGAACACGACATGCCGCGTTTGACCCAGCGCAAACGCGGGCCGCTGGCGGCGGCGCGCCGCTGCGGTCGGCCAACGCCGTCGGTTACAGTGGTGGTGTCGTCACGACATCGTTAGCACAGGAGAGACCATGTTCCCCGAGTATCGCGACCTCATCAGCCAGCTCAAAACCCGCGACCATCATTTCCAGCGCCTGTTCGACAAGCACAACGAGCTCGATGAGCGCATCCAGCGCATGGAACAGGGCATCGAGCCCGGCAGCCACGAGCAGATCGAAACGCTCAAAAAAGAAAAACTGCTGCTCAAGGACCAGCTCTACGACATCCTGCGCAAAGCGGCAACCGCCTGATCAGCTGGGCGAGGTCACTCGCTGTGGCGTGGCCACGCCCGGGGGGACGGATCAGCGCTGCACGCCGCCCGTGCCTGGGCCACCACCGTCGGCGCGCGCCTGCAGATCGTTGGGCGCGAAATCGATGCGCCGCGCGCCGTCGAAACGGTTACGCCAGTAGGCGCTGTCCATGCGTTCCAAACGCACCCGTGCCCCCGCCCGCGGTGAGTGCACGAAGCGGCCCTGGCCCACGTAAATCCCCACGTGGCTGTAGGGGCGCCCCAGCGTGTTGAAAAACACCAGATCGCCCGCGGCAAGGGCCGCTGGGTCGATCGGGCGCGTGGCTTCGGCCTGCTCCGACGCCGTGCGTGGCAGCCGTACACCCAGGGCATCCCGAAACGCCACTTGCACGAAGCCGCTGCAGTCCACGCCATCGGCGTAATCGCTGCCACCGCGCCGGTAGGGCACGCCGACGTACGCCAAGGCCACCGCCAGCACCTCGGTTCGCTTGTCATCGTCCGGCGGCGCGGGGGCGGTGTGCTGGCCGGCCAGCCATTGCGCGATCGGGTCATCCGCCGCCGCGGCCTGCGGGAGCGGATGCCGGACGGACGCAGACGGTGCCGCGCGCGCCCCCGCATCGTGCGCCACGGGCGCACTGGCGCAGCCGACCAGCCCCACGAGCGTGGCGGCCAACCCCGCGGCGCGTAAAGCCCGCGTTGCAGACCCGAGTCGTGCCATCGCGATCATGACAGCGGATACGATACGCACTTTGGTCGGTCCGCGTCAACCGGCGGCGGCGACAATGAAGCGAACATTTGGATGTTGTTGGATGCACACGACTGCCAGCTCGTGCTGGTGGACTATCAGGAACGGCTGATGCCGGCCATCGCACAGGGCGCGCAGGTGCTGCAGCGTGCGCACGTGCTGGCAGGTTTGGCCGCGCTGCTGGAGGTGCCGGTCTGGGGCACCGAGCAGGTCCCGCAACGGCTTGGGCCGTTGGTGGCGGCGCTGCGCCCGCGCTGCCGGCAGGTCTTTGCCAAAACCGCGTTTGACGCCTGCGGCAGTGGGCTGCTGGGGGCGCTGCGCGGGCCGGCCCGTCCCGCGGGCAATGCCCGCAGCCTGCCCAAACATTTGCAAAAACCGCCAGCCCCGGCGCGCCAAACCGTCGTGCTGGCGGGCTGCGAGGCGCACGTTTGCGTGCTCCAGACGGCGCTTGGCCTGCTGGAGCACGACTTCGATGTCTGGGTGGTGACGGACGCCTGCGGGTCACGCCACGAGCGCGACCGCGACGCGGCGTTGGACCGGCTCGCCGCCAATGGTGTGGAGCTGGTCACCACCGAGATGGTGGGCTTCGAGTGGCTGCGCGACGCGGACCATCCGCGGTTCCGGGAAGCACTGGCGCTGTTGAAGTGACGGGGGCGGCCCCACGCGTAGTGGGGCAAAGGGCTTCGTGATAGGTCTTGTCTATCAGAGCCAAAGAATATTTGAATTTTTAGGGGAAATACCGATGCCCCTCGGGCGTCTGACGCCCAAAATCGGTTCCTGGAATGGGCGGGCCACACAAGTGGGGGTCCGCTGCCGAAACGCATCACCAAGGAGCGCACGATGATGACTGAACTTTCCAACCGCCGTGCCGTGCTCAAGGCCGGTGGGGCGCTGGCGACGCTGGTGTCGCTGGGCGTGGTGACGGCTGAGCAGGCGCTGGCGGCGGGCCGCGAAGGCTTTGCGGCCAAGACGCTGGCCGAGGCGCTGGCGGCCGT
>NZ_VJOL01000002.1 GCF_007556705.1 Tepidimonas thermarum | reverse complement strand
ATGGTCTTGGGCTTGAAGCCGTTGGCGTAGTCGCGCCGGGTCGGGGAGCGCTCGTAGGGACGGGCGCCGAGATACTCGGCGCGCTCGATCTTGGCGGCTTCATTGACGAGAATGCGCAGGGCCTCGCCGGCGCCATCCAGTCCGTTCTCGAGCAAGATCGCATAAGCGGCTTCCAAGGGGTTGGTTTCGACTCGTATTGCCATGAGGGTTACACTCCTTTCTCGAAGTCATGGCGTCAGACCCACCCTCGCGCTGTCTGCTGGGCGGGGAGCGTAGGGGCGTAGCGCCGGAGATCCCCGCCCAGCAGACAACCGGCAAAATGGAATTTACAGAAAGAACGATACACAACTCCAGAGTCCAGGCGTCTACGTCGGTGCCGCCCGGCAGCGTCGTGCGCATGTAGCCGCCGCCGACGGCAAACCCGCTCGCGGAGTAGCGCAGGTAGCCGCCAACCGTCTTCCAGGCGCCACCACCCAGGGTGCCTGCAACGAAGGCAGGCACTTGCGCCTGCGAGGCAGGCAGGCCAGCTTCCAATGCCTTGGTGTCGTTGTTCTCGTCAAACGAATATTGCAGCGAGCCTACGAAGCTGCGGTCCGGCGTTGCGAAGGTGTACTTCAGCATGTTGCTGGTACGCGCGCCCATGGCCATTCCCAACTCAGGCTTGTAGGCTTCCATGTAGGGGGAGTACGGGAACGAAGCGTAGGTGCTGGTCACCACGTCGAACAGGACGTTCCACTGACGTCCGGCAGTCAGGCGGCCATAAGGGCCTTGCAGACCCAGATAGGACAGTTGGAAGAAGGGGGTGGAAACACTGCCGTCATCGGCATTGAGACGGTTTTCCAGCACCACCAGGGCCTTGGACCCGCCACCCAGGTCCTCCTCCACATTGATACCCCAGCGGCTTTGCGACATGCCGCCACCGATCATCCTCGTCAGGCCATCCTTGCCGGCACCTTCGTTGTTGGTGTGGCGCACGGCGGCATCCACGATACCCCACAGCTCCACCTTGCTGGTACCGGCGGACTGGGCCATTGCCACGCCCGCGCCGCACAGCGCCAGGGCAGCCACAATTTTCTCGTGGCTGTTGCTGGCTCGGCCTCGGCGAGCGCCCCGAGAGTTGTGAATCAGCGATCCTGAAGCTCAAGCGCGCGCTGTCGGTGGTAGCGCCCGTCGCCCCGCGTAATCACCGTATCCTGCGGCAGCACCGCGTCGGCGCTCAGAGTGTCCAAACGGCTCACTTGTTCGTACAGCGGGGCGAAGTCGATCTCGGCCAGCCGCAGCAGGTCGTCCAGGTGGTCGAGCACAAAGTAGGTCTGCTGAAAGTCGTCGATGCGGTAGCGCGTGCGCATCACGCGCGCCAGATCGAAGCCCAGGCGGTGGGGCGAGGGGGATTCCAGGCAAAAGCGGCTCTCGGACGCAGACGACACGATGCCTGCGCCGTAGATGCGCAGCGCGCCGCTTTCTCGCACCAGGCCAAACTCCACCGTGTACCAGTACACGCGCGCCAGCATGTCCAGCGCGCCCAGGCGCTGCGCGCGCAGGCCGCCGTGCCCGTAGGCCTGGATGAAGTCGGCCATGACCGGGTGCATCAGCATCGGCACATGGCCAAACACGTCGTGGAAAACGTCGGGCTCCTGCAGATAGTCCAACTGGTCGGCGCGGCGGATGAACTGTCCGGCCGGAAAGCGCCGGTGGGCTAGGTGCTCGAAGAACACGTCGTCGGGCACCAGTCCGGGCACGGCGACCACCTGCCAGCCGGTGTGGCGCATGAGTACCTCGGACAGGCGCTCGAAGTCCGGGATGCGGTCGGGCTCGATGGGCAGGCGGCGCATGCCGTCCACGAAGGCCTCACAGGCGCGGCCGGGCAGCAGGGCCATCTGGCGCTGGTACAGCGTGGCCCAGGTGGCGTGTTCCTGCGGCGTGTAGGCGGCCCAGTTTTGCGGGATGGTCCAGTCCGGGCTGTCCGGGCGTCCGGCCTCGCCGGCGGCCAGGCCGTGCAGGACGGGTTCAGCGGTTGCGCTCATCGATCGCCCCCATGGCCGGGGCGGTCGCGTCGACCCAGCGCGCAAACGCGATGTCGCGCTCGGTCAGCCCCCCGGCATCGTGCGTGGAAAACAGGATGTCCACCCGGTTGTAGACGTTGAACCACTCCGGGTGGTGGTCGCGGCGCTCGGCCTCCAGGGCGGCGCGTGTCATGAAGCCGAAGGCCGCGTTGAAGTCCGCAAAGCGCAGCGCCCGGCGGATGGCGTGCCGTTCGGCGTCGAACGTCCAGGCGGGCAATTGGGCGAGAGCGGCTTGCAGGGCGGGGCCTTCGAGCTTGGTCATGGTGGTTTTCCTTCTGTGGGGATCAGGCTGCGGCGGTCTCGACCTTGAGCGTGCCGCGTCGGATCTGGTCGCGTTCCAGGCTTTCGAAAAGGGCCTTGAAGTTGCCTTCGCCAAAGCCCTCGTCGTTCTTGCGCTGGATGAATTCGAAGAACACCGGCCCGAGCAGCGGCTGGCTGAAGATCTGCAGCAGCAGGCGCTTGTCACCACCCGCGGTGGAGCCGTCCAGCAGAATGCCGCGGGCCTGCAGCTCGGCCACCGGCTCGCCGTGGCCCGGCAGGCGTTCTTCCAACATGTCGTAGTAAATGTCGTTGGGCGCGCTCATCAGCGGCACGCCGGCCATCTGCAGGGCGTCCACGCTGGCCAGCAGGTCGTCCGTCAGCAGGGCGATGTGCTGGATGCCCTCGCCGTTGAACTGCATCAGGAATTCTTCGATCTGGCCGTTGCCACCGGAGCCGCCTTCCTCATTGAGCGGAATGCGGATGAGGCCGTCGGGCGCGGTCATTGCGCGGCTCTTGAGGCCGGTGTATTCGCCCTGGATGTCGAAGTAGCGGATTTCGCGGAAGTTGAACAGCCGCTCGTACCACTGCGCCCAATAGGCCATGCGCCCGCGGTAGACGTTGTGCGTGAGGTGGTCGATGATTTTGAACCCATGCCCCACGGGGTGGCGGTTGGCCGGGTCCTCGAAGCCGGGCAGGAATTCGAAGTCGATGTCGTAGATGCTCTTGCCGTCCTCGAAGCGGTCGATCAGGTACAGCGGCGCGCCGCCAATGCCTTTGATCGCCGGCAGGCGCAGCTCCATCGGGCCGGTGGGGATGTCGATGGGCTGGGCGCCCAGCTCGAGCGCGCGGTAGTAGGCGCGGTGCGCGTCCTTCACGCGGAACGCCAGCCCGCAGGCGCTGGGGCCGTGCTCCTGCGCGAAGTAGTCGGCCAGGCTGCGCGGCTCACGGTTGATGATGAAGTTGATCTGTCCCTGGCGCCACAGCTCCACGTCCTTGGATCGGTGGCGCGCGATGCGGGTGAAGCCCAGTGCCTGAAACAGCGGCTCCAGCACGTTGGGGGTGGGCGCGGCAAATTCGACGAACTCGAATCCGCACAGGCCCATCGGGTTGTCAAACAGGTCGGCCATGGTGCGACTCCTGCAAGGTGGTATTGAAAGCCGCAAGCTTATGCCCGCGTTGACGCAATGGGTTTGCGTTTCGACCTGCGGTAAACCCGCAACCATGCAAGACTGTTGCGTATAAAAGCGTTTTGGAGAAAGCGATGACCCCTGAAGCCGCCGTGGACGCTGTGGACCGGCGCATTTTGGCCCGTTTGCAAGAGGACGGCCGCATCAGCAACCAGGCGTTGGCCGAGGCGGTGCACCTTTCGCCCGCGCAGTGCAACCGCCGCCACCGCCGCCTGGAGGAGCAGGGCTACGTGCGCCGCTACGAGGCGCGGCTGGACGCCGCCCGCCTGGGGCTGGGGGTGACGGCCTTTGTGCACGTGACGATGGAACGCGGCCACATCCGCGAGGTGGAGCGCTTTCGCGAGCGGGTGCGCGACATGGCGCAGGTGCAGGAGTGCTACGCGGTCACGGGCGACTTCGATTACGTGCTCAAGGTCGTGGCGCGGGACCTCAAGGCGCTGTCGGACTTTCTGCTCGGGACGCTGGCGCAGCTGCCCGGGGTCAACGGGGTGCGCTCCAGCGTTTGCCTGGACGAGATCAAGTGCACCAGCGCGCTGCCGCTGTAGGGGCCGCGCGGCAGGGCGGCCAAGCCCCTAGCCCCGCCCCACAAACGGCATTTGCGTGGCCATGACGGTGGTGAACAGCACATTGGCTTGCAGCGGCAGGCGCACCATGGCCATGAAGGTCTGGACCACGGCGTCCATGCCCATGCGGGCTTCGGGGCGGATGCTGCCGTCGGCCTGCAGCACCCCGGCGGCCATGGCCGCGGTCATGTCGCTGGCCACGTTGCCGATGTCGATCTGGCCCACGGCAATGTCGAACGCGCGTCCATCGAGCGCGGCGGCCTTGGTCAAGCCGGTGATGGCATGCTTGGTGGCGGTGTAAGCGATCGAGCCGGGGCGTGGCGTGTGCGCCGAAATCGAGCCGTTGTTGATGATGCGCCCGCCGCGCGGCGACTGGGTGCGCATCAGCCCAAAGGCGGCGCGCAGGCAATAAAACGCGCCGTGGAGGTTGGTTTGCACCGCCTGGTGCCAGTGCTCCAGCGTGGTGGCGTCGGGCGTTGCGGTGAGGGTGAAGACACCGGCATTGTTGAACAGCAGGTCCAGCCGGCCGTGGCGCGCACGCACGGCATCAAACAGGGCTTGCACCGCCTCGGGATCGCCCACGTCGGCGACGTAGGGGTGGGCGCGTGCCCGCAGGGCGGGCGCCTGTGCCGCGGCGTGCTCGATGCTGGCCTGCAGGGCCGCGGCGCGGCGGCCGACGAGCCAGACCGTCCAGCCGTCTTGCAGCAGGGCCAGCGCGCAGGCGCGCCCGATGCCGCTGCCAGCGCCGGTGACGAGGGCGATGCGTTCGGGCGGGGTATGGGATGTGTCCATGGTGCGATTGTCGCGCAGCCCGCGGGCCAAGGCTTTTGGGGCGACCCCCGATACCGCGCGGCGGCAAACCCGGCACAATGGGGTGTCCTGGTGACCCGCCCCCGTACTGTCCATGGCCGACGAAACGCTTTCCAACCCGGTCGTTGCTGCCGCGCACCCGCCTCAGCCGCGCACGCCGGGGGAGTTGTGGCAGCTGCTCGACAGCCCCGCCGGGCGCACGTTGAGCGCGCGCCACGTGGGCGAGGCGCTGGTGCAAAGCGGCCTGATCGACGAGCAACACCTGCGCGAGGCCTTGCGCACGCAGCTCGAAGAGCGGCGCCTGGGCCTGCATCGCCAGCTGGGGGAGCAGCTGGTGGACGCCGGCATCATCACCGAGCATCAGTTGCGCCAGACCATTGCGGCGTGGCTGGGCAACCGCGTCATCGATCCGACCCACTACCGCTTCGACCCCGAGGCGGTGGCCCTGGTGCCCCCCGCCGTGGCGCAGCGCGAGGCGGTGGTGCCGTTGGGGCACTTCGCATAACCCCATTTCCGAAGGCTGAACCGGCATGAGGGCGCTCGCGTCGTTCAGTTCGGGGTTCTCGGTGCCGCTCAGGCCCCGTCATCGCAGCCTTGGCGGGCACCCGAGGCCCTGCAAAACGGCGTTTGCAGGCTGCAGCGGGCGCACCTCTGCCTTCATCGCGCACACCCGCACGGGTCATGGCGCACCAGCCAGACCAGCCGCTTGGCGTTGTACGCCGCGCACTTGAGCAGGATCGCCAGCTCGTTTCTCGCCAGCGTCATCGCCCGCACGCACTTGCCGCCCAACTGCTCGAGGCCGGCGAACACATGTTCGCCTCTGGCGCGGACGCGGTTGATCGCCTTGTTGCGCGCGTCCAGTCGCACGCGCCGCTCCTGCCCGGGCTTCGCACGCCGCGCGATGCCGTCGCGCAGCCCGTGGGCCTGCAGCAACTGGCGGTTGGTCTGCGCGTCGTAGCCTCGGTCGGCCAGCAGCCGCGCGCCGGTGTTGGCGCGGTCCAGCACCTCCTTGAGCGTCTGGCCGTCATCGACATTGGCCGGCGTGACCTTGACCCGGCGGATCAGCTTGTAGCGCGCGTCCGCGTTGGCGTGCACCTTGTAGCCGTAGAAGCTCTTGCCGTGCTTCTTGGTCCAGCGCGCGTCGCGGTCGGTGTGCTGCAGCCGCTTGGCATTCCAGCCCTCGGGCCTGCGGCCTTCGTTGAGCGCTTCGCGCTCGTCCTTGTTCGCCTGGGTCACCGGTGCCTGCACGATGCTGGCGTCCACGATCTGCCCGCCACGCGGGATGTAGCCGTGCTGCTGCAACTGCAGGCTCACCGCCTCGAAGATGGCGCGCCCGCCCAGACCCCCTTGGGCCAGGCGCTGCTTGAAACTCCACAGCGTGCGCGCATCGGGGATGTGCAGCGCGCCATCCAGGCGGCAGAAGTGCTGGAAGCTCATGCGGTCCACCTGGTACTCGCAGTCCTCGTCGCTGAGGTTGTACAGCGACTGGATGAACAGCAGCCGCACCATCACCTCGGTGGGGTACGGCGGGCGCCCGCCTTTGCTACGGTCAGCGCGAGGGCAGGCGGTGTCGACCCGGGCGGCAATGGCCGCGAAGTCGATCAGTTCGTCCATTGCTGCCAGGTTGGCGATGAAGCCGCCGAGCTTGGCTTGGCGTTGGTCTTGCACGAACAGGTCAGCGCCGGGCTGAGAGCGCCAGAAGGACGAGGGCTTGATGCGCGATGTGCTCATGGGCGCCATCATGCCGGCTCACGGGCTGCAAGGGGGAGGGAGGTTTCGAGAAGTGCCCGTTGGCCTTGCGCGGGGATGTGCTGGTGGTGCTGATGGCCGACCCGCTCGATCAGCGCTTGCTCGAGGAGCTGCGCTTCATGACGCAGCGGCGCATCGTGCCGGTGCTGGCCGCGCCGGGGACGCTGCCGGCGGCCATTGCGCGCGCCTACGAAGTTCGTCCGGCACCAGCGTCCGGCGCGGCCCAGCGGGCCGCTTCGGGGGCGCACACCCGCCAGGCCGCGCGCGACCTGGTGCTCGATTTGCAGCAGGTCAGCGACATCGACGCCGACGCGCGATCGGACGTGGTCAGCGAATCCGACACGCCTTGGTGCGCCTGATCAACACGCTGATCGAGGAAGCCATCGCGCAAAAGGCGTCGGACATCCACATCGAGACCGAGCCGCCGCCCAAGCCGGTGCGGGTGCGGTTGCGCATCGACGGCGAGCTGGTCCGCTACCTGGAGATCGAGTCGCGCTTTCGCTATGCGCTGGTGGCGCGCATCAAGATCATGGCGGGCATGGACATCTCGGAGCACCGCAAGCCGCAGGACGGCAAGATCGACTTTTCGCGCTTTGGCGGCACCAAGACCGAGCTGCGCGTGGTCACCGTGCCGACCACCGGTGGGCTGGAGGACGTGGTGCTGCGCCTGCTGGCCGGCTCCAAGCCCATGCCGGTGGACAGCATCGGCCTGGCCCCGCGCGATTTGGCCGCCCTGCGGCGCATGGCGCTCAAGCCCTACGGGCTGATCCTGGTGTGCGGCCCCACGGGCAGCGGCAAGACCACCACGCTGCACTCGCTGATCGCCGACATCAACACCGAAAACCGCAAGATCTGGACCGCCGAGGACCCGATCGAGATCACCCAGCCCGGGCTGCGCCAGGTGCAGATGAACCCGCGCATTGGCTGGACCTTCGCGGCGGCGATGCGCACCTTTTTGCGCGCCGACCCCGACGTCATCATGATCGGCGAGATGCGCGACGAGGAGACCGCGCGCATCGCGGTGGAGGCCTCCCTCACCGGGCACCTGGTGCTGTCCACGCTGCACACCAACAGCGCGCCCGAGAGCATCACGCGCCTGCTGGAAATCGGCATCGACCCGTTCAACTTTTCCGACTCGCTGCTGGCCATCCTGGCGCAGCGCCTGGTGCGCCGCTTGTGCAAGCAGTGCGTGCAGGTGCGTCCCGCCACCGATGACGAGCTGGAGGCGCTGGCCGTGCAATACCTGGAGTCGAGCACCGCGCCCGGGCAACCCCAGGACGTGGCCGGCCAGATCGAGCGCTGGCGGGCGCAATACGGTGTCGAGGAAGGTGGGCGGCGCATCCTGCGCACCTACGTCAAGCGCGGCTGCCCGGCGTGCGAAGGGCGCGGCTACAAGGGGCGGCTGGGCATTTACGAGCTGATGCTCAGCGACGACACCATCCGCCACCACATCCGCCGCCGTGCCTCGGCCGGCGAAATCCGCGCCAGCGCGCTGGCTGCAGGCATGCACACCCTACGGCAGGACGGCATCGAAAAGGTGCTGGCGGGCCTGACCGACCTGGCCGAAGTGATTGCGGCCACCAACGTCTGACGCGCGCGGCGGGCTGCCTACAATGGGTGCCATGCTGCGCTACGTCACGATTCCCGTCACGCCGTTTGCCCAAAACTGTTCCCTCGTGTGGTGCGACGCCACGCGCGAGGCCGCCGTCATCGACCCGGGCGGCGACCTGGACGACGTGCTGGCCGAGGCCGAGCGCCGGGGTCTCGATCTGCGGCAGATCTGGCTGACGCACGCGCACATCGACCACGCGGGCGGCGCGGGCGAGTTGGCCGAGCGCTTGGGCCTGCCCATCATCGGGCCGCATCCGGGCGATCAGTTTTGGATCGACGGGCTGCCGCAGCAAAGCCGCATGTTTGGGTTTGCGCCGGCGCGCGCGTTCACGCCCACGCGCTGGCTGCACGATGGCGACACCGTGAGCGTGGGCCGGTGCACGCTGCAGGTGCGCCACTGCCCGGGCCACACCCCCGGCCACGTGGTGTTCCACGCGCCCGAGGCCAAGCGTGCGTTCGTCGGCGATGTGTTGTTTGCCGGCAGCATCGGGCGCACCGACTTTCCGCAGGGCGATTACGAGCAGCTGGTGGCCAGCATCACGCAGCGCCTGTGGCCCATGGGCGACGACACGGTGTTCATCCCCGGGCACGGGCCGGAGAGCACCTTTGGCCACGAACGGCGCACCAACCCCTTCGTCGGGGGTACCTGAGCGCCGCCCAAGCGGAGCGTGCCCGGCGCCGGGGTGTCAACCGGCGCGGCGCGCTTGCTCGTACAGCTCCTCCACCTTGGGGATGTTGGCCTCCAGGTCGCGGATACGGCTGGGGCCGCTGGGGTGGGTGGAGAGGAACTCCAGCCCGTTGTTGCCCGAGATCTGCGCCATCTTGCGCCACAGCGACACGCTGGCGCGCGGGTCGTAGGCGGCGCGCGCGGCGAGCTCCAGCCCCACCAAGTCGGCCTCGGTTTCGTCCTCGCGGCTGAACTTCAGGCTCAGCAACTGCGTGCCCAGGTCGGCGGCCAGCCGCCCCAGGTCGCCCAGGCCCAACAGCTGCGCGCCCAGTGACAGCCCCAACCCCGTGGCCTGCGTCTTGGCGATGCGCTCGCGCGCGTGCTCGCGCAGCGCGTGCGCCATCTCGTGGCCCATGACCATGGCGGCTTCATCCTCACCCAGCTTGAGCTGATCCAGGATGCCGGTAAAAAACGCGATTTTGCCGCCCGGCATGCAAAAGGCGTTGATTTGCTGGCTGCCGATCAGGTGCACCTCCCAGCGCCACTGGCGCGCGCGCTCGTTCCACGGCAGCGCATGGGGGATGAGGCGCTGCGCGATGGCGCGCAGGCGCCGCAGTTGCGGGTGGTCATCAGGGGCCAGGGCCCCCTTGGCGCGCGCCTGCGCCAGCAGCTGCGCGTATTGCTGCGCCGCGGCCGCCTCCAACTGCGGGGCGGGCACCAGCTTGCGCAGCGACGACGGCGGCCCCACCTGCACCTGCCCGGCGGCGGGCGGCAGCACCGCCACCCCTGCGGACGCGGTGGCGACCTTGAGAAATCCGCGCCGTCCCATCCAGGACGCGCGCGCGTGGCACAACCAGCACATGCCGCGATGATAGGCACAATGCGTGGCATGCGTGCGACAACTGCGGCGCCGTGGTGGCGCGTGCTCTGGGACTGGCGGGTGGCGGCCATGGCGGCGTTGGGCTTTGCCGCGGGTTTGCCGCTGCTGCTGATTTTTTCCTCGTTGTCCCTGTGGCTGGGCGAAGCCGGCGTGGAGCGGCGCGCCGTGACCTTTTTCAGCTGGGCGGCGCTGGCGTACTCGTTCAAATTCGTCTGGGCGCCGCTGGTCGATCGGGTGCCGCTGCCGGGCCTGACCGCGCGGCTGGGGCGGCGGCGCGCGTGGCTGCTGCTGGCCCAGTTGGGGGTGGTGGGCGCGATGTTGGGCATGGCGGCGACCGATCCGGCCGCGGGGCCGGCGGCGCTGATGCGCATGGCAGCGTTTGCCGTGTTGCTGGGCTTCATGTCCGCCACCCAGGACATTGTCATTGACGCCTACCGCATCGAAATGGCTGCGCCCGAGCAGCAGGGCGTGTTGTCGGCGGCGTACATCGCCGGCTACCGCATCGGGATGGTGGTGGCCGGCGCGGGGGTGCTGTTTCTGGCCGCGGCCTGGGGGTCGTCCAAAGGCGCCTACGACTACGCCGCCTGGGCGGCGGCCTACACCGTGGCCGCGGTGGCCATGGGCGTGGGGCTCTTGACCACGCTGTCGGTACCCGAGCCACGCGGGGCGCCACCCGACGCGGTGACGCCGGCTGGTGAGCACGCGCGCTTGTTGGGCGTCTTCCTGCTCGCGGTGACGGTGTTCGTGGCCGTGTTCTGGGCCGCTGGGGCGTGGGCCCAGGCACGGGGTTGGGGCGCGCTGGGGCCCTTGCCCACCCTGGGCTGGGAGGCGCTGCGCCTGGCGCTGGCGCTGGGCGCAGCGTTTGGGGTGGGCGCGCTGGCGGTGCGGGCCGGGCTGGCCAAGCCGTCGGCGGCACACCAGACCTGGGTCGAGCCGGTGCTGGCGTTTTTCCGGCAGCACGGGTGGGCCGATGCGCTGCTGCTGCTGGCGGTGGTGGGGCTCTACCGCATCTCGGACATCGTGCTTGGTGTCATTTCCAACGTGTTCTATCAGGATCTGGGTTTTTCCAAGCCCGACATTGCCGCGGCGGTCAAGACCTTTGGCGTGGTGGTGAGCATCGGCGGAGGCTTTCTGGGGGGGCTGTTGGCGACGCGGCTGGGGGTGATGCGCGCGCTGTGGTGGGGGGCGTTGCTGTCCGCGCTGACCAACCTGGGCTTTGTGGCGCTGGCGCTGGCCGGGCCGCAGCGACCGGCCCTGTACGCGGTGGTGGCAGCGGACAACCTGGCCGCGGGTTTTGCCAGCGCGGCCTTCGTGGCTTTTTTGTCCAGCCTGACGCAGGTGCGCTTCACCGCCGTGCAGTATGCGATCTTCAGCTCCCTCATGACGTTGCTGCCCAAGGCGTTGGGGGGTTATTCCGGGGGTATGGTCGATGCGCTGGGCTACCCCGGCTTTTTTGTGCTGACCACGCTGCTGGGCGTGCCGGTGTTGGCGCTGGTGACCTGGGCCGGTCGGCGGCTGCCGGCGGCCCCGGATGGGGGTGCCCCGGGGGACCGGGCGACCGCTGCCGCCTCCCCCAAATAGGGGAGGCGCGCGCGCCCGATTTGGCCCCACAATGGCGTCAGGACGCTGTCACACGCCCTTACGCCCCAACAGCCTTGATCAAACCGGGGCCCACAGGCAGGTGGCCCGACATGCACACCGGCACGCACCGGGGCATGTCGGCGCTGCCCTGCGCAGTGACCAGCGCCAACCCCTGCAAAGCGCCGCGTGCGGTGCTGTTACCGGTTCCCAACGACGTCCTGATGGACTTGGGCCGCCCCGCCGTTTGCGTGGCGGCTCTTTTTTTGCGCGCGGCGCGCGGCCTCAGGCACTGGCCGGCCGGGGCACCGGGCGTGGGCGGCCGTTGTCGTCGATGGCGACGTAGGTCAGCGTGGCTTCGGTGACCTTGACGCACTGGTACTGCGGCCGCTGGCGCTCGGCCCACACCTCCACCTGAACGGTGATCGACGTGTTGCCGATGCGCACGATGCTGCCGTAAAAGCTCAGCAGATCGCCGACCTTGACCGGCTGCTTGAACAGAAACTGGTTGACCGCGACGGTGGCAAAACGGCCCCCCATGTGCCGCGCTGGAATGACCGAGCCGGCCAGGTCCACCTGCGCCATGACCCAGCCGCCGAAGATGTCGCCGTTGGCGTTGACGTCGGCCGGCATGGGGATGACGCGCAGCACCAGTTCCTTGTCCTGTGGCAGGGTCGGCGTCGGGTTGGCCGATGCGGGTGTGCTTGGCGTTACGATGGTGTCTGTCATAAACCCGATTGTCGATCATGCGTGAGCGCGTCATGGCCGCGGCAACCCCGCGGCCGCTGTCTGCTGCCGCCGCGCCGGTGCGCGGCGATGGTCGCACGCTGCGGCGGCTGCTGCCCTATTTGTGGACCTACCGCTGGCGCGTCGTGGCGGCCGTGGTTCTGATGGTGGCGGCCAAGGTGGCGACGGTGGGCGTGCCGCTGTTGCTCAAGGAGCTGGTGGACGCGCTGACGCCGCTGCCGGGGCTGTCGCCCGCGTCCAGCGGGCTGGTGGTGGTCCCGGTGGGCCTGCTGCTGGCCTACGGGGGGCTGCGGCTGTGCGCAACGCTGTTTGCCGAGCTGCGCGAGCTGGTGTTTCTGCGTGCCACCGAGGGCGCGACGCGCACCATCGCCTTGCAGGTGTTTGAGCACCTCCACGCGCTGAGCCTGCGCTTTCACCTGGAGCGCCAGACCGGCGGGCTGACGCGCGACATCGAGCGCGGCACGCGCGCGGTGCAGTCGCTGATTTCGTATTCGCTCTACAGCGTGGTGCCGACGCTGATCGAGATCGCGCTCGTGCTGGCGCTCCTGGGCACGCGCTTTGAGGCCTGGTACGTCTGGACCACGGCGCTGGCGCTGGTGCTGTACGTGGCCTTTACCGTGCAGGTGACGCAGTGGCGCACCGGCATTCGGCGCCAGATGAACGAGCTCGAGTCGGCCAGCCAGACGCGCGCCATCGATGCCCTGCTCAATTACGAGACGGTCAAATATTTCAACAACGAGGCGTGGGAGGCGCAGCGCTACGCCGACAGCCTGGAGCGCCTGCGCCGCGCGCGCGTGCGCACGCAGGCCTCGCTGTCGCTGCTCAACGCCGGGCAGCAGCTCATCATCGTGGTGGCGTTGGTGGCCATGCTCTGGCGGGCCACGGTGGCGGTGACCGAGGGACGCATGACGCTGGGGGACTTGGTCATGATCAACGCCTTCATGATCCAGCTCTACCTGCCACTCAATTTTTTGGGCGTGCTCTACCGGGAGATCCGCCAAGGCCTGACGGATCTGGGGCGCATGTTCGACCTGCTCGAGCGCGAGTGCGAGGTGCGCGATGCCCCGCACGCGCGCGACCTTACCCTGGACCGGGCACCGGACGTGCGCTTTGAGGGCGTGCATTTTGGCTACGAGCGCGAGCGGGCAATCCTGCACGGGGTGGACCTGGTGATCCCTGCGGGCCGTACCGTGGCCGTGGTGGGGCCGTCGGGCGCGGGCAAATCGACGCTGGCGCGCTTGTTGTACCGCTTCTACGACGTCGGTCGGCCGGGGGATGACGACGCGGCGCGCGCGGCGGCGGGGCGCATCACGGTCGAAGGCCACGACATCCGTGACCTGACCCAGGCCAGCCTGCGCCGCGCCATCGGCATCGTGCCGCAGGATACGGTGCTGTTCAACGACACCATCGAGTACAACATCCGCTACGGGCGGCCCGATGCCACGGATGAGGAGGTGTGCGAGGCCGCGCGCGCCGCGCACATCCTGGCGTTCATCGAGCGGCTGCCGCAGGGCTGGAAAACCGTGGTCGGTGAGCGCGGGCTCAAGCTCTCCGGCGGGGAAAAGCAGCGCGTGGCGATTGCGCGCACGCTGCTCAAGAACCCCCCGATCCTGATCCTGGACGAGGCCACGTCGGCGCTGGACTCGGCCAACGAGCGCGCCATCCAGGCCGAGCTGCGGCGGCTGGCGCGCGACCGCACGACGTTGGTGATTGCGCACCGCTTGTCCACCGTGGTCGATGCGCACGAGATCGTGGTGCTGGACAACGGCCGTGTCGTCGAACGCGGCCGCCATGCCGAGCTGCTGGCGCAAGGCGGTCGCTATGCCCACATGTGGGCGCTGCAGCAAAGCGACACGCAGGGCGGCTGAGCGCCGTGCCGGCGCAGGAGCGAGGGGATGGAGACCAAGTGGCTCGAAGATTTCGTCAGCCTGGCCGAGACGCGGAGCTTTAGCCGCTCGGCCCAGCTGCGGCACGTCACGCAGCCGGCGTTTTCGCGCCGCATCCAGTCGCTGGAGGCCTGGGCCGGCGTGGACCTGGTGGATCGCTCGTCCTACCCCACGCGGCTGACGCAGGCCGGGCAGACGCTCTACGCGCAGGCCATCGAAATCCTGCAGGCGCTGCAAACGACGCGCGCGCTGCTGCGTCAGCACACCGCGGCGGCCAAGGACACGATCGAGTTTGCCGTGCCGCATACGCTGGCGTTTACGTTTTTTCCCGGGTGGCTGTCGCGGCTGCGCGTGGCCCTGGGGCCGATCAAGACGCGGTTGGTGGCGCTCAATGTGCACGATGCGGTGATGCGCCTGACCGAAGGCGGCTGCGATTTGCTGCTGGCGTACCACCACGCCTCGCAACCGATCGAGCTCGACGCCGCCCGCTACGAGATGCTGCCCCTGGGGCGCGAGGTGCTGGCGCCGTTTAGCCGGCCCGGCCCCAACGGCCAGCCGCTGATGCGCCTGCCGGGCAGCGCGCGCGCGCCCGTGCCCTATCTGGCGTACGCACCGGGCGCCTATTTGGGGCGGGTGGTGGACTGGGTGCTGCGCCAAAGCGGTGCGCCGGTGCACCTGGAGCGGGTGTACGAGACCGATATGGCCGAGAGCCTCAAGGCCATGGCCATCGAGGGCCACGGGGTGGCGTTTTTGCCCACCAGCGCGGTGCAGCCGGCGCTGGCGGACGGCCGGCTGGTGTCGGCCGCGCCGCAACCGGGCACGTGGCAGGGCGAGCTCGACATACGGCTCTACCGCGCGCGCGGCGGCCGGCCCAAGGCGGTGGCGCAGCGTTTTTGGGACGATGTGCAGCGCTTGGGTGCGGCCGTGCAGGCGTGACGGTGCCACCGGGGTGACGTGGGTGCGCCCCCAGGCCGGGCGCGGGTTTATCCTTGCCCTGGGCATGCGGGTTGCTAGTAAGATTCGCGTCACGTTAACCTTCCTGGAAAGGATTGCTGCATGAAAAAGCCCCTGCTGGCGCTTGCGCTGACGGCCGCCGCCGCGCTGTCGGCCCACGCCCAAGCCAACGACACCCTGGCCAAAATCAAATCGTCCGGCGCGGTCACGATGGGCGTGCGCGAGTCCTCGGGCGTGCTGTCGTACACGCTCGGTGATGGCCGCTACACCGGCTACCACGTCGAAATCTGCCAGCGCGTGCTCGCCGACATCCAAAAGCAGCTCGGCCTGGCCAAGCTCGACATCAAGTACCAGCCGGTGACGTCGCAAAACCGCATCCCGCTGGTGCAAAACGGCACCGTGGACATCGAGTGCGGCTCCACCACCAACAACACCGCGCGCCAGCGTGACGTGGCGTTTGCCGTCACCACCTTCGTCGAAGAGGTGCGCATCGCGGTCAAGGCCAACTCCGGCATCCAGTCGATCAAGGATCTGGCGGGCAAGAACGTTGCCACCACCACCGGCACCACCTCGGTGCAGACCCTGCGCAAACACGAGCGCGCCGCTGGGGTCGATTTCAAAGAGGTCTATGGCAAGGACCACGCGGACAGCTTCCTGCTGCTCGAATCGGGCCGTGCCGATGCGTTCGTGATGGACGGCTCGCTGCTGGCCGGGCTGATCGCACGTTCCAAGAACCCGGCGGACTTCAAGATCGTTGGCGAAGTGCTCAGCGTCGAGCCGATCGCCATCATGATGCGCAAGGACGACCCGGCGTTCAAGAAGGCGGTGGACGACTCGATCATCGCCATGATGAAGTCGGGCGACATCGCCAAGATCTACGACAAATGGTTCATGCAGCCGACCCCGCCCAATGGCGTGCGCATGAACATGCCGATGAGCGAGACCCTCAAGGCCGCCATCGCCAACCCCAACGACCGGCCGATGGAGGCCTACGCCGCCAAGTAACCGGTCTGCGCGGCATCGCCGAACCCCGGGCGCTGACGGCGCCTCGGGGTCTTTTGTTTTGGAACGGGAGCGCATCGCATGCAATGGGATTGGCAGGTGTTCTGCGAGGACACCATCACCCGTGAAATTCAGCCGCGCTGCTTTGGGCAGGGCGGCGATATGACGTACCTGGAGTGGATGCTGTCGGCCTGGGGCTGGACGGTGTCGGTGTCGGTGCTGGCGCTGCTGCTGGCGCTGGTGGTGGGCAGTGTGATCGGCACGCTGCGCACGCTGCCCAACAGCCCGTGGATCGTGCGGCTGGGCAATGGCTGGGTGGAGCTGTTTCGCAACATCCCGCTGCTGGTGCAGATCTTTCTGTGGTACCACGTGATCCCGGCGCTGGTGCCGGCGCTCAAAGGGGTGCCGAGTTTTGTGCTGGTGGTCATCGCGCTGGGACTGTTCACTTCGGCGCGCATCGCCGAGCAGGTGCGCTCGGGCATCCAGGCGCTGCCGCGCGGGCAGCGCTACGCCGCGCTGGCGCTGGGCCTGACCACGGGGCAGGCCTACCGCTACGTGCTGCTGCCGATGGCCTTTCGCATCATCATCCCGCCGCTGACCAGCGAGACCATGAACATCTTCAAAAACTCGTCGGTGGCGTTTGCGGTCTCGGTGGCCGAGCTGACGATGTTTGCCATGCAGGCGCAGGAGGAGACCGCGCGCGGCATCGAGATCTACCTGGCCGTCACGGCTCTCTACATCGTGTCGGCGTTTGCCATCAACCGGCTCATGGCCTTCATCGAACGGCGCGTGCGCGTGCCGGGTCTGATCGCCGCGGGCGGTGCGGGGGGGCACTGAGATGCTGGACAACCTCGACTGGTCCTTCTACCGCTGGGATGTCTTCAGCAGCTTCGTGCTCAAGGGGCTGCAGTTCAGCGTCATGCTCACCGTGGTGGCCACGTTGGGCGGCGTGGCCCTGGGCACGGTGCTGGCGCTCATGCGGCTGTCCGGCCGCCGGTGGCTGGAGCTGCCCGCCACCATCTACGTCAACGGCATGCGCAGCATCCCGCTGGTGATGGTGATCCTGTGGTTTTTTCTGCTGGTGCCCTTTGTCATCGGGCGGCCGATCGGCGCGGAGCTGTCGGCGGTCATCACCTTCATCGCCTTCGAGGCGGCGTATTTCAGCGAAATCGTGCGCGCCGGCATCCAGTCCATCCCGCGCGGGCAGGTCATGGCCGGCCATGCGCTGGGGCTGACCTACGGCCAGAACATGCGCTACGTGATCCTGCCGCAGGCGTTTCGCAACATGCTGCCGGTGTTTCTGACGCAGACCATCATCCTGTTTCAGGACACCTCGCTGGTGTACGCGATCGGCGCCTACGACATGCTCAAGGGCTTTGAGATCGCCGGCAAAAACTACGGGCGCCCGATCGAGGCCTACCTGGCGGCGGCCGTGGTGTATTTCGTCATCTGCTATGGCCTGTCGGCGCTGGTCAAGCGCCTGCATGCCCGCATTGCCATCATCCGTTGAACCCCGGGGCGCGTACGAGGGCGACAGCCCGGCCGGCGCGGCCCCGATCTGAATGCCAAGGAGTCGTCATGGAACGACCGATGATCGAACTGAAGAACGTGTCCAAGTGGTACGGCGCGGTGCAGGTGCTCAATGGGTGCTCCACCGCCATCCGCAAGGGTGAGGTGGTGGTGGTCTGTGGCCCGTCGGGCTCGGGCAAATCCACCCTGATCAAGACCATCAACGCGCTGGAGCCGATCCAGCAGGGCGAGATCTGGGTCAACGGTGAGCCGGTGCACGACCCCAAGACCAACCTGCCCAAGCTGCGCAGCCATGTCGGGATGGTGTTTCAGCACTTCGAGCTGTTTCCGCACCTGACGGTGACGGAAAACCTGACGCTGGCGCAGGTCAAGGTGCTGGGGCGCAACCCGGAGGACGCCAAGAAGCACGGCCTGAAGTACCTGGAGCGCGTGGGGCTGCTTGCGCACAAGGACAAGTACCCCGGGCAGCTCTCCGGCGGTCAGCAGCAGCGCGTGGCGATCGCGCGCGCGTTGTCGATGGACCCGATCGTGATGCTGTTTGACGAGCCGACCTCGGCGCTCGACCCCGAGATGGTCGGTGAGGTGCTCGACGTCATGATCGGCCTGGCGCAAGAGGGCATGACGATGATGGTCGTCACGCACGAGATGGGCTTTGCGCGCAAGGTCAGCGACCGCGTCATTTTCATGGATGTCGGCGGCCGCATTCTGGAGGATTGCCCGAAAGAGGAATTCTTCGGCCGTCCCGAGGGGCGCCAGCCGCGCACCAAGGACTTCCTCAACAAGATACTGTCGCACTGAAAGCTGCGATGGCCGCACGGGCGGGGTGTCCCGCCCATGCAAAAAAAGGGCTCCGCGCGGGGAGCCCTTTTCACGTCGGCGCTCAGGCAGCGTGTGGCACCGCCCGAAGGCTCCTCACATCGCCGGCGGCACCGGCGCGTTCATCGCCCGCTTCTCCAGCGTCCACTGGTGCAGCGAGCCGTCGAAGTTGCGCGCCTGGGCGTTGCCCAACAGCTCCGCGGCGATGAACCACGGCAGCGAGGAGTCGTTGCCGCTGTTGCAATAGGTGATGAGCGGCTTGGATGGATCGACGCCAAGCGACTGGAACACAGCGCGGTAGGTCTCGGGCTTGAGCAGCCGGATCGCGCCGCCGCGGGTGACGAACAGCGTCTCCAGCGGTACGTTGCGCGCGCCGGGGATGTGGCCGTAGGCGTAGACGTAGTCGCGCTTGAAGACGCCCAGGTACATCGCCGTGGCGCGGGTATCGACCAGCTGCACGTCCTTTTTCTCCATCGCCGCGGCCACGTCCGGGGAGTCGGCCACCAGGTTGGCGAAGCGGTCGGCAGTGGCCTTCCAGGTGGTGGTCAGCGGCGCCGGGGCATCCTTGCTCCACGGGCGACCTTCCAGCAACCACGCCACCATACCGCCGTCCAGCATCGCCACCGGCGTGTCGGCGTAGGACTTGAGCAGGATGTGCAGCCGTGCCGCGTCGTTGAAGTCGGAGATTTTTTGCCCCTCCGGCACGAGCACGATCGGCTTGTCGGCCAGCACCCCCACCGTTTGCATGACCTTCTCGAAGGTGGCGCGGTCGGGCAGCATGTAGCTGACCTTGTTGCCAGCGATCTCGCGCTGGGTGCGCAAGTCTTTGGCCAGGAACAGGCGCGAGCCGGGGATGTGGCCGCCAAACTCGTCCAGCACCTTCTTGCCATCCTTGGTGGTCTCGAACTCCGGCTCGCGCGTGAAGCTCTTGGCGTCGTTGCGGACCTCGATGACCTGGACCTTATCCAGGTTGTCGGCCAGCCACTGCGTGCTGACCACCGGACCGGGCAGCACGCTCTGGGCCCAGGCGCTGGCGGCCAGCGCGGCCGCGCCCAGCGCTACGGCGATGCGTTTGAAGGTTTTCATGGTTGTCTCTCCTTGGGGCAAAAAATCCGTCAAGCCAAGCCCAGCCGTTGCAGGTGTGGGGCCAGCGCCGCGTCGGCGGCGCTGAGCACCTCCAGTGAGCGGTCTTCCAGCACGTCTTCGGCGGGCCGGTGGCGCAGGTGGGGCGCAAGCGCCGCATCGCGGGCGCGCAGCAGCGCGGCGATCTCGTCGGCGAAGAGTTGCACCATCGCGGTCAGCCAGCGCGCCAGCGGGGCCAGCCGCCCACCGCGGGCCGCGATGCGAAAGCGGGGCAGGCGGGCGATAAGCTCGTCGGCCGCTGCCCAGCGCCCGGCCGTGACCCAGCGGTTGGTGGTGAACCAACGCAACGGTTGGCCGCGTGCGTCGAGCGCCAGCGCGGCCAGGTGCACATGCGTGCCCGGCGCGCTGCCATCCCAAAACAGATGGAAGTGGCCGTGCTCAGGCGGGGCCTCCGCCCCCCAGCGCTGCGTGCCGCCGTGCGCGTGGTAGTAAAAGCGTGTGCCGTGTGCGGCATCCACCACGTCACGCGCCGGGTAGTGGCGCAATGCCTGAAAGTCGCGCGCCCCGGCCAGGGCCGCCTGCGCCAGCGACACGCCACGCTGGGCGTAAGTCAACGGCACGCGCAGCGCCACCTCGGCCCAGGCAGCCGGATCGCCGGGGTGGGCCGGTTCGTTCGCGGGGGTGGCGGCGAGGCGCATCGGGCGTTGCGCGGGGTGCTGAGCGCTCGGACGTGGCGACCGTGATCGCAGCGGGACGCTCGATCAGCGCTTGGGCGCGCCAGGGTTGGCCGGAGCGCAGGGGTTGTCGCCCTCCGCGCGCTTTTTCTTTTTCTTTTGGTTGGGGCCTGGCGCGCACGGGTTACCGGGCGCGCAGGGGTTGCCGGCGCTGCTGGCGGCGGGTTTGCCGTCCGCCTTGGGCGCTTGCTGCGCCATGGCGGCTGGCGCCACCAGGCTGCTGGCCACCAGCAGGGCGGTCAGGGTTTGGGACAGGGGGGTACGGGTACGTTTCATGGTGTGAGTGTGAGGTGAAGGGGTAAGAGGCTAACGCAGAAATCGCGAACGCTGGGTATGGCAAACACCGAGCGCCGTGGTCATTGGGCGTTGCCGGTGGGGTGGGCCATCGCGCCGGGGCGGGTGGCCGCCGAGCCGTCGCACGTCGGCGTGCCCAGCACCGCTTCGCAGGCATCGACGGGGCCGCCGTGCCGTTGTTCGAACCAGCGGCCCAGGTGGTACACGCCCACCAGCGCTGCGCCCATGGCGGCGATGATCCACCAGGGCGAGATGCCCCAGGCGTCGTGCAGCGTGTCGCCGGATTCGACCTCGGCCATGGCCATGAGGGCCTCGATGGCCGGCCCATACAGGCCCGCAAAGGCAAAGGTGCCGACGATGAGGCCGACGAGGAACACCAGCGCGTCGAGCCGGCCCGAGGCCACGCCGACCACCGAGGTGCCGGGGCAGTAGCCCCCGACGGCAAAGCCCGCGCCCACCAGCACGCCACCCACGGCCGACGCCACCACCAGCGAGGTGGGCACGAACACCGCATCGACGTCGAGCACGCCCGCCATGCCCAGCAGTTGCAGCCCGGCGGCGGCCACGACGATGGCGGTGAACATCACTTTGAGCACCGACCAGTCGCGCAGCGTGAACTGGCCGGTCAGTTTGCACGGGCTGCCAAAGCCGGCGTTTTCGAGGATGAAGCCAAACGCCACGCCCACCAGCAGCGCGGACCAAACGGTTTCTTGCATCGGGAACATGGTGTCACACCCCCTTGACGAGCCGGCTGACGATCAGCCCGGTGACGAAGAATGCGCCGAGGAAGACGAACGCCGCGATCGACAGCGTGGCCGCCCCCGACAGGCCCAGCCCGCTGGTGCAGCCGGCCGCCACGCGCGCGCCAAACCCGGCCAGCATGCCGCCCACCAGCGCCGTGGCGATGCGTTTGCCCGCGCCCACGCGCGCGGCGCCGTCGAGCTGCACACGCAGCCGGCCGGCCAGAAAAGCCGCCAGCAGCGCACCCGCGAAGACGCCGATCACCTGCCACGTGATCCAGCCGTCGAGGATGTCCGGCCGTGCCATGGCGCCCAGGTAAGCGTTGGCCGTGATGGCATCGGGCGCGGCCTGCAGGCCCAGCCACGCGCTCAAGCGCGTGGTAAAACCCGTGGCGCCCAGCCCGTGGCCGGTGAGCACAAACGTCAGCAGCAGGGTCACGCCCAGCGCAACCCCGGCCAGCCAGGGATTCCAAAACGGTTTCGGGGTCGTGTTCATCGGTGCATCAAGGGATACGAAAACGTCAACGGTACCCGGCACAGTATAGGGAAGGCGCCCGCTGCGCGCAAGCAGGTGCAGCCCGCTATGCCGGATGTCATGTGCCCCACGGTCTGCGACAATCGATGGCGATGAGCGCCCCCGATACCCTGACCTTGATCCGCCCCGACGACTGGCACGTGCACCTGCGCGACGGCGTGGCGTTGGCCACCACGGTGCCGCACACGGCGGCGCAGTTCGCGCGCGCCATCGTCATGCCCAACCTCAAGCCGCCGGTGACCACGGCGGCGCAGGCCGCCGCCTACCGCGAGCGCATCCGGGCTGCCATCCCGCCGGGGGTGGCGTTCGAGCCGCTGATGACGCTGTACCTGACCGACGATTTGCCGCCCGAGGAGATCGCCCGCGCGCGGGCCGCGGGGGTGGTGGCGGTCAAGCTCTACCCGGCGGGTGCCACCACCAACAGCGCCGCAGGCGTGACCGACATCCGCAAAACCTACCGTACGCTGGAGGCCATGCAGCGCGAGGGCCTGCTGCTGCTGGTGCACGGCGAGGTGACGGACGCGGAGATCGACATCTTCGACCGCGAGGCGGTGTTCATCGAGCGGGTGCTCGAGCCGCTGCGGCGCGACTTCCCGGCCTTGCGCATCGTGATGGAACACATCACCACGCAGGAGGCGGCGCAGTACGTCGCGTCGTCCGCGCACCACCTGGCCGCCACCATCACCGCGCACCACCTGCTCTACAACCGCAACGCGTTGTTCACCGGCGGCTTGCGCCCGCACCACTACTGTTTGCCCGTGCTCAAGCGCGAGGTGCACCGGCGCGCGTTGTTGGCCGCGGCCACCAGCGGCGATCCGCGTTTTTTCCTGGGCACCGACAGCGCGCCGCACCCGGCCTCGCTCAAGGAGCACGCGGTGGGCTGTGCCGGTTGCTACACGGCGCCGGCGGCGCTGGAGCTCTACGCCGAGGCGTTCGAAGCCGCGGGTGCGCTGGAGCGGCTGGAAGCGTTTGCCAGCCTGCACGGCCCGGACTTTTATGGCTTGCCGCGCAACCAAGCGCGCATCACCCTGCGGCGCGAGGCGTGGGAGGTGCCGCAGGCGTATGCGTATGGCGACGCGCAGCTCAAGCCGCTGCGCGGGGGCGAGACGCTGCGCTGGCGCGTGCAGCCGCCAACGGGCGCGTCCGTTTGAGCGGCTGCATGCCGGGGGCGTACCGATGACGCTGCGCATCCTGACCTGGAACGTGCAGTGGTTTCGCGGCATGGATGGGCGTGTGGACGTGGCGCGCGTGCTGCGCCACGCGCTGCAGTGGGGCAAGGCGCCGCACGTCATCGGGCTGCAAGAGGTGGCGCAGCACTACCCCGGTCTGGACGGGGCGGGCGAGGCCGACCAGGTGGCCCAGGTGCGCGCGCTGCTGCCGGGTTACGAGGTGGTCTATGCCCCCGCCCTGGACGAGTGGCGCCCTGGCCGCCCCATGCGCCAACGCTTTGGCAACCTGATCGCCACCCGGCTGCCGCTGCTGCAGGTGCAGCACCGGGCGCTGCCGTACCCGCCCGATCCCGCGGTGCCGTCGATGCCCCGCGTGCTGGCCGGCGTCACCGTGCAGGCGCCGTGGGGGCCGCTGCGCGTGGGCACGACGCACCTGGCCTACTACAGCGCGCACCAGCGCCTGGCGCAAGCGCAGGCGCTGGTGGCGTGGCAGCGCGAGGCCGCGGCCGTGGCGGCCGCGCCGCCCGTGGCTGGCGACGAGCCGCCGGATACGCCGTTTCAGCTGCGGCCGCACGCGGCCGAGGCGGTGTTGATGGGCGACTTCAACGCCACGCCGGACGATGCTGCCTATGGCGCGCTGGTGGGCGCGTGCGGTGGCGAGGCGCCGGCCTTTTGGGATGGCTGGGCGCTGCTGCACGGCGCGGGGACGCAGCCGCCGACCTTTCGCGTGCACGAGGCAGGCGCGACGCCGGTGACGTGCGACTACATGCTGGTCACATCCGGGCTGCGGCCGCGGCTGCGGCAGGTGCGGCTGGACAGTGCGACGCCATGGTCCGATCATCAACCATTGCTGATGGAACTCGATGACGCCGACGCGGTCTGAGCGGCGAGCGCCCTCGACTGCGATGGGCGCTGTGGTACCGCTTGACCTGGCGGCCCGTCGCCCCTATCTTCAACCCCAGTTCTGAACAACCAAACGACGCGGAGTCCTCATGAAACGCATACTGCTGCTGGTTCTGACCAACCTCGCCGTGATGGCGGTGTTGTTGATCACCACCCGCATCCTGGGCGTGGACCGCTTCCTGACCGCCAATGGGCTGAACATGACGGCGCTGGCGGTCTTCTCCCTCGTCATCGGTTTTGGTGGCGCCTTCATCTCGCTGCTGCTGAGCAAGCCGATGGCCAAATGGAGCACGGGGCTGGTCATCATCAACGAGCCGCGCACCGCCGACGAGGCCTGGATCGTCAACACCGTGCGCCGCTTTGCCGAAAAAGCCGGCATCGGCATGCCGGAAGTCGGCATTTACGAGGGCGCGCCCAACGCCTTTGCCACGGGGGCGTTTCGTGACTCGGCGCTGGTGGCGGTCTCCACCGGGCTGCTGCAAAACATGACGCGCGAGGAGGTCGAGGCCGTCATCGGCCACGAGGTGGCGCACATCGCCAACGGCGACATGGTGACCATGACGCTGATCCAGGGTGTGATGAACACCTTCGTCGTGTTCCTCAGCCGCGTGATCGGTTTTGTGGTGGACAGCTTCCTGCGCCGTGGCGACAGCGAGCAATCGGGCCCTGGGATCGGGTACCTGATCACCAGCATCGTGATGGAGGTGGTGCTGGGCTTCCTGGCCGCCATCATCGTGGCGTGGTTCAGCCGCCAGCGCGAGTTTCGCGCCGATGCAGGGGCGGCCATGCTGATGGGCCGCAAGCAGCCCATGATCAACGCACTGGCCCGCCTGGGTGGCCTGGAGCCGGGCGCGCTGCCGCAGGGCATGCAGGCGCTGGGCATCACCGGCAGCTTGGGCAAGCTCTTCAGCACCCACCCGCCGATCGAGGAGCGCATCGCCGCGCTGCAGGCGCTGTGAGCAGCGGTCTTCACAGCCAAGCCCCACACAGCGGCGGTGTCCAAGGTGCGTGGGTTTCGCCCATGGCGCTGCGCGTGGTCGGCAGCTTGCGCTTGCAGGCCACCAGCGCAAACCTTGGGTGGCTTGCCCGCGGCGATCGGCCGCTCATGGTGACGCGCGTCAGCGACCGCTGTGGCGCTCCGGGGCACGCCTTATGTCGGCGTCCAGGGGTCGATGACCGCGACGCCCATGGCTTGGAACGGGGCGGTGTCCCGGCTTGCCACGGTCATGCGGTGGCAAGCGCGATGGCTGCGATGAAACCGTCGGCCACGCCTACGCCCAGAACGGCCGCTTGTGCCTTGGCCATCGCCTCGGCGTAGCGTTGGGTGGCCGGCAGATCGAAATTCAGGACGCGCCCGGCAAAAACGGGCAGCACCTGTCGTTCCTAGTGCTCGATCAAGCGGTTGCGGCGACGGCCGTGGGGTAGCCTTGCCACGCCCAGGCGCAGCTCGGCGACCGTCACCACGGATAGGAACAGCGTTTCGACGGGCTGGGCATCGAGCCAAGCGACCACACGAGGCTCTGGCGCCGCACGCAGTGGCTCGGAAATCACGTTGGTGTCGAGCAGGATCATTCGAAGTCCACCGCGCGCGGAAGCGATGGATCCCGCTGACGGATCAGCGCCACCTCCTCGTCGGTGAGCTTCACCTTGCGGCCGATGTCGGCCAATAGCGAGCCCAGTTTCAACCGCCCTTGCGGCTTGACAGCCTCCTCCAACAGGGCGCGCACTTCGGCCTCGGTGCTGCGCCCGTGTTGGGCCGCACGCATGCGCAAGGCGCGGTGCACCTCGTCGGGCAGATTGCGAACGGTCAAAACAGCCACGATAGCACGCTAACGTCTTGCATCACCGACATCAGTTTATCGGTGTGCAGTCATCCGGGCAAGGTGCCTGCACGCAAACGCTTGCTGTGTCACGCCAGCGCCCGGCAGGCGGTGCGCCGCCGCGGCGCGCGTCAGCCGTAGGTGACGGCCAGCTGCCCTGCCCGATCCGGTGCGGGTGGGGGCGCGCCCAGCAGGTGACAGCCCAGCGCCTCGGCCACGCGGATGCCGTCCACCGCCGCCGACAGGATGCCACCGGCGTAACCGGCACCTTCGCCGGCCGGGTACAGCCCGGCGGTGTTGAGGCTTTGGTAGTCCGTCCCGCGCGTGATGCGCAGCGGCGAGGAGGTGCGCGTCTCCACCCCGGTCATGAGGGCGTCGGGGCGGTCGTAGCCGCGAATCTGCCGGCCAAAGACCGGCAGCGCTTCGCGCATCGCGGCCACGGCGTAGGCGGGCAGCACGCGGGAGAGGTCGCCCAGCGTGACCCCGGGTTTGTAAGAGGGCAGCACGTCGCCGAAGGCGGTGGAGGGACGGCCCGCCAGAAAATCGTCCACGCGCTGCCCCGGGGCCAGGTAGCCCCCGCCGCCGGCGTGGTAGGCGGCGCTTTCCAGTTGCCGCTGCAACACCACGCCGGCCAGCGGGTGCGTGGCGCCGCGCGCCGCCAGGTCAGCCGCCTCGGCGGAGTAGCGGGCACCGGCCGCCTCGCCGAACGCGGCGCACCAGGCGGCTGCGTCGGTTTGGGGGTAGTCCGCCGGGCCGATGCCCACCACCAGGCCGGCGTTGGCGTTGCGTTCCGCGCGGGAGTATTGGCTCATGCCGTTGGTGACGACCCGTTGCGGCTCGCTGGTGGCGGCCACCACCGTGCCCCCGGGGCACATGCAAAAGCTGTAGACCGCGCGCCCGTTGCGGGCGTGGTGCACCAACTTGTAGGCGGCCGCGCCCAGCAGCGGGTGGCCGGCGTGGCGGCCCCAGCGCGCGTGGTCGATCACGCTTTGCGGGTGCTCGATGCGCACACCGATGGAAAACGGCTTGGGCTCGAGAAAAACACCGTGGCGGTGCAGCTGCTCGAAGGTGTCGCGCGCGCTGTGCCCCAGCGCCAGGATGACGCGCCGCGCGGGCAGTGTGGTTTCCCGCCCGGTGGCCAGGTCACGCACGCGCAGGCCCTGCAGCACCTGCCGTCCTTTGCCAGCGGGCTCGACGCACAGGTCCGTCACGTGCTGTTCGAAGCGCACTTCACCCCCCAGCGCGGTGATGCGCTCGCGCAGCGCCTCCACCACCTTGACCAGTTTGAAGGTGCCGATGTGGGGGTGGGCCTCGTACAGGATTTCGGGCGGCGCCCCGGCGTCCACGAAGGCCTGCATGACGCGGCGGCCCAGGTGGCGCGGGTCTTTGATCTGGCTGTAGAGCTTGCCGTCCGAAAACAGCCCTGCCCCCCCTTCGCCGAACTGCACGTTGGACTCGGGGGTGAGCACCTGCTTGCGCCACAGGCCCCAGGTGTCCTTGGTGCGCCGGCGCACGGGGCGGCCGCGCTCGAGCACCAGGGGGCGCAGGCCCATTTCGGCCAACGTCAGGGCGGCGAAGATGCCGCACGGCCCAAAGCCGACCACCACCGGCCGCTCGCCGTCGGCCGGCGCCCAGTCGGCGGCGGCGCGCGCGGGCGGCCGCCAGGCCATGTCGGGCGTGGGCTGCACGTGGGGGTGGCCGGACAGGCGTTGCAGCACCGCAGCCTCCTGCGCGGGGTCGGCCAGCGCGACATCGACGATGTAGACCGCGCGCAGCGTGGCACCCCGGGCGTCGAAGCTGCGCTTGTGCACGTGCAGCGTGGCCAGCGCCGCCTCCGGCAGGCCCAGCGTTTGCGCAGCCAGCGCGCGCAGCGCGGCCGTGGGGTGGGGCGGGGGTGCGCGGTCGGCCTCGGTCTCGGCCGGGGCGTCGGCGGCGCGGCGCGTCTCGACGGGCAACGCCTGCAGCGGCAGTTTCAGTTCAGACACTCGGATCATGCGGTACCTCGGGGCCCGTGGTCATCGGGCATGGGTGCGGATGATACGCACGCTGCGCCCAGACCCGCGATAATCGGGGGTGTGAAGTCCGCCAGACCGCCGCTGGCGCAAGGCCCGCAAGGGTGCGCTGGAGGAACGTCCGGACTGCGCAGGGCAGCGTAGGAGGTAACGCCTCTCCACCGTGAGGTGAGGATCAGAGCAACAGAGACGAGCCGATTCAGTTCGGGTGAAACGGGCAATCTCTACGCGCAGCAACACCAAGTAGGCCAGCCGGTGCCGGGCACGCGTCCGGCACCACCCGTGGTCCCGCGGGGCGCGCTGGTGGGTAGGTGGCATCGAGCCGTCCGGGTGACCGGCGGCCCAGAGGAATGGCGGTCACGCCGGGGGCGACCCCGGCGCACAGAATCCGGCGTATCGGCGGACTTCACCCTTATCGCGCGGCATGGACCGTGCTGGCGCGCGCGCCAGTGCGTCAGCGCGCCCCGGCGGCGATCCAGCGCACCAGGCGTTGCGATTCTTCGAGCGTGAGCTTTTCGTGGGCGGGGATGCCCCCGATGAGGGAGTGCTCGATGAGCGCGCGCGCCTTGCGCTCGAGCGCCTGTTCGTCGAGGGCCGCGTAGCGTTGTGCGAGCGTGGCCAGGGTGGGGGCCTTGCCGCGTGGCGGGTTGCCGTGGCAATTCATGCAGCCTTTGTCCAGCGCAAGGTTGGCGTCGGCCCGGGCCATGCCGGATGCGGTCAGCAGGGCGATGGCGGCCAGGGACAGGCCGTGCAGGCGGTCACGCGGCGCGGGGCGGGGGGCTTTCATCGCTGCGACTCCATGCAAAGGGCGAACTGATCGGGGTCCAGGCGCTGCAGGTGGGCCAGCAGCGAGCGGCGCGCCACGGGCCACAGGCGCTCGGGTACGTCATCGTAGGCGTGCCGCACCCAGGTGTCGAGCCCGGCACCGGGGTACGCGGCCAGCACGCGGGCGATTTTGGCCTCACGCTGCAGGCGGTGCGCCTGCAAGCGCTCGATGGCGCGTGGCGCGTCGCCCAGCACATGGCCGTGCGCCGGCAGGATGTAGCGGATGGTCCAGGCGTCACAGGCGGCGCGCAACCGTTGCAGCGACGCGAGGTAGGCGTCCATGTCGCCATCGGGCGGGTCGATGACGGTGGTGCTGCCGTTGAGGATGTGGTCGCCGCTGAAGAGCAGTCCGTCCTCTTCCAGCACCAGGCACAGGTGGTTGGCGGCATGACCCGGCGTGTGCAGCACGCGCAGGGTGTGGTGCGCCGCCCCGTCCGCCGTGGACAGCACCAGCCGCTCGCCGTCGGCCAGCGCCCGATCGGGGCGGAAGTGGCTGTGCGCGCGTGCCGTGGGGGCGCTGGGCAGGCCCAGCACGGGCGGGGCGGGGCGCCCCGCCGCCACGCACAGGGCCTGCAGCGGCTGCGCGCCGGGCGCGTGGTCCGGGTGCGAGTGGGTGCAGACGATGGCGCGCAGGTCGCCACGGGCAGCGTCGAGCAGCCGTTGCAGGTGCCCCACGTCGGCTGGGCCGGGGTCGATGGCGAGGTAGCCGGTGGCCGCCTCGCCGACCAGGTAGCTGTTGGTGCCCGGCCCCGTCATGGCGCCGGGGTTGGGGGCGGTCAGGCGCTGCACGTGGCGCGTCAGGGGCACCGGCCGCTCGTGCTGCCAGTCCAGGTGGTGTTCCAGCTGGCCGTCGGGGCAGGTCAGTTCCAGCTCGCCGTAGGGGGGCTCGTGTTCCATGAAGCGCGCCTCCTGCCCCTGCAGCCAACCGGCGCGTGGGCAGCTGATCCACTGCGGCCCTTGGCGCGCCGCGCAGGCGTCGAGCAACGCAGCGCTGTCGGCGTAGCGCTGCAGGTGCTCCAGCGTGCGCACCGTTGGGTAGACCATGGGGAATGCGCCGGCGGCGTGCCGCTGCAGGGCCTCGGCCGGGGTGACCCACACCGGTTCGAACTGCTCGCGGTTGTCGGCCTGCGCTTCCTGGCCCGGCGGCATGCGGGCGATGAAAAACGGCACATCGAAGCGCTTGGGCAAATCGCGGTCCGTGATCCAGTGCGCGAGCCACCACAGGGCATCGAGCGCCAGTGTCAGACCGTGCGCGCGGCATTGCGGCAGCAGCGGCGCGTGGCGGTCCAGCCGCGCCGCCACCTCCGGCGCCACCCAGCGGCCGTGGGCGTCGCGCGCCAGCAGCACCCCCAGCTCTTCAAAACTTTCGCGCACCGCCGCCAGCAGCGCCGGCCGGATCGCGTCGTCCTGATCGGGGCGCCAGGCCAGCGTCGCGTCGCTGGCGGCGGCACGGTCGGCGGCGTCGATGGCCCCACCGGGAAAGACATAGGCCCCCGGCGCAAAGCTGGCGTGCGCCGAGCGGCGCGTCATGAGGACCTGCAGGCCGGCAGCGCCGTCGCGCACGAGCAGCAGCGTGGCGGCCGGTCGCGTCGGGGCAGGGGGCTGGGGCGGGCGCAGGCGCAGGTGGGGTCGGACCATACGGTTGGGCGTATCAGTTGTTTCCAGGCGTAACGCGGCGCGTCAAGGGGCGGCGCTGGGGGTGGTCATGCGCGGCGTGCTGGCGCACAATGGTAACGATCCCGCGCCTCGGAGCGCGTTTGGTTGGAACAGGAGATGGGTCATGGAACGTTTGCATCGCACTTCCACGCGCTTTGCGCTGGCCGCTGTGGTGGCGGCGGGTGTCGCGCTGGCGGGCTGCGCCAACATGTCGGAAGAACAAAAATCCGGGACCGCGCGTGGCGCCATGATCGGGGCCGCCGCCGGGGCCGTGCTGGGCGCCGTGACCGATGGCAGCAAAGGCGCGGTGCGCGGGGCGGCCATCGGGGCCGGCGCCGGCGCGCTGGGCGGCTATGTGTGGTCGTCCCGCATGGAGCAGCAAAAGCGCGAGATGGAGCAGGCCACGGCCGGCACCGGGGTGCAGGTCACGCAGACAGCGGACAACCGGCTCAAGCTGGAAATTCCCAGCGACATTTCCTTCGACGTCAACCGCGCCGACATCAAGCCGCAGTTCCGCAGCGTCCTCGACACCTTTGCCGCCGGTCTGCAGCGCAATCCCGCGGCGCGCGTGACCATCATCGGCCACACCGACAGCACCGGCAGCGATGCCATCAACAACCCCTTGTCGGTCAACCGCGCCGCGGCCGTGCGCGACTACCTGAGCACACGGGGCGTGTCCCCCGCGCGCATGACGATCGACGGGCGCGGCTCGCGCGAGCCGATCGCCAGCAACGACACCGCCGAGGGGCGGGCGCGCAACCGGCGCGTCGAGATCTTTGTGGCGGAGCAGGCGAGCTGATGCGGCTGCACTTCACCAAGATGCAGGGGGCGGGCAACGACTTCGTGGTGCTCGACGAAACCCGCCAGCGCCACGGCCTGACCCCCGCGCAGTACCGGTGGCTGGCCGACCGCCATTTTGGGGTCGGGGCCGACCAAATCCTGACGGTGCGGCCGGCGCCGCACCCGGGCGTCGATTTCGAATACGTGATCCACAACGCCGACGGTGGCGAAGTGGAAAACTGCGGCAACGGTGCGCGCTGCTTCGTGCGCTACGTGCACGATGCCGGGCTGACCGATCGGCGCTGCGTGCGCGTGCAGACCCGCGCCGGCGTGCTGACGCTGGCGCTGCAAGGCGACGGCCGCGTCACGGTGGACATGGGCGCGCCCGTGTTCGAACCCGATCGTGTGCCCTTCGACGCGCAGGGGCTTGCGCCGCAGCCCGAAGGCGACTGGCAGCGTTGGCCGCTGGCGCTGCCGGCGCCGGGCGAGCCGGTGGTGGCGCTGGCCGTGCTCTCGATGGGCAACCCGCACGCGGTGCTGCGGGTTGACGATGTTCAGACCGCGCCGGTGGCGGCGTGGGGGCCGCTGATCGAATCGCACCCGCGCTTCCCGCGGCGTGTCAACGCCGGTTTTTTGCAGGTGGTGGGGCGTGAGCGGGCCCGGTTGCGCGTGTACGAGCGCGGGGCGGGCGAGACGCTGGCCTGCGGCACCGGGGCGTGCGCGGCGGTCGTGGCCGGCATACGGCTGGGCTGGTTCGACGAACGCGTGGACGTGGACCTGCCCGGTGGACGCTTGACCATCGAGTGGCCGCGCCACCAGGGCTTGGCGGCGCCCGTGCGCATGACCGGCCCGGCCGAACCCGTGTTCAGCGGTGTGGTGGACGTGCCCGAGCTGCCGTAACCCGTGCGCGGCGCCGGCGTCCTGCGCGACAATCGCCGCACGGCGGCCCAACCCACCCGCCGCCCTGTGCAGGAGAACCCCCCTTGAGCCCGACCACCCCGCTGCAGCCCATCACCGAGGACGACATTGCCCAATTTCTGGTCAACACGCCGGACTTCTTCGAGCGCCATGCGGAGTTGCTGGCGTCCGTGCAGCTGACCAGTCCGCACGCGGGCCGCGCCGTCAGCCTGCTGGAGCGCCAAGTCGAGCTGCTGCGCGAGCGCTTGCGCCAGCTCGAGTTGCGCACCGCCGACATGATTCGCCACGGCCAGGACAACGCGGCCTTGCTGGAGCGGCTGCAGCGCTGGACCTGTGCGCTGCTGGCCACGGAGGACCCGGGGGCCTTGCCGGAGGCGGTTACCGACGGGCTGGCGCGCAGCTTTGACGTGCCACAGGTGGCGCTCAAGCTCTGGGGGGCGGACCCATCGTGGGCCGATGCCCCTTGGGCGCAGGGCGCCAGTGAGGACGCGCGCGCCTTTGCCGCCTCGCTGCGCCAGCCGTACTGCGGCGCCAACCCCGGGCTGGAGGCGGTGCAATGGTTGCCCGAGCCGCAGGCCGTGGCGTCGCTGGCCCTGCTGCCGCTGCGCGCTGTGCCCGAGGCGGACGCGTTTGGCCTGCTGGTGCTTGCCTCGCCCGATGCGCGGCGGTTTCAGGCCAGCGCGGGGACCGATTTTTTGGCCCGCATCGGCGAGCAGGCCGGCGCAGCGCTGAGCCGCCTGCTGCCGCGTCAGGGGTAAGCCATGGCCGAGACGGCCGACGACGATGCCGCGCTGATCGCCGGCTACCTGGCGCACATCCGGGTCGAGCGGCGGCTGGCCGCGCGCACCCAGGCCCTCTACGCCGAACACCTGCAGGACTTGTGGCGCCGTGCGCAGGCGCAGGGCCTGGCCCTGACCGCCGTGCGCCCAGCCGATGTGCGCCGCTGGGTGGCGCAGCTGCACGCTGCCGGCCGGCAGCCGCGCGGCATTGCCTTGGCGCTGTCGGCCTGGCGTGGCTTTTACGCCTGGCTGGGGCGTTGCGGCCGCATCGACCAGCACCCCGTGCACGGGGTGCGTGCGCCCAAGGCCGGTAAGCCACTGCCCAAGGCGCTGCCGGTGGAGGAGGCGCTGCGCCTCGCCGACGGGCCGGCCCGCCCCGACGGCGAGGCGCCCCACGCCCAGGCCCAATGGGTGCGCGACCGCGCGCTGGTGGAGCTGCTCTATGGTGGTGGCTTGCGCATCGGCGAGCTGCTGGGCCTGGACGTGCAGCCCAGCCCCACGGCGCGCGGCTGGATCGATACGGCCGCCGGCGAGGCCCATGTGCTGGGCAAAGGCGGCAAATGGCGGCTGGTGCCCGTGGGCGCCCCGGCGCTGGCGGCCCTGGCCGACTGGCTGCGCGTGCGCCCGCTGCTGCTGCGCACGCCGCAGGCGCCCGCGCTGTTCGTGGGGGCGCGCGGGCAGCGGCTCACACCCCAGGTGGCGCGGCGGCGGCTGGCGCACTGGGCCGCGGCTGCCGGGGTGCCGGTGCACGTGCATCCGCACATGCTGCGGCACAGCTTTGCCAGCCACGTGCTGCAGTCCAGTGGCGACCTGCGCGGCGTGCAGGAGTTGCTGGGTCACGCCAGCATCGCCAGCACCCAGGTCTACACCCGGCTGGATTTTCAGCACCTGAGCCGGGTCTATGAGCAGGCCCACCCGCGGGCGCACCGCCGCGCGGGGGAGCGGTCCGATGCCCGACCCGACCCCTCGCCGCCGGCACCAACCCCGTTGCCGGTGCGGGATTCGGGTAACCCCCCGGTGTAGACGGCCCCGCGTGGTACCACAATGGCGGACCGGATGCCGGTTTGCTTCGACCTCCCGCCGGCGGGTCTGATACAGGAGTTGCGCACCATGAAAACCCTTTGGCGTTCCCTCATGCTGTGGTTGGCCGCGTTGACCTTTGCCGCGGTGGCGCAGGCGGCCGAGCCGATCAAGGTCGTCTACCACCTCAGCGAAGGCATCCCGCAGGCCTCGCGCGCCATCGGCAACATCCGCAACCACCTCAATGCCGACCCCACCGCCAAAATCGTGGTGGTCACGCACGGCCTGGGGATCGACTTTTTGCTCGAAGGCGCCACCAACCAGCAGGATCAACCGTTTGCCGGCGCGGTGGCGGACCTGGCCAACAAAGGGGTCGAGTTCCGTGTCTGCAACAACACCCTGGTGGCGCGCAAGATCGACGCCAGCAAGCTGGTGCCCGAGGCCAAGATCGTGCCCTCGGGGGTGGCCGAAGTCGCCAAGCTGCAGGCGCGCGAAGGCTACGTGTACCTGCGGCCTTGAGTCCCGACGGCCCTGCGGGCGCGGGGGGTGGGACAATCCACCCCCATGAAGACGATACGACTCAAGGCGGGCAAGGAGCGTTCGCTGCTGCGCCGCCACCCCTGGGTGTTTGACGGCGCCATCGAACGCGGCCGGGCCGATGCCGGCGAGACGGTGCGCGTGGAAAGCGCCGAGGGGCGCTTTTTGGCCTGGGGCGCGTATGCGCCCAGCTCGCGCATCCGCGTGCGCATCTGGAGTTTCGACGAGGCCGAGCGCATCGACGCGGCCTTCTTCGAGCGGCGGCTGCGCGCGGCGGTGGCGCTGCGCGAGCGGCTGGCCATCGACAGCGACGGCGTGCGGCTGGTGCACGGCGAATCCGACGGCCTGCCCGGGCTGGTGGTGGACCGTTACGGCCAAACGCTGGTGGCGCAGTTTGGCAGCAGCGGCGCCGAACGCCACAAGGCCACGATTGCCGATGCGCTGCTGCGCGTCACGGGGCTGCGGCGGCTGTACGAGCGCTCCGACGCCAGCGTGCGCGCGCTCGAAGGGCTGCCGCCGGCCACCGGCTGGTTGCGCGGCGACGGCCCCACCGAATGCACCATCCACGAAAACGGCTGGCGGCTGAGTCTGGACGTGGCCGAAGGCCACAAAACCGGCTACTACCTGGACCAGCGCGACAGCCGGCGCGCCTGCGCCGAGCTCACGCGCCGCTTTGGCTTGGGCGAGGTGCTCAACTGTTACAGCTACACCGGCGGCTTCACGGTGGCGGCGCTCGCCGGCGGTGCGCGGCATGTGACATCGATCGATTCCTCCGGGCCGGCGCTGCAGCGTGCGCAGCGCAACGTCGCGCTCAACGGTTTCGATGCAGCGCGCTGCACCTTTTGGGATGCGGATGTCAACGCCAGCCTGCGCGCCTTGTTGGCCGAGGGGCGGCGCTTCGACGCCATCGTGCTCGATCCACCGAAGCTCGCGCCCTCGGCCGCGCACGTGGAGCGCGCCGCGCGCGCCTACAAGGACGTCAATCGCCTGGGCTTCAAGCTGCTGCAGCCCGGTGGGGTGTTGTTCACCTATTCGTGTTCCGGCGCGGTCGGCGTGGAGCTGTTCCAAAAAATCGTCGCCAGCGCCGCGCACGAGGCCGGCGTGGACGCGGTCATCCTGGCGCGCCACGGCGGCGCGCCCGACCACCCGACGGGGCTGGCCTTTCCGGAGGGCGAATACCTCAAGGGCTTGGTGCTCTGGCGCCGTGCTTGATGGCCCGACGGCGCCCACGGCTACGACCCGCACCCACGAGCCGCACCCACGAGCCGGTCCGCCGCGCGGGCGCCGGCCCAGGCGCCCCGCCAGGGGCTTGACAGCTCGCCTACACTCGGTGCCATGGCACTCATCCCTGCAACCATCCTCACCGGCTTTTTGGGCGCTGGCAAGACCACGCTGCTCAAGCGCGTCCTGACCGAAGCGCACGGGCAGCGCATCGCGGTCATCGAAAACGAGTTTGGCGCCGAAAACATCGACAACGACATCCTAGTGGCCGACACCGAGGAGCAGATCATCCAGATGAGCAACGGCTGCGTGTGCTGCACCATCCGCGAGGATTTGCGCAGCACGCTGTCGCTGCTGGCGGCCAAGCGGTGCAAGGGGCTGCTGGCGTTCGACCGCGTGATCATCGAAACCACCGGACTGGCCGACCCGGGGCCGGTGGCGCAGACCTTCTTCATGGACGACGAGGTGGCCGAGACCTATTTGCTCGACGCCATCGTCACGCTGGTGGATGCCAAGCACGCCCAGCAGCAGCTCGATGAGCGGCAGGAGGCACGGCGCCAAGTGGGCTTTGCCGACCAGATTTTCATCAGCAAGGCCGATTTGGTGTCCGCCGACGCGCTCGCCGCGTTGATCGAGCGCCTCAAGCACATGAACCCGCGCGCACCGATCGAGACCGTGCACTTCGGCCAAGTCCCCCTGGCCAAGGTGCTCGATCTGCGGGGGTTCAACCTCAACGCCAAGCTCGACATCGATCCGGACTTCCTGAAAACGGACGCTCACGATCACCACGACCACAGCCACTGCGACCACGACCACGGTCACTGCGCGCACGACCATGACCACGACCATGGGCACGGGCACGGGCACGGCCATGGCCGGCACCACCACCACGACGATGACGTGCAGAGCTTCGTCTGGCGCAGCGAGCGGCCGTTCGATCCGCACAAGCTGGAGGACTTCCTGGGTGCCGTGGTGCAGGTCTGGGGGCCCAAGCTGCTGCGCTACAAGGGCGTGTTGCACATGCAGGGCACCGACCGCAAGGTGATCTTTCAGGGGGTGCACCAGCTCATGGGCAGCGACTTGGGGCCGGTGTGGAAACCGGGTGAAAAGCGCGAAAGCAAGATGGTGTTCATCGGCATCGACTTGCCGCGCGACATTCTGGTGCAGGGGCTCGAGCAATCCCTGGTTTGACCGGCTGTGGCCGCATCGCCACACCGGCACCGCAGGTGCACCACGGACTGCGCTTACAATCGGCGCCCATTCGAACGGGTGTGTGCCCGGCGGCAGGGAGGCCGCCCGGCGGCCGCCACCGCGCGGCAACACCCGAACCGACAGAGGAGATGCGCCGTGAAGAACCGTCCGACGTCGAGTGGGGACCCTGCCCCCGATGCCGGTTCCGCCCCGCCGTCCACCGGTGGGACGGCCGACGCGAAGGCGCGCGCGCCGCGCAAGCCTTCGGTGGCGGCCGCGCGCCGCGCCGAGAAGGCGGCCATGCACGCGCAGACCACCGAGGCCGTCGCGCCCACCCACGATCCGCGCGCGGCCAAGGCCAGCTATTCACCCGAACCCGTCATGACCACGATCGCCACGCCCGCTGCCGCTGCGCTGCGCAAAGACCCGGCCCGCGCCGACAACTGGAAAAAGCTGCCGCTGGAGCAGCTCACCGACGCCGACATCCTCGCCATGCCCGACGAGGAGTACATGAACGAGGTGCAGCTGGCCTACTTCCGCCGCAAGCTGCTGGCGCTCAAGCAGGACATCCTGGCCAACGCGGGTGAGACCACCGAACATTTGCGCGAGGACACGGTGGTCGTGCCCGATCCGGCCGATCGTGCCACGATCGAGGAGGAGCACGCGCTGGAGCTGCGCACGCGCGACCGCGAGCGCAAGCTGCTCAAGAAGATCGAGCAGTCGCTGGCACGCATCGACAGCGGCGAGTACGGCTACTGTGAGGAAACCGGCGAGCCCATCGGCGTCGGGCGCCTGCTGGCGCGACCCACCGCCAGCCTGTCCATCGAGGCGCAGCAGCGCCGCGAGCTCAAGCAAAAATTGTTTGGCGACTAAGCGGCCGGCGGGTTGACCGCCCTTGTCGCGCCGGCACGGCTGCGGACCATGAACACGCGCCCCGACGCCCCCACACCCAGCGGCTGGTGGGAGCGCGTCTGGCGCCGCCTGCACGCGCGCGCGCCCGGTGAGGATCGGGTCAGCGGCCTGGACGAGGAACGGCGTGCGCTCAAGGCGGCGATCCAGCGCAAGCGCCGCAACGACCGTGTGCGCCACCAGGAGCTCAACGAGCTGCGCGCGCTCATGCGCGCGGGACAGGCGGGCACGGCCACCGCACCCGATTCGCGCATCAGCGCAGGGGGCTGGGCCGCGGGCCGCAGCGGTTGGCGGCGCCCCGGCCAGGATCAGGCACGCACCATCGAGCAAATCGCGCGCATCGAGGCACAGATGGCGCAGCACTGGGTGCCGCGCGCGGCACCGGCGCAAGGGCTGCGCATCGGCGCGCCCGTGCCCGAGCGTGCCGGCCCCATTGTCAGCGGCCACCTGCAAGCGCCAGCGCCCGGCTTTGGCATGAGCATCGACGTCGTCGGCGTCGAGTCGGGTGCGCTGGCGGCCGAGCGCGAGGCGCTGCTGGGCCACCCCGTGTTGACCGAGGCCGCCGTGTCGTTTGCCAATGGCCGGCTGGAGGCAGCGCACCAGGCGTTGGAGGCGCTGCTGGCCCAGGAGGGGCGCACGCCGCTGGCGCACTGGGCGGGCCAGGTGCTGTTGGACTTGTTGTGGGCCGCCGGGGACGTGGAGGCGTTCGAGGACTGGGGGGCGGAATGGGCCGATCGGTTTCGGCTGCCCGTGCCGCGCTGGCCGGTGGTGTTGCCGCCGCCGGCCCCGGCGCCACTCGAGCCCGCACCCGCGTGGCGTGTGTGGCGTTGCCCGGCGCGTTTGGACACGGCGGCAGTGGCGGCGCTGGCGGCGCTGGCCGAGCCGCCCGAGGCGGCGGTGTGGCTGGACTGGTCGGACCTGCAAGCGGCCGATGCGGCAGCGGCCGAGTGGTTGGCCGCCCTGTGCGAGGGCTGGGCGCAGCAGCCGCGCACGCTGCGCTGGCGCGCCGCAGCCGTGTTGCGGCGGCGCCTCAAGGCCAGCACGCCCTCGGGTCGCGCGGAAAACCCCCGCGTGTGGTGGCGCCTGCGGCTGGCGGTGTTGCACCTGATGGGGCGGCGCGATGAATTCGACCTGGTGGCGCTGGACTACTGCGTCACCTACGGCGATCCGCCTCCTGATTGGCGCGCTCCGCTGGCGTGCGTCGAAACCGCCGAGGTGCTGCCGGCGCCCGGCGCTGCGCCCGACCCCGGGCCCGAGGACCATCCCACGCAGGATACAGCGCGCGCCGGGGGGGGCGCAGACGGTGACGCAGACGGGGACGCGGTGGATGCCTTTGCGGCCTGGCCTGCGGCCGCCACCGCCGTGGCGGCGGGTGAGTCGGATTTTCCGGCCGTCTCGACCCTGCTGGCGGACTGGGCGGCGTCGACCACGCCGGCGGCGGCGCCAGCCGTGCGGCTGGAGGGCGCGCTGCTGGGTGAGCCGGCGCAGGCGCTCGAAGCGCTGGAGGCGGCCCTGGCCGCCGCCGGGCCCGCGCCTGACGGTGGCACCGCCCGCACCGGCGCGGAGGGGGCGGGTGCCGCGCCGCTCGTCGTCGATGTGCGGCGGCTGCAGCGCGTGGACTTTGCCGCCGCCGGTGCGCTGCTGCAGTGGCTGCTGGGTGCGCGCGGGCGCGGCGTGCGGGTCGAGCTCGACGGCGTGGGGCCGCTGCTGGCGACCGTGTTTCACGTCGTCGGCATCGACGACGCGGCGACCCTGCGGCTGCGACAATACTGAGCATGGAACGAGAATCTGCTGCCGGTGCCGTCTTTCACGGCACCACCATCGTTTGCGTGCGCCGCGCCGACCCCGCCGACCCGGCACGCGTGCAGGTGGCCATGGGCGGTGACGGCCAGGTCACCCTGGGCCACATCGTGGTCAAGGCCAGCGCGCGCAAAATCCGCAAGCTGCACCGCGACCAGGTGCTGGCCGGTTTTGCCGGTGCCACGGCGGATGCCTTCACGCTGTTCGAGCGTTTCGAGGCCAAGCTGGAAAAGCACCAGGGCCACCTGATGCGCGCCGCGGTGGAGTTGACCAAGGACTGGCGCACCGACCGGGTGCTGCGCCGGCTCGAGGCCATGCTGGCCGTGGCCGACCGCAGCGCCAGCCTCATCATCACCGGCAACGGCGACGTGTTGGAGCCCGAGCATGGCATCGTGGCGATCGGCTCGGGCGGCGCCTACGCGCAGGCCGCCGCGCGCGCCTTGCTCGAGCACACCGCGCTGCCGGCCGAGGCCGTGGTGCGCGAGGCGCTGCGCATCGCCGGCGATTTGTGCATCTACACCAACCAGCACCACACCGTGGAGGTGCTCGCATGAGCGCGGCCATGACCCCGCAGGAGATCGTCTCCGAACTCGACGCCCACATCATCGGCCAACAGGCGGCCAAGCGCGCCGTGGCCATTGCGTTGCGCAACCGCTGGCGCCGCCAGCAGGTCGATGCCCGCTTGCGCCCCGAGATCACACCCAAGAACATCCTGATGATCGGCCCCACGGGCGTGGGCAAGACCGAGATCGCGCGCCGGCTGGCCCGGCTGGCCAATGCGCCCTTCATCAAGGTCGAGGCGACCAAGTTCACCGAGGTCGGCTACGTCGGCAAAGACGTGGACAGCATCATCCGCGACCTGGCCGACATCGCCGTCAAACAAACGCGCGAGGCGGCCATGGCGCGCGTGCGCACGCGCGCCGAGGACGTGGCGGAGGACCGCATCCTCGACGCCTTGCTGCCGCCGCCACGCGACGGCGATGTCGAGCGCGACGGGCACGCGCGCCAGGTGTTTCGCAAAAAGCTGCGCGAGGGGCAGCTCGACGACAAGGACATCGAGATCGAACTGGCCGCGCCGCAGCCGCAGCTGGAGGTCATGACCCCGGCGGGCATGGAGGAGATGGCCGAGCAGCTCAAAGGGCTGTTCGGGCAGCTCAACCTGGGGCGGCGCAAACTGCGCAAGCTGCGCATTGCCGAGGCGCGCCGCCTGCTGATCGAGGAGGAGGCGGCCAAGCTCGTCAACGAGGAGGAAATCCGCGCCGAGGCGATCCACAACCTGGAGCAAAACGGCATTGTCTTCATCGACGAGATCGACAAGGTGGCCACGCGCAGCGAGGTCGTGGGGGCCGACGTCTCGCGCCAGGGGGTGCAGCGCGATTTGCTGCCGCTGGTGGAGGGCACCACCGTCTCCACCAAGTACGGCCCGGTCAAGACCGACCACATTCTCTTCATCGCCAGCGGGGCGTTTCACCTAAGCAAACCCAGCGACCTGATCCCGGAGCTTCAGGGGCGCTTCCCGATCCGGGTGGAGCTGCAGCCGCTGTCGGTGCAGGACTTCGAGGCCATCCTGACCCAGACCCACGCCAGTCTGGTGCGCCAGTACCAGGCGCTGCTGGCCACCGAGGGGGTGACGTTGGTGTTCACCGACGACGGCATTCGCCGCATCGCCGCCATGGCCTGGGAGGTCAACGAGCGCACCGAAAACATCGGCGCGCGCCGCCTGGCCACGGTGATGGAGCGCTTGCTCGACGAGGTCAGCTTCGACGCGGCGCGGCTCAGCGGTCAGACCGTGACGGTCGATGCCGCCTACGTGGACGCGCGGCTGGGCGAACTGGCGCACAACGAGGACCTGTCGCGCTACATCCTGTAAGCGCCCGGGTGGGCGGCGCCGGGGCGCGCCGCACACTTCAAGCACCGCTTTTACGGTGCTTTTCAAGCACTTGATTTTTCGTGATTTTTGTAGGCCGATTTGCGTTGCAAATCGGCCTTAACTCTTTGATTTCACACGAAAAAACGGGCCAGTCCGCTTGTGGGGCGAGCGGTTTTGGTGCTAAAGTGGGAGCTAGTGCAAAAAAGTGGTGAAAAGTGGTTTTCGCTGTCCGGACCTGACCCGTGTTCCAAGGCGCCTCCTCCCTCAGTCTCGATGCCAAAGGCCGGCTCTCGGTGCCGACCCGGCATCGTGACGTGCTGAGCGCGACGGCGGGCGGGCAGCTCACCATCACCAAACACCCGCACGGCTGCCTGATGATCTTCCCGCGCCCGGAGTGGGAGGCGTTTCGGCAGCGCATCGCCCAGTTGCCCATGTCCGCCCAGTGGTGGAAGCGCATTTTTCTGGGCAACGCGCAAGACGTGGAGATGGACGCTCAGGGGCGCGTGCTCATCGCCCCCGAGCTGCGCGCCGCCGCCGGCATCACCAAGGAGGCGATGCTGCTGGGCATGGGCAACCACTTCGAGCTCTGGGACGCGGCGACCTACGCGGCCCAGGAGGCCGAGGCGATGCAGGGCGAGATGCCTGCGGTCTTCCAGGATTTTTCTTTCTGAGGACCGGACGGTGCAACGGACCCACAGCCATCGCACCGTCCTGTTGAACGAAGCGGTCGAAGCCCTTCAGATCCAACCGGACGGTCACTACATCGATGCCACGTTTGGGCGCGGCGGCCACAGCCGCGCGATCCTGGCGCGCCTGTCGCCGCGTGGGCGGCTCACCGTCTTCGACAAGGACCCCGAGGCCGTTGCGGTGGCGCGCGCGCTGGCCGCACAGGATGCGCGCGTGACGGTGCGCCACGAGGGCTTTGCGGCGCTGGCCGCGCTGCCGCCCGCCAGCGCCGACGGGCTGCTGCTGGACCTGGGGGTCAGCTCGCCGCAGCTGGACGATCCGGCGCGCGGCTTTTCCTTTCGCCACGATGGCCCGCTCGACATGCGCATGGACCCCACGCGCGGCCCGAGCGCGGCCGACTGGCTCGCCACGGCCACGGTGGCCGAAATGACGGAGGTGATTCGTGACTACGGCGAAGAGCGGTTTGCTGCATCGATTGCAAAGGCGATTGATCGTCGCCGACAGGAACGGGGGCCTGTTCGAACCACCGCCGAGCTGGCCGAAATCGTGGCTGGCGCGGTCAAAACCCGCGAGCCGGGCAAGGACCCTGCAACGCGCACATTTCAGGCTATTCGGATTTACATCAACGCCGAGCTTGAGGAGCTGCAACAAGCGCTGAACGCCGCGCTGGACGTGTTGCGTCCGGGCGGCCGGCTGGTGGTGATCAGCTTTCACTCGCTCGAAGACCGCATGGTCAAGCGGTTCATGGTGGGGTACGCGCGCCCGGTCGCCGACCGCCGCGCGCCCATGGTCGAGCCTCCGCCGGCGCTGCTGGCGCAGCTGTCGCGCACCATGCCCAGCGCGGACGAGGTGGCGGCCAACCCGCGCGCGCGCAGCGCCGTCATGCGCGCCGCCACGCGCACCGCCGCCCCCCGCACAGCGGCACTGGCGCCCGCGGCCACGCACCGGAGGTCGGCATGACGCGGCTCAACCTGGTGTTGCTGCTGGCGTTGTTGGCAAGCGCCTTTGCCCTGGTCACCGTGCGCTACGAGTCGCGGCGCCTGTACGTCGCCAACGAGCGCGCGCGCGCCCAGGCCACCCGGCTGGCCGCCGAGCACGAGCGGCTGGTGGCCGAGCAGCGCGCCCTGGCTGCGCCTTGGCGCGTGCAGCACATCGCGCAACGCCAGCTGCAGATGCGCGCCGCGCACCCGGCCATCACCGAGTACGTGGCGCTGTCGCCGACCGACGTCGGCGCGGGAGGCCGGCCATGAGCCGCAAGCCCGCAGCGCCCCCGGTGCCGGTGCGCAGCATCCCCTACGGCAGCAGTCCGCTGCTGACCAGCGCCACCCCGGTGTGGCGCAGCCGCTTCATCGTCGCCATGCTGGCGCTGGCCTTTGTCGGTCTGGCCGCGCGTGCGGCCTACGTGCAGGTGATCGGCAACGATTTCTTCCAGCGCCAGGGCGAGGTGCGCTACGCGCGCACCCTCGAGCTGCCCGCCAGCCGCGGCCGCATCCTGGACCGCAACGGCATGATCCTGGCCACCAGCGTGGTGGCGCAAAGCGTTTGGGCCGACCCCGAGGACGTGGACCGCCACGACCCCCGGCTGCGCGAGGCCGCCCGGCTGCTGGGCCTGCCGCTGGCCGAGCTGCAGCGCCGCCTGGACGTGGGCGAGCGCAACTTCGTGTGGATCAAGCGCCAGGTGGACGAGCCGGTGGCGCGCCAGGTGCAGGCGCTGGGCATCAAGGGCCTGTACCTGCGCAAGGAATACAAACGCCAGTACCCCCAGGGCGAGGCGGTGGCCCACGTGGTGGGCTTTACCAATGTCGAGGACCGCGGACAGGAGGGTGTCGAGCTCGCGTTCGAGCGCGCACTCAGCGGCCGGCCGGGCTCGCGCCGCGTCATCAAAGACCGCTTGGGCCGCATCGTCGAGGACGTGCGCGACATCGTGCCGCCGGTCGATGGCCAGGACTTGCAGCTGTCCATCGACGGCAAAATCCAATTTTTTGCCTACCAGCGCCTGAAAGAGGCGGTGCAGCAGCACCGCGCGCGCGGTGGCAGCGCGGTGGTGCTGGATGCGCACACCGGCGAAGTGTTGGCGCTGGCCAACTACCCCAGCTACGACCCCAACGATCGCCGCAGCCTGACCGGCGAGCAGCTGCGCAACCGCGCGCTGACCGACAGCTTCGAGCCGGGTTCGACCATGAAGCCCTTCATCGCCGCGCTGGCGCTGGACAAGGGCCTGGTGACGCCCGAGACACCGATCCAGACCGCCCCCGGGCGCCTGCAGATGGGGGGCTTCACCATCTCGGACGTGCACCCCTATGGCGTGCTGACCGTCAACGAGGTGATCCAGAAGTCGAGCAACGTCGGCACCGTCAAGATGGCCATGCAGATGCAGCCGCGCGACATGTGGGAGACCTACACGCGCGCGGGCTTTGGCCACAAGCCGGATGTGCCCTTCCCCGGCGCCACCAGCGGGCGGCTGCGGGCCTACAAAACCTGGCGCCCGATCGAGCAGGCGACCATGAGCTACGGCTACGGTCTGTCGGTGTCGCTGCTGCAGCTGGCGCAGGCCTATACCGTCTTTGCGCGCGACGGCGAGCGCATCCCGGTGACGCTGCTGCGCGTCGACCAACCCGCCGCTGGTGTGCGGGTGTTCAGCGAGCGCCACGCGCGCGCCGTGCGGCACATGCTGCAACTGGCGGCCGGACCGGGCGGCACCGCGCAGCTGGCGCAAACCGTGGGCTACTCGGTCGGCGGCAAGACCGGCACCGCGCGCAAGCAGGAGGGCCGCGGTTACGCCGCCAAGTACCGCAGTTTTTTCGTTGGGCTGGCGCCGGTGGACCAGCCGCGCGTGGTCATCGCGGTGATGGTGGACGAGCCCAGCAACGGCGTGATCTACGGCGGCGCGGTGGCCGCGCCGGTGTTTTCCGACGTGGCGCAGCAGACGCTGCGCCTGCTGGGGGTGCAGCCGGACATGCGGGTGCAGCCGCAAATCGTCGCCGACGCGATCCCGGAGGAGCCGGTATGAGGGTGCCCAGCGTCGATCGGCTGGAAGACCTGCTGGTGTGGCTGCGGGCGCGCGGCGCCACCGGTTTGTGTGCCGACAGCCGCCAGGTGCGCACGGGCGACGCCTTCGTGGCCTGGCCGGGCGCGGCAGTGGATGCGCGCCGCTTCGTGGGGGCGGCGTTGGGGGCCGGGGCGGTGGCCGCCGTGGTCGAGGCCGAAGGTCTCGAGGCTTGGTTGGCGGCGCACCCGGCATCGACCTGGGCCGACGCCGCCATGGAGCCGGTGCGCGTGATGGCCTACCCGGGCTTGCGGGCCGCGGCGGGGCCGCTGGCCAGCGCGTTCTGGGGCGCGCCCAGCCAAGCGCTGGATCTGATCGCCGTGACCGGCACCAACGGCAAGACCTCGACCGCCTGGTGGACCGCCCAGGGGCTGCAGGCCGCAGGGGTGCCCGCGGGCCTGATCGGCACGCTTGGCATCGGCCGCCCCGGGGCGGCGCTCGTGTCCACCGGCCTGACCACGCCCGATCCCATCACGCTGCAGCGTGCGCTGCGCCGCTTGGCCGACGAGGGCGCGCGCGCCGTGGTGCTGGAGGCGTCCTCGATCGGCATCGAAGAGGGCCGCCTGGACGGTGCGCGGGTCCACACCGCGATCTTCACCAACCTGACGCAGGACCACCTGGACTACCACGGCACCATGGAGGCCTACTGGGCCGCCAAGCGCCGCCTGTTCGACTGGCCCGGCCTGCGCACCGCAGTGGTTGGCGTCGATGGGCCCCACGGGCAGGCATTGGCGGCGGCGCTGGCCGCGCGTCCGGCCGACGGTGGCCTCGACCTCTGGACCTATGCCACCACCCCGGCGCCACCGCACGCCCGCCTGCGCCTGCAGGCGCGCGAGTGGCTGCCGCATGGGGCACGCTTCACGGTGGCCGAAGGGGCGGTCCACACGACCTTCGAGCTGCCGGTCGTGGGCGACTACAACCTGGCCAATCTGCTGGCGGTGATGGCCGTGCTGCGCAGCCGCGGCCTGTCGTGGTCGGCGGTGGCGCACGCGTGCCAAGGGTTGACGCCCGTGCCTGGCCGCATGCAGGCGGCCTGGACGGCGGCCGATGGCCCGGCCGACGGCTTGCCGTTGGTGCTGGTGGACTATGCCCATACCCCGGATGCCGTCGCACAAGCGCTGCAAGCCCTGCGTCCGCTGGCCGCGCGGCGCGGCGGGCGGCTGTGGTGCGTGCTGGGTTGCGGCGGCGACCGCGACCCCGGCAAGCGCCCGCTCATGGCCGCCGCTGCCGAGCAGGGGGCCGACCGCGTGGTGCTGACCAGCGACAACCCGCGCAGCGAGGACCCGCGGCACATCCTGGCGCAGATGCAAGCCGGTTTGCGCGACCCGGCCGCCGCGTGGGTGGAGCCGGACCGCGCGCAGGCCATCGCGCGCGCCATTGCCGCCGCGCAGGCGTGCGACATCGTGCTGTTGGCCGGCAAGGGCCACGAAGACTATCAGGAGATCGCGGGCGTGCGCCGGCCGTTTTCCGATCTCGAACAGGCGCGCGCGGCCCTGCGCCGGCGCAGCGGGGAGACCGCATGAACACCGTGTCCGCGCTGCCGGATGACACCCCGATGCACGGGTTGGGCGCGCTGCTGGCGGCACTGCCGCACGCGCGCACCGTGGGCGACCCGCACACGCTGGCGCCACGGCGCGTGCACACCGACACGCGCACCCTGCAGCCGGGCGACCTGTTCGTTGCGCTGCGCGGCGAGCGTTTTGACGCCCACGCCTTTTTGCCCCAGGCCGCGGCGCAGGGGGCGGTGGGGGCCGTGGCCGAGCGCGATCTGGCGGCGGCCGGCCTGTGCGGTGTGGAAGTGCCCGACAGCCGCGCCGCCTTGGGCGCGCTGGCCGCGGCCTGGCGCGCGCGCTGGCCGGGCACGCTCATCGCGGTCACCGGCAGCAACGGCAAAACCACCGTGACGCAGATGACGGCGGCCATCCTGCGCGCCGCCGCGGGTGCCGCCGCGCTGGCCACCCAAGGCAACCTCAACAACGACATCGGCGTGCCGCTGACGGTGCTGCGCCTGCGCCCGACGCACCGCCTGGCCGTGGTCGAACTCGGCATGAACCACCCGGGCGAGATCGCGCAACTGGCGGCGATCGCGCAGCCCACGGTGGCCCTGGTCAACAACGCCCAGCGCGAGCACCAGGAGTTCATGGCCAGCGTCGAGGCGGTGGCGCGCGAAAACGGCGCCGTGCTGAGCGCACTGCCCGCGCACGGCGTGGCCGTGTTCCCGGCGGACGACGCGTTTACCCCGCTGTGGCGTGATCTGGCGGGCGCGCGCGCCACGCTGACCTTTGGCGGCGCCGGGGCCGACGTGCAGGGCACGGCCGCATGGGACGCCGGTGCCTGGGCGCTGCGCGTGACCACGCCGCACGGTCCCTTCGAGACCCGGCTGCGCATCGCCGGGCGCCACCACGTGCGCAACGCGCTTGCCGCCACCGCCTGCGCCCTGGCCGCGGGCGTGCCTCGCGACGCGATCGCCGCCGGCTTGACCGCGTTCGAGCCGGTGCCCGGGCGCTGCCGCACCCAGGCACTGCGGCTCGACGGGGCGCTGTGGACCGTGGTGGACGACAGCTACAACGCCAACCCCGACTCGGTGCGCGCCGCCATCGACATGCTGGCCGAGCTGCCCGCGCCGCGCTGGCTGGTGCTGGGCGATATGGGCGAGGTCGGCGCGCAGGCGCTGGCGTTTCACGACGAGGTGCTGCGGCACGCACTGGCGCGCGGCATCGACCGCCTCTGGCTGGCGGGCGATTGGATGGGGCGCGCCGCGGCCGCGCTGGCGGCGCCGGCGGCGCGGGTGCGGCATTTCGACACCGTGGACGCGTTGCTGGCGGCGCTGCCGGGCGCGCTGCGTGCGGGCGGCGGCAGTCTGCTGGTCAAGGGTTCGCGCTTCATGCGCATGGAGCGGGTCGTCGCCGCCTGCGAGGCCCTGGCCGGCGCCACAACACACGAGGAGGGACCCACGCATGCTGCCTAGTCTGGCGCAGTGGCTGCAGGGCGTCTGGCCCGAGCTGGGGTTTCTGCGCGTCTTCCAATACCTGACCTTTCGCGCCGTGATGGCGGCCATGACCGCGCTGCTGGTGGGCATCGCGGCGGGGCCGTGGTTCATCCAGCGGCTCACCGCGCTCAAGATCGGCCAGCCGGTGCGCGCCTACGGTGTGCAGACGCACCTGAGCAAAAGCGGCACACCGACCATGGGCGGGGTGCTGATCTTGTTTGCGATCACGGTGGCCACGCTGTTGTGGTTCGAGTGGGCCAACCGCTTCGTCTGGGTGGTGCTGGCGGTCACGTGGGCCATGGGGGCGATCGGCTGGGTGGACGACTGGCGCAAGGTGGTGCGCAAGGACCCCGAGGGCATGCGCTCGCGCGAGAAGTACGCCTGGCAGTCCCTCATCGGGCTGGCCGCGGCGTTTTACCTGGTGTTTGCGATTTCCGAGGGCTCCAACGCACGCGTGTGGGCGCTGTTTACCGCGTGGATCGCCTCGGGCTTCACGATCGATTTGCCGCAGCAAGCGGGCTTGATGGTGCCGTTTTTCAAGGAGATCAGCTACCCGCTGGGCGTGGCCGGCTTCGTGCTGCTGACCTACCTCGTCATCGTGGGCGCGAGCAACGCGGTCAACCTGACCGATGGCCTCGATGGGCTGGCCATCATGCCGGTGGTCATGGTGGGGTCGGCGCTGGGCATCTTTGCGTATGTCACGGGCAACGCGGTGTTTGCGCGCTATTTGCTGCTGCCCTACATCCCGGGCACCGGCGAGCTGCTGATTTTTTGCGCGGCCATGGCGGGCGCGGGGCTGGCGTTCCTGTGGTTCAACGCCTACCCGGCGCAGGTGTTCATGGGCGACGTCGGCGCGCTGGCGCTCGGTGGGGCGCTGGGCACCATCGCCGTCATCGTGCGGCAGGAAATCGTGTTGGCGATCATGGGCGGCATCTTCGTCGCCGAGGCGCTGTCCGTGATGGCGCAGGTGACCTGGTTCAAATACACCAAACGCCGCTACGGCGAGGGGCGGCGGCTGCTCAAGATGGCGCCGCTGCACCACCACTTCGAAAAATCCGGTTGGCGCGAGACGCAGGTCGTCGTGCGCTTTTGGATCATCACCATGCTGTTGTGCCTGATTGGCCTGTCCACCCTCAAACTGCGATGAGCACCGAGCGCTGGACCCACGACTGCTTGCCGACCCTGCGCGGGCGCGAGGCGCTGGTGCTGGGCCTGGGCGCCTCGGGCTTGGCGATGGCGCGCTGGTTGCACGCGGCCGGGGCGCGCGTCACCGTCGCCGACACGCGCGCTGCGCCGCCGCAGGCCGCCGCGCTGCAGGCGGCGGCGCCCGGCAGCACGCTGTGGGCCGGGGTGGCGTTGGATGCTGCGCTGTTCGCGCGCGGTCCGTGGGCGCTGGTGGCGCGCAGCCCCGGCATCGCGCCGGCGCAGTGGGCGGGGGTGGCGCAGGCGGCTGCGGCCGTGGGCGTGCCGGTGCTGGGCGAGTTGGGCTTGTTTGCCGCCGCGCTGCGGGCGCTGGCCGAGACGCGTGGCTACCAGCCGGCGGTGTTGGCCATCACCGGGACCAATGGCAAGACCACCACCACCGCCCTGACCGGCCATGTGCTGCGCGCTGCCGGTTGGGACGTGGCGGTGGCGGGCAATATCGGCCCGACGCTGCTCGACACGCTGGCCGAACGGCTGGCGGCCGACGCCCTGCCGCGCGCCTGGGTGCTGGAGCTCTCGAGCTTCCAGCTCGACGGGGTGGAAGGGTTCGAGCCGACCGCGGCCACCGTGCTCAACGTCACCCAGGACCACCTCGACTGGCACGGGACGATGGCCGCGTACGCGGCGGCCAAGGCGCGCATCTTTGGCACCCAGGGGCTGATGGTGCTCAACCGCGACGATCCCACCGTGGCCGCCTGGCGGCCGCCCGAGCCGACCGAGCCGTCGGGGCGCGGCGCGCGCAGCCGGGTGGCGCCGGTGCGGCCCTGGACCAGCTTTGGCGCTGGGCTGCCGACGCGGCCGGGCGAATGGGGACTGGAGACGCTCAACGGCATCACCTGGCTGGTGCGCGCGCTGCCGGACGACGACGCGGGCGGGCGCCGCGCGCGCGCCGCAGAGGCCGAGCTGCACCTGCAACGCCTGATGCCGGCCGAGGCGCTGCGCATCCAGGGCCGCCACAACGCCACCAACGCGCTGGCGGCACTGGCGCTGGCCACCGCCGCCGGTGCCCCGCTGGCCCCCCTGCTGCACGCGCTGCGGGACTACCGGGGCGAGCCGCACCGGGTGGAATCGGTGGCCATCGTCGCGGATGTCGAGTACATCGACGACAGCAAGGGCACCAACGTGGGCGCGACGCTGGCCGCGATCGAGGGGTTGGGCGCCCAGCGCCGGCTGGTGGTCATCCTGGGCGGCGACGGCAAGGGGCAGGACTTCGGTCCGCTGGCCGGGCCGGTGGCGCGGCACGCGCGCGCGGTGGCGCTCATCGGCCGCGATGCGGACGCGATCGCGGCGGCGCTGGCCGGCACCGGCGTGCCGTGCGAGCGTTTTGCCGACCTCCCCACGGCGGTGCGCTGGTGTGCGCGCCAGGCCCAGCCTGGGGACGCCGTCGTGCTCTCGCCCGCGTGCGCGAGCCTGGACATGTTTCGCGACTATGCGCACCGCGCGCAGGTGTTCGTGGACACCGTGCGCGCGCTGCAGCACGAGGAGGGCACCCCCGCATGAGCGCCCAAGCTCCGCGCACCCCCCGCTGGCGCCAGCGGCTGGCCGCGCTTGGCTCGTGGTGGCCCGGGCAGCGCGCGGCGCTGGCCGAGGGCGCCGGTGCCGAGCTGCCCGTGCGCCTGATGCCGCGCGACTGGGCGCGACCGCGTGCGCCGGCGGTGCGGGCCAACGGCATCGACCAGCCACTGCTGTGGGTGGTGGTCGCACTGCTCGCGTGGGGCCTGGTGATGGTGTATTCGGCCTCGATCGCGCTGCCCGACAACCCGCGCTTTGCCAGCTACAGCCCCTACCACTTCGTGCTGCGGCACGCGCTGGCGCTGGTCATCGGTGCCGTTGCCGGGGTGATCGCCTTTCAAGTTCCCATGGAGCGCTGGCAGGCATGGTCCACCCCGCTGTTTTTGCTCGCCATCGCGCTGCTGGTGGTCGTGCTGGTGCCCTTCATCGGCAAAGGGGTCAACGGGGCGCGGCGCTGGATTCCGCTGGGGATCATGAATTTCCAGCCCTCGGAACTGGCCAAGTTGGCCGTGCTGCTCTATGCCGCGGGCTACATGGTGCGGCGCATGGAGGTCAAGGAAAAGTTTTTCCGCGCCGTCTGGCCGATGGCGCTGGCGGTCGGGCTGGTGGGCGTGCTGCTGCTGGCCGAGCCCGACATGGGCGCCTTCATGGTGATTGCCGTCATCGCCATGGGCATTTTGTTCCTGGGCGGGGTCAACGCGCGCATGTTCTTTTTGATCGCGCTGGTGGTGGCGGCGGCCTTTGCGATGGTGGTGCTGACCAACGAGTGGCGGCGCGAGCGCATCTTCGCCTACCTCGACCCGTGGAGCGAGCAGCACGCGCTGGGCAAGGGCTATCAGCTCACCCATGCGCTGATCGCGCTCGGGCGCGGCGAGTGGTGGGGCGTGGGGCTGGGCGCCAGCGTCGAAAAGCTGCACTGGTTGCCCGAGGCGCACACCGACTTTTTGCTTGCCGTCATCGGCGAGGAGTTTGGCTTTGCGGGCGTGCTGACGCTGATCGCGCTGTTCATGTGGTTGACGCGGCGCATCATGCAAATCGGCCGCCAGGCGGTGGCGCTGGACCAGGTGTTTGCCGGCCTGGCGGCGCAGGGCGTGGGGCTGTGGATCGGCTTTCAGGCCTTCATCAACATCGGCGTCAACCTGGGGGCGCTGCCGACCAAGGGCTTGACGCTGCCGTTCATGAGCTACGGCGGATCGGCCATTTTGATGAACCTGGTGGCGATCGCGCTGGTGCTGCGCGTGGACTGGGAAAACAAAGCGCTGATGCACGGAGGTCGCGCATGACACAGCCCTGCGCACTCGTGATGGCCGGTGGCACGGGCGGGCACATCTTCCCGGGCCTGGCGGTGGCCGAGGCGCTGCGCGCCGAGGGCTGGCGCGTGCACTGGCTGGGCGCACCCGGCGGCATGGAGGCGCGTCTGGTGCCGCCGCGCGGCTTTGCGTTCGAGGCGGTGGATTTTGGCGGTGTGCGCGGCAAGGGCTGGGCCACGCTGGTGCTGTTGCCACTGCGCCTGCTGCGCGCGTTCTGGCAGGCTTGGCGCGTGGTGCGCCGTGTGCGCCCTGACGTGGTGGTGGGCCTGGGGGGCTACATCACCTTTCCCGGCGGCATGATGGGCGTGCTGGCGGGCCGCCCGCTCGTGCTGCACGAACAAAATTCGGTGGCGGGCCTGGCCAACCGGGTGCTGGCGCAGGTGGCCGACCGGGTGTTTTGCGCCTTCCCGCACGCCTTGCCCAAGGGCGAGTGGATCGGCAACCCGCTGCGCGCGCCGTTTTTGCAGCAGCTGCCGCCGTCGCAGCGCCTGGCCGGGCGCTACGGGCCGCTGCGCCTGTTGGTGGTCGGGGGCAGCCTGGGCGCGCAGGCGCTCAACGAGACGGTGCCGCAGGCCTTGGCGCTGCTGCCGCCCGCGCAGCGGCCCCAGGTGCGGCACCAAAGCGGCGAGCGCCACCTGCAGGCGCTGCGCGACGCCTATGCGCGCGCCGGCGTGGCCGCCGACTGTGTGGCGTTCATCGACGACACGGCACAGGCCTTTGCCGAGGCGGACGTGATCATCGCCCGCGCCGGCGCCAGCACCGTGACCGAAATCGCCGCGGTGGGCGCCGCGGCGCTGTTCGTGCCGTTTCCGCACGCGGTGGACGACCACCAGACCACCAACGCCCGCTTTTTGGTCGATGCCGGGGCGGCCTGGCTGCGCGCGCAGGCCGAGCTGACCCCCGAGTGGCTGGCCGATTGGCTGCGCGGCCTCACGCGCGAGGCGCTGCGCCAGCGCGCCGAGCGTGCCTACGCGCAGCGCAAGACCGACGCCGTCGACGCCATGGTGCGCGCCTGCGTGGCGCTGGCCGCGCAGAAAGACAAGCGATGAAACACGCGATTCGACACATTCACTTCGTGGGCATCGGTGGCGCTGGCATGAGCGGCATCGCCGAGGTGCTGCTCACGCTGGGCTACACCATCTCCGGCTCCGATCTGGCCGACAGCGCCACCACCCGCCGCCTGCGCCAGCTCGGTGCCCGGGTGCACCTGGGCCACGACGCGGCGCACATCGAGGGGGCGGACTGCGTGGTCGTCTCCACCGCGGTGCAGGCCGACAACCCCGAGGTGCAGGCGGCTCGCGCGCGTCATCTGCCCGTGGTGCCGCGCGCGGTCATGCTGGCCGAGCTGATGCGCATGAAAAAAGGCATCGCGATCGCCGGCACGCACGGCAAGACCACCACCACCAGCCTGGTGGCCAGCGTGCTGGCCGCCGCCGGCCTGGACCCGACCTTCGTCATCGGCGGGCGCCTCAACAGCGCGGGGGCGCATGCGCGGCTGGGCCAGGGCGAGTACATCGTGGTCGAGGCCGATGAGTCGGACGCGTCGTTTCTCAACCTGCTGCCGGTCATGGCGGTGGTGACCAACATCGACGCCGACCACATGGACACCTACGGCCACGACTTTGCGCGCCTGCAGCAGGCCTTCGTGGACTTTTTGCACCGCATGCCGTTTTACGGGGCGGCCGTGCTGTGCATCGATGATCCGCACGTGCGCGCGTTGCTGCCGGCCATCCAACGCCCCATCACCCCGTACGGCTTGGGCGAGGATGCGCAGGTGCGCGCGGTGGACGTGCGCCCGGTGGGGGCGCAAATGCACTTTCGCGTGCAGCGCCGCAACGGCGTGGCCTTGCCCGATCTCGACGTGGTGCTCAACCTGCCCGGTGAGCACAACGTGCGCAATGCGCTGGCCGCCATCGCCGTGGCGGTGGAGCTGGGGGTGCCCGATGGCGCGGTGCTGCAGGCGCTGGCGGACTTCAAAGGGGTGGGGCGGCGCTTTCAGCGCTATGGCGAGGTGGCGCTGCCCTCCGGCGGCCACGCCACCGTCATCGACGACTATGGCCACCACCCGGCCGAGCTGGCCGCCACCATGGCCGCGGCGCGCGGTGCCTTCCCGGGACGGCGCCTGGTGGTGGCGTTCCAGCCGCACCGCTACACCCGCACGCGCGACTGCTTCGAGGACTTTGTGCAGGTGCTGGGGCAGGCCGACGCGGTCGTGCTGACCGAGGTCTATGCCGCCGGCGAAGCCCCGATCGTCGCCGCCGACGGGCGCAGCCTGGCGCGCGCACTGCGCGTGGCGGGGCGGGTGGAGCCGGTGTTCGTGCCCGATGTGGCCGAGCTGCCCGCGGCCATCGTGCAAGTGGCGCGCGACGGCGACGTGGTGCTGTGCATGGGGGCGGGCTCCATCGGCGCGGTGGCGGGGCAGGTGGTGGCGCTGGCCGCAGCGGCGGCCACCACCGTGGGGGAGGGCGTGGCATGACCGGGGTCCAGACCGTCGCCCCTGCCACCGTGGACCCGCGGACGCTGGGCAAGGTGGCGGTGTTGATGGGCGGCCACTCGGCCGAGCGCGAGGTGTCGCTGATGTCCGGCGCCGGGGTGCTGGCGGCCTTGCGCCGCGCCGGCGTCGATGCCCACGCGTTCGACCCGGCCGAGCGCCCGTTGTGGGAGCTGGCGCACGCGCGCTTCGAGCGGGTGTTCATTGCGCTGCACGGCCGCTTTGGCGAGGACGGCACGGTGCAAGGGGCGCTGGAGCTCATGGGCATCCCCTACACCGGCTCGGGCGTGCTGGCCTCCAGTGTGGCCATGGACAAGGTGATGACCAAGCGTATCTGGCGCGCCGAGGGGTTGCCCACGCCCGACTGGCGCCAAGTCGCCAGCGTGGCCGACACCGAGGCCGCCTTCGACGCGCTGGGGGCGCCGATGATCGTCAAACCGTCGCGCGAGGGCTCCACCATCGGCCTGACCAAGGTGGTGCGGCGCGAGCAGTGCACCGACGCCTACCGGTTGGCGGCGCGCCACGACCCGGAGGTGCTGTGCGAGCAGTTCATCGCCGGCGACGAGGTGACCTGCCCGGTGCTGGGCACGGGGCCCGCGGCGCAGGCGCTGCCGGTGATCCGCATCGTCGCGCCCGATGGCAACTACGACTACCAGAACAAATACTTCAGCGACGAGACGCGCTACATCGTCCCCTGCGACCTTCCCGCCGGCGAGGAGGCGGCGATTCAGGCCCTGGTGCTGGCGGCGTACCGCACGCTGGGCTGCCGCGGCTGGGCGCGCGCCGACGTGATGATCGACCGCGCAACACGCCGGCCCTATCTGCTCGAGATCAACACCGCGCCGGGCATGACCGGACATTCGCTGGTGCCGATGTCGGCCCGTGTGGCGGGCTTGGACTACGACGCCCTGTGCCTGCGCCTGCTCGCCGAGGCGGCGCTGGACAACCCGTTGCCGGTGCCCGCGCACGCAGGGGGGAGGACCTGACGTGGCCACCCGCGCCGCTGCCCCCGTCTTGACCGTGCCGGCCGATGTGCGGCTGATGAACGCCGTGGCCAGCGTGCTGCTGGCGCTGGGGGCGTTGGCGGCGGTGGTCGCGCTGGGGGCGTGGGTGGCGCGTCACCCACTGTGGACGTTGCAGCGCATCGAGCTGCGCGGCGACGTGGCGCACCAAAACGCCGTGACCGTGCGTGCGCTGGTCGTGCCCCACCTGCGTGGCACGTTTTTGACGCTGGATCTGGCCGCCGCGCGTGAGCGCTTCGAGGCGCTGCCCTGGGTGCGCGAGGCGGTGGTCGAGCGCCAGTTCCCCAACCGGTTGCGCGTGACCCTGCGCGAGCACGAAGCGCTGGCCTGGTGGGGCGAGCCGGGCGGCGACCGCCTGGTCAGCACGCGCGGCGAGGTGTTCGAGGCCGATGCGGACGATCCGGCCGCCGACCAGTGGAGCACGCTGTCCGGCCCGATCGAGGAGGCCGAGACCGTGGTGTCGATGTACCGCCGCCTGCAGCCGCTGGTCGAGCGCCTGGGGCGCGACATCGGCCGGCTGGAGCTTACCCGGCGCGGCAGCTGGCGCCTGACGCTGGACAGCGGGGCGCCGATCGAGCTCGGCCGCGGCGACGCCGAAGCCATCGAGCGGTTGCAGCGCTTCGTCACCACCCAGGCCGCGCTGCGCGCGCGCTACGGCCCGCGCGACATCGTGCACGCTGACCTGCGCTACCCCAACGGCTACGCGCTGCAGCTGCGCGGCGTCATGACCCAACCCGACCTGCCACCGGAGCGGCGCGCGGCGGCGCGCCCGGCGGCGTCGACACCCCCCACCCCTTCCCGCTGAACGCATCATGGCCAAGGAATACAAGGACATCGTGGTTGGACTCGACATCGGCACCGCCAAGATCATGGTGGTGGTGGCCGAGGTCCTGCCAGGCGGCGACCTCAAGCTCGCCGGCCTGGGCGTGGCGCCCAGCAGCGGCCTCAAGCGCGGCGTCGTCGTCAACATCGACGCCACCGTCGCCAGCATCCAGCAGGCGCTCAAGGAGGCCGAGCTGATGGCCGACTGCCGCATCGCGCGCGTCTACACCGGCATCACGGGCAGCCACATCCGCGGGCTGAATTCGCAGGGCATGGTGGCGATCAAGGACCGCGAGGTCAGCCCGGCCGACGTGGCGCGCGTCATCGAAACCGCCAAGGCGATCAACATCTCCACCGACCAGCGCCTGCTGCTGGTGGAGCCGCAGGAGTTCATCATCGACGGCCAGGAGGTCAAAGAGCCGATCGGCATGAGCGGCATCCGTCTCGAGGCCAAGGTGCACATCGTCACCGGGGCGCAAAGCGCGGCGGAAAACATCCTCAAGTGCGTGCGCCGCTGCGGGCTGGAGGTGGACCAGCTCATGCTCAACCCGCTGGCGGCGGCGCAGGCGGTGTTGACCGAGGACGAAAAAGAGCTGGGTGTGGCGCTGGTGGACATCGGCGCGGGCACGACCGATGTGGCGATTTTTGCCGGCGGGGCGATTCGCCACACGGCGGCGATTCCGATCGCGGGCGATCTGATCACCAACGACATCGCCATGGCGCTGCGCACCCCCACCAAGGATGCGGAGGACATCAAGGTCGACAGCGGCTGCGCCAAGCAACTGCTGGCCGACCCCGATCAGCAGGTCGAGGTGCCCGGGCTGGGCGACCGCGGGCCGCGGCTGCTCAGCCGCCAGGCGCTCGCCGGCGTCATCGAGCCGCGCGTGGAGGAGATCTTCGCGCTGGTGCAGCAGGTGATCCGCGAGTCCGGCTGCGAGGAGCTGCTCTCCAGCGGCATCGTGCTGACCGGCGGCAGCGCCGTCATGCCGGGCATGGTCGAGCTCGGCGAGGACATTTTTCTCAAGCCCGTGCGGCGCGGCGTGCCCAAGTACGCCGGCGCCCTGGGTGACATGGTCGCGCAGCCGCGCGCGGCCACGGTGATGGGTTTGCTCGAGGAGGCGCGCCTGGCGCGCCTGCGCGGGCAGAAGGTGGCGCAAAAGGCGGGTTCGGTCGGGGGCCTGCTGACGCGCGTCAAAGAGTGGTTTGTCGGCAACTTTTAACAACCAGGCAAGGAGCGTTCCATGAGCATCGAAATGATCGAGGTCGAAGAGTTCAACCGGGGCACGCAGATCAAGGTGATCGGCGTGGGCGGCGGCGGCAGCAACGCCGTCGAGCACATGATCCAGTCGCACGTGCAGGGCGTGGAGTTCATCTGCGCCAACACCGACGCGCAGGCGCTGGCGCGCTCGTCGGCGCACCGCCTCATCCAGCTCGGCCGCACCGGCCTGGGGGCGGGCAGCAAGCCCGACAAAGGCCGCGAGGCGGCGTTGATGGCCGAGGACGACATCCGCGCGGCCATCGACGGCGCGCACATGCTGTTCATCACCGCCGGCATGGGCGGCGGCACCGGCACGGGCGCGGCGCCGGTGATCGCCAAGATGGCCAAGGAGATGGGCATCCTGACCGTGGGCGTGGTGACCAAGCCGTTCGACTGGGAAGGCGGCCGGCGCATGGCCAACGCCGAAGAAGGGCTGGCCGAGCTCGAGCAAAACGTCGATTCGCTCATCGTCGTGCTCAACGACAAACTGCACGAGGAACTGGGCGAGGACGTGACCCAGGACGAGGCCTTTGCCGCCGCCAACGACGTGCTCAAAAACGCGGTGGGCGGCATTGCCGAGATCATCAACGTCGAAGCGCTGGTCAACGTCGACTTCGAAGACGTGCGCACCGTCATGGGTGAGCCGGGCAAGGCCATGATGGGCACCGCAGTGGCCAGCGGGCCGGACCGCGCCCGCATCGCCGCCGAGCAAGCGGTGGCCTGCCCGCTGCTGGAGGGCGTGGACATGCGCGGCGCCAAGGGCGTGCTGGTGCTCATCAGCGCGGCCAAGGGCTCGCTCAAGCTGTCCGAGTCCAAGCTGGCGATGAACACCATCCGCGCCTTCGCCGCGCCGGACGCGCACGTCATCTACGGCACCGCCTACGACGAGTCGCTGGGCGATGCGCTGCGTGTGACCGTGGTGGCTACGGGCCTCAACCGCAACGGCCAGCGCCAGCCGCTGACGGTGGTGCAGTCCCAGCCGAACCAGGGGCTGCGCACCGGCACCGACAACATGCCCTTCATCCCCACGCTGCGTGAGCCGGCGGCGGGCGCTGGCGCTGCGGCCCCGGCAGCGGGCGCGGCCGGGCTGGGCAACGCCGGTTTGCACCCCAACGTGCCGCGCGTGTGGGTGACGGGCCGCAGCGCCGCGTCGCGCGTCGAGGCGCTGGCCTCCAGCGGCATGGACGACTTCGAGATTCCGGCCTTCCTGCGCAAGCAAGCCGACTGACGCCCACCCGCCTGGAACGCCGCCAGCGGCCCGTTTTGCCGACGCGGGCCGCTGGCACTGCCGACCCCGTGCGGGCTTTGCCGCGCTCCGCCAGCGCGCCAGCGCCCCCGCACCTACAATTGCCGACATGATTGCGCAACGGACCCTCAAGACCCTCACCCGCGCCGTGGGCGTTGGCCTGCACAGCGGTGAGCGGGTCGAGCTCACGCTGCGCCCGGCGGCGCCCGATACGGGCATCGTCTTTCGCCGCGTCGACCTGGCCGAGCCGGTCGACATTCCCGTCAGTGCCACGGCCGTGTCCGACACACGGCTGGCGTCCACACTGTCGCGCGACGGTGTGCGCGTGCACACCGTCGAGCACCTCATGAGCGCCTGCGCGGGGCTGGGCATCGACAACCTGATCATCGACATCACCGCCGAGGAGGTGCCCATCCTCGATGGCTCGGCGGCGTCGTTCGTGTATTTGCTGCTCAGCGCCGGCATCGAGCTGCAGCGCGCGCCGCGCCGTTTTCTGCGCGTCAAGCGCCCGGTCGAGGTGCGCGAGGGCGAGGGCCGCACGCTCAAGTGGGCGCGGCTGGAGCCCTACCACGGCTTCAAGCTGCGCTTTCAAATCGAGTTCGACCACCCCGCGGTCAGCGCCACCGGCCAGTGTGTGGAGTTCGACCTGGGCAGTGGCCAGTACGCGCGCGAAATCGCGCGTGCACGCACGTTTGGCTTTACCCGCGACGTCGAGCACATGCGCGCGCAGGGTCTGGCGCTGGGTGGCGGGCTGGACAACGCCATCGTGCTCGACGACGTCAAAGTGCTCAACGCCGACGGTCTGCGCTACGACGACGAGTTTGCCAAGCACAAGATTTTGGACGCCATGGGCGACCTCTACCTGGTCGGACGGCCGCTGCTGGCCGCCTACAGCGCTTACCGCAGCGGCCACGCCCTCAACAACCAACTGCTGCGCGCGCTGCTGGCCCAGCCCGATGCGGCGGAAATCGTCACCTTCGAAGACGACGCACGCGCCCCGCACGGATTTGCGCAGCTGGCGCTGGCGCGCTGAACCACCCGGTGGGAGGGCGCGATGTTCCTGTTTCGCTTTGCGATGTTTGCGCTGCTGGGCGCCAGCGCCCTGTGCTTCGCGTTCTACTTGGGCACCGGGCGCAGGCACTACCTGCGCTGGGGCATGGCGGTGCTCAAGTGGACGGTGGTGGCGGCGCTGGGCTTTTTTGCTGTGCTCATGCTCAGCCGCATCTAGTAGCTGCGCCCGTCCTTGTAGGCGGCGTGGGTGCGCGCACGCAGCGGCGCCACCCGGCTGATGGCCTGGGTGGTGCGCGCCACCTGCGCGTGGGTGATGCACAGGCCCAGCGCGTCGGCGGCGTCCTTGCCCGGCAGGCCGGGCAGGTCCAGCAGCCGGCGCACCATCTCCTGCACCTGGCTTTTGTGCGCCTTGCCGTAGCCCACCACGGCTTTTTTGAGCTGCAGCGCGGTGTACTCGGCCACCGGCAGGTCGTTGGCCACCAGCGCCGTCAGACAACAACCGCGTGCCTGGCCCAGGATCAGCGTGGCTTGCGGGTTGACGTTGACGAAGACGATTTCGAGCGCCGCCACCGTGGGCTGGTAGCGCCGCACCACCTCGCCGATGCCATCGAACAGCGTGCGCAGGCGCTGCGGCAGCAGCGCGCCGTCGTCTGGGCTGGTGCGGATGGTGCCGCTGGCCACGTAGCGCAGCCGCGGGCCGTCCACGTCCACCACGCCAAAGCCGGTGGCCGTCAGGCCAGGGTCGATGCCAAGGATGCGCATGGGCCCGATCTTATGCGCGCGCCGCGGCCGTGGCGCCTCACGGCACCCGCACCGCCCCCATGCGCGCCAGGATGGTGTGTGCACGCCCGCTCAGGTAGGCCGATTGCAGGGCCCGCGCGTACCGTTTGGGCGCCGGCAGCAGCACCGCCAACCGCGCGGCTTCGGCGGCGTTCAGGCGCGCGGCGGGTTTGCCAAAGTAGCGCTGGGCCGCCGCCTCGGCGCCAAACACGCCTTCCCCCCACTCGACGGTGTTGAGATAGAGCTCCAGGATGCGGCGTTTGTCGAGCAGCGCCTCCAGCGCCCAGGTCAGCAGCAGCTCCTGCCCCTTGCGCCAGAGCGTGCGCTCGCCCGAGAGCAGCAGGTTTTTGGCCAGCTGCTGGGTGATGGTGGAGCCGCCCACCAGGCGCGCCGGCCGCACGTGGCCATCGCCGCCGCGGCGCTGCGCCTGCTGGCGTTCGTTGCGCGCGCGTGCGGCGCGCACGGCGTCCCAGTCCACCCCAAAGTGGTCCACGAAGCCGGCATCCTCCGCCGCGATGACGGCGCGGCGCAGGTGCGGCGATATCGCCTCGTACGGCACCCAGCGCTGGCGCCACTGCCCAAGCCCCGTGCCCGCGGTCAGCAGCCGCCAGGCCTCGGAGCGCTGGAACGCGGAGCTGTGCGGGTCCACCGCCGCCATGAGGGCGATGCGCAGCACGAAGAACAACTGCAGCGCCAGGGCCGCCGCCAGCGTCCAGCCGATCCATGCCAGCACGCCCCGCCACCCGCGGCTGGGGCGGGCGGCGGCAGGTGGCGTGGTGGCGGGGCGGCGCGCTCGGCTGGGCATGGCGTGCCTCAACGCTCGGGCGGCGTTGCGCCCAGTTGGGTTTGCAGCCCGGCCTCGCGCGTGAAGCGAAAGCGCGACACCACCACGATCTGGTCGGCGCGCTGGCGCATGGCCTCGTTGAAGCGCGCAAACTGCAGGCTGCGCACGATGGCTTCGGCGCGGCTGTCCAGGTAGGCGTTGCCGGAGCCCTGCACCACCTCGGTGGCGAGCACGCGCCCGTCGTGGTTGACGGTGATGGCCATGGTCAGCTCGCCATACAGCTTGCGCCCGCCCTGCTCGGGGAATTGCGCCGTGCCGCGGTCTTCGATGCGTCGGCGCAGCTCATCGTAGTACAGCGCGTAGACCGCCTCCCGCGTGGCGGGGCTGATGTAGCGCTTGCGCGGGCGGGCGTTTTCTTCGTTGATGCGCTTTTCGATTTCGGCCAGCGTCTTGATCAGGGCCTGGCGGCGTTCCTCGCGCGACTGGGCCTGCTGGTCGGCCTCGGTTGGCTGCGGCGCGCTCAGGCGCGCGATCTCCTGGCGCAGCTGGGCCAGCAGGCGGTTTTGCCGCTCTTTCATGGCCTCGATGCGCTGCTCCTCCTCGTCCAGGGTGTCGCCGGGGCGCATCACCATGGCGGGCGGCAGTGGCGAGGTGGCGCGCCCGCGCTCGGCGTCACCACCCCCGGCCAGGTTGGCCTGCGCGATGGCCTGCGGCCGCTCGGGGGCGCGTTCGCCGCGCGCGTTGACCAGGATCACCTCCAGCGGCGTGTCCTGCAGCACACGTTGCGGCTGCAGCGCGGGCACGAAGCGGATGGTCAGCACCGCGGCGTGCACCGCCACCGACAGCGCCAGCGCCCAGGGCAGCGGGTCCGCGCGCCAACGCGCGGGCAGGGGGGCGAGAACGCGGCTGGCGACCATGGGCGGCTCGCGCGGGCGCAGCGCTACGGGGTGGGCGTGGGGGCCGCGGTGCCGGCGTCGGGCTCCGCTTCGTCCACCGCCACCGCCACGGTCAGCGGCGCGGCCAGCGGGTCGTCGGCCTCGCCTTCGAGGGTGTCCTCGGTGTCGGCGACGGCCTCGACTCCGCCCAGGCGTTCGAGCACCGTGCCGGTTACCTCCAGGGTCAGCTCGTCGATCGTGCCCAGGCGCACGCGCACGCGCTCGCCGCGCTGCAGGCCCTCGGTGCCCAGTGCCGCCAGCACCAGCGGCAGCGTCTCGGCGCGCACCAGGTTGTCCTTGAGGTAGGCGGCCTCCAGCTCGGTGATACCCTGCTGGCGCAGGTAGCGCAGCGTCCAGTAGCGCTCCATGGCGTGCTGAAACTGGCCGTAGGCGGTGTAGGCGGCGTCGAACGCGCTGATGATCGCCAGCAGGGCCGCGTCTTTGGGCTTGAACGGCGCCGCCAGCGCCGCCGTGGCGCCGTGGCGCGCGCAGGCGATGATTTGCCACTGGTTGACCAAATCGGTGTAGCGGCGCAGGGGCGAGGTGCTCCAGGCGTAGCACGGCACGCCGATGCCGGCGTGCGGCAGCGCTTTGGTGCCCATGCGCACTTTGATGCCCGGGGCCAGAGACGCCTGGCTGCGGTAGATGCCGGGCACACCCAGGTCGGCCAGCCAGCGCCCCCAGTGGCTGTTGGCCAGGATCATCGCCTCGGCAACGATCAGGTCCAGCGGCGCGCCGCGCGCGCGCGTGCCGATGACGACCGTCTCCTCCCCGGTGGGGCCGTCGGCGCCCACGCCCTCGAGCCGAAAGGTGTAGTCCGGGCGCGTGAAGGTTTCGGGCCGGCCGCGCACCGCTTCGCGCCGCGCTTTGCAGGCCTGCGCCAAGCGCCACAAAAAGGCCAGCTGCGGCCGCAGCGCCGCCACCTCGTCCGGCAGCTCGGCCGTGGCTGGCGCGGTCGGGTCCTCCAGCCAAGCTGCGGTGATGGCGGCGTCGATCTGGTCGTGGCGCAGGTTGTGCGCAATCGGCACGCGCTCGATGCGGGTTTGCGCGTCGCGGATCTCCAGCGTTGCTTCGTCCACGCGCAGGTAGAGCGACACCGCCGGCCGCGCCCCGCCGGCTTGGAGCGTATAGCCCTGCACCACCGCATCGGGCAGCATGGTGATTTTGTGCCCGGGCATGTAGACCGTAGACAGCCGCTCGCGCGCCACGCGGTCGAGCGCGCTGTCGGGCGTGATGGCCAGGCCCGGCGCGGCGATGTGGATGCCCAGCGTGACGCTGCCGCTGCCCAGTCCCTGGACGCTGAGCGCGTCGTCGATTTCCGTCGTGCTCGAGTCGTCGATCGAAAACGCCGCGACCCCGGCTGCCAGCGGCAACTCCTCGCCAATGGCCGGCGCTGCCAGCGCAGGGAAGCCCGTGCCGCGCGGAAAGTATTCGTGCAAAAAGCGCTGCCAGTGAAACTGGTAGGCGCTGGTGATGGCACCGGCGCGTTGCAGCAGCGCCAGTGGGGACAGGTGCGTTTCGCGCGCGGCGTGCACCACCGCTTTGTATTCGGGGGCGTTTTTGTCGGGCTTGAACAGGATGCGGTAGAGCTGCGCGCGCACCGGTTCGGGGCAGCGGCCGGCCACCAGCTCCGCGGCCCAGGCGTCGATCTGCGCTTGCACGGCCTGCTTGCGCGCGATGGCGGCCAGCGCCTGCTGCAGCACCTCGGCGGACGCCTTGCGGTAGCGTCCCTTGCCAGCGCGGCGGAAGTAGTGCGGCGCGTCGTGCAGCCGCAGCAGCATGGCCAGTTGCTGCACCAGCGTCGCGCCCGCGCCAAAGTACTCCTGCGCCAGCGCGTCGAAGCCAAACTCGTCTTCGGGGGCAAATTCCCACGCCAGGTCGAGGTCGATCTCCGCCGCCAGCGCCGCTGCTTGCGGCAGCAGCACCGCCGGCGCCGGTTGGTCGAAGGTCAGCAACACATGGGCGGCCTTGACCTTGAGCCGCTTGCCCGACTCCAGCTCGATCTGGTGCGAGGCTTCGGCCGACGACAACACACGGCCGGCTTGCAGCTTGCCGGCCTCTTCAAACAAGGCAAACAACGTGGGCGCTTTCATACGGGCGGGCGCCGCACACGGCGCCACACCGGTTCGTGGGACATCGAGCCCCGAGTGTACCGATTCGACCGGCCGCCGCGAGCGCCGCAGAGGGCAGGCCGCTCAGGCCACCCGGGCCAACGGCGCGCTGGGCAGCCGCCGCAGCAGCGCGCGCAACGCCGCGCCGTACAGGGGCAGCAGCGCTGCCAGGCTAAACACCAACTTGGTCGCGTAGTCCAGTGCCGCGATTTCCACCCAGTGCGCCGCCATGAACGCGTCGGGGCTGCGCCAAAACGCCGCCGCAAAGAAGACGAACGTGTCGATCAGACTGCCCACCACGGTGGAGGCGGCTGGCGCCAGCCACCATTGCGGCCGGCGACGCAAGCGTGCAAAGACGGCGATGTCGGTCAGCTGCCCCACCACGTACGCCACAAAGCTGGCCAGCGCGATGCGGGCCACGAAGGTGTTGAACTGCCCGAGTTGCGCCCAACCGGCAAACGCGCCATCGACGAACAACACCGACACCCCATACGATGCCAGCAGCGCCGGCACCATGACGCGCGCGACCACGCGCCGCGCCACCACGGGTCCGAGCAGGCGCACGGTCAGGTCGGTCAGCACGAACACCAGCGGAAACGTAAACGCCCCCCAGGTGGTGTGCAGGCCAGCGAGCTCGAACGGCCATTGCACCAGCACATTGCTGGCGATGATCACCGCCACGTGCAGCAAGGCCAGCACGGCGATGGCGCGTGGCAGCGCTTCGGGGGGCAGAGGGTGGGTGGGCGACGCCGCGGGCGCCGCAACAGGAGAGGCCATGGACGATCCTTTTTGGTCAGTGGGGTAAGGGAACCCACGCCGGCTTGCACGCCGGCTGGAGGTCAAGGAGCGATAGTGTATCGCCCCCGCACTTGCGTGCACGCCGCAGGCGTCAGCCCTGGCCTGAAAATTCGGCAGATTGACGTCGGCTCAATGTTGACCTGGGCCCGCTTGGCGCACGGGGGCGCGCGGGCCACCCGTCATGCCAACCCGCGCACCACCTCCAACGCCTCTTCGATCCGCTCCACCCCGTGCAGCCGCAGTCCCTCGGTGGCGCGCACGAACGCTGCGTCGGGCTTGCGCGGCAGGTTGGCCTTGGGCACCACAGCCGCTGCCATGCCGAGTTTGGCGGCTTCCTTGAGGCGCTCCTGCCCGCGCTGCGCGGGGCGCACCTCGCCTGCCAGTCCCACCTCGCCAAAGGCAACGAAGCCGCGCGGCAGTGGCTTGCCGCGCAGGCTGCTGGTCACCGCCAGTAGCACCGCCAGGTCCGCGGCCGGCTCGGCGATGCGCACGCCCCCCACCGCGTTGACGAACACATCCTGGTCCCCGGTGGCGATCCCCGCGTGCCGGTGCAGCACGGCCAGCAGCATGGCCAGCCGGTCGCGCTCCAGCCCCACGGACAGGCGCCGCGGCGCCGGACCGCCCGCGTCCACCAGCGCCTGCACCTCCACCAGCAGCGGGCGCGTGCCCTCCAGCGTGGCCAGCACGCAGCTGCCCGGCACGGGCTCGCGGTGCTGGCTCAAAAAGAGCGCGCTGGGGTTGCCCACGCCCTTGAGGCCGCGCTCGGTCATGGCAAAGACCCCCAGCTCGCTGACCGCGCCGAAGCGGTTTTTGATCGCCCGCACGAGGCGAAAGCTGCTGTGCGCGTCCCCTTCGAAATAGAGCACCGTATCGACCATGTGCTCCAGCACGCGTGGGCCGGCCAGCGCCCCATCTTTGGTGACGTGGCCCACCAGCACCAGCGTGGTGCCGCTGTCCTTGGCCGTGCGCGTGAGCAGCGCGGCGCACTCGCGCACCTGCGCCACCGAACCGGGCGCGGAGCTGAGCTGATCGGTGTAGACGGTCTGGATCGAGTCGATCACGGCGACCGCCGGGCGCTGTTGCTGCAGCGTGGCCAAGATGGCCTCGAGCCGGATTTCGGCCAGCACCGGCACCTGGCTGTCGCCCAGGCCGAGCCGGCGCGCGCGCAGCGCCACCTGGGCGCCGCTTTCCTCGCCGGTGACGTACAGCGTGGGCAGCCCGGCGCGTTGCAGCGCGTCGAGCGCTTGCAGCAGCAGCGTGGATTTGCCGATGCCCGGGTCGCCGCCGATGAGCACCACGGCGCCCGGCACCACGCCGCCGCCCAGCACACGATCGAGCTCGGCCAGGCCGGTGGGGGTGCGCGCCACGTCGGCCGCTTCGATGTCGGCCAGCCGCGCCAGCGACCCTGGCGCCGCCAGCCCCTGGTGCAGCGCGCTCAGACGCCCGCGTGCCCCGGCAGCGGGTTCGGGGGCGCTCAGCGTTTCTTCCAGCGTGTTCCAGGCGCCGCAATGCGGGCAGCGCCCGTGCCAGCGCGGCGTGCTGCCGCCGCAAGCGCGGCAGAGGTAGAGCGTGCGGTCTTTGGGCATTCAGTCGATGTCGGGCAGGTCGGGCGCGTCGTCCAGCAGGCCGCGGGGCAGGTCGCGCCGCCGGCGCAGGACGGTGGGTTGGCGGCTCACGCGTCGGCGGCCGGCGTGGCGGTCGCCGCACGCCAGCCCCAGATGCGCCAGCAGCACCGGCAGGTGGGCATCGAAGTCGCTCAGGGCATGGTCGCTGCCAGGCACGATGTGGTGGTGGCTGCCGGGGTAGCGCGCCACCATCTCGCGCCAATCCAGCACCTCATCGCCGGTGGCGGCGATCAGCAGCGCCCGCTCGGGGTGGGGCAGCGCACCCACGGCCAGCGCGCGCAGCTCGTCCACGTATTCGGGGCGGAAGAAGATGCGCTCGGCCGGGTCGTGCCAGACCGGGTGTTCGCCGATGTGGCGTGCCAGATCACGCGCGGGGTCGATGGCCGGGTTGATCAACACCGCGCGGCAGCCCCGCAGCGCCGCCAGCCGCGTTGCATAAAAACCGCCCAGCGACGAGCCGACCACGGCCATCGTCGGGGTGGGCCAATGCGCCGCCGTGGCCTCGAGGAGGGCAAAGGCTTCGGCCGGGCTGGCCGGCAGCTGGGGGCAGGCCCAATGCACCTGTGGGTGGTGGGCGGCCAGGTGCGCAGCCAGCCGCTGCGCCTTGAACGAGCGCGGGCTGGAGCGAAAGCCGTGCGCATACAGCACGTGGGTGACGGGGGTGGTGACCGACGCGTGGACATCCATGGCGCGCAGGATAATCCAAGCGCCATGGCCGTCGTCATCGAAAAACCTCCGTTGCTGCGTCGCCTCGCGCCGCTCGTGCGCGGCTACGACGGGCAGTTTTTGCTTGCGGTGGCGCTGCTGGCGCTCATCGGGCAGGTGGTCATGTACTCGGTGGCGTACGACATTCCCGGCCGCTACGCCGACCATGCGCGCAACCTGCTCATCGCCACTGGCGTCATGCTGGTGGTGTCGCAGATCCCGCCGCAGCGGCTGCAAGCCCTGGCGGTGCCCGTCTACGCCGCTGGCGTGACGCTGTTGGTGGCGGTGGCGCTGTTTGGCGTGACGCGCAAGGGTGCCCAGCGGTGGCTGGATCTGGGCCTGTTTTCCGTGCAGCCCAGCGAGCTGATGAAGATCGCCATGCCGCTGATGCTGGCGTGGTGGTTTCAGCACCGCGAGGGGCGCCTGGGCGCGCGCGACTTCGTGGCCGCCGCCGCGTTGCTGGTCGTCCCCGTCGGGCTCATCCTCAAGCAGCCCGACTTGGGCACGGCGTTGCTGGTGCTGGCGTCAGGCCTGTTCGTGATTTTTTTGGCCGGGCTGAGCTGGAAACTGATCCTGCCCCCGCTGGTGCTGGGGGGCATCGGCGTGGTCACGTTGATCGTGATGGAGCCGCAGTGGTGCGCGCCGGGCGTGGACTGGGTGGTGCTGCACGAGTACCAGCGCCAGCGCGTGTGCACGCTGCTGGACCCGACGCGCGACCCGCTGGGCAAAGGCTTCCACACCCTGCAGGGGATGATTGCCATCGGCGCGGGCGGTCTGTGGGGCAAGGGCTTCATGGCGGGCACGCAGACGCACCTGGATTTCGTGCCCGAGCGCAGCACCGACTTCATCTTTGCCTCGTTTGCCGAAGAATTTGGCTTTGTGGGCGTGCTGCTGCTGTTGGCTGCCTACGGCTACTTCATCGTGCGCGGCATGCTCCTTGCAGCCGCCGCGTCCACCCTGTTTGGCCGGCTGCTGGCCGGGGCACTGATCCTGGTGCAGTTCGTCTACGCCTTCGTCAACATGGGCATGGTCAGCGGCATTCTGCCGGTGGTGGGCGTGCCGTTGCCCTTCCTGAGCTACGGCGGCACGGCCATGGTCACGCTGGGCGCCAGCCTGGGCATGATGCTGTCGGTGGGGCGGTACAAACGCTTGGTGCCGGGTTGAGGACGGACGGCGCAGCGCATTGGGCCGCGCCTGCCTACAATGCCTGCATGATCGCTGTCGAACCGACCCTGGAGCGCCTGGCCACGGCGCGTTCCCTGCTGCTCGAACCCTACGGCCTGGACGAGGGCCACCTGCGCCGCGCGCTCTCGGCCATCATGGCGCCGGGGGTCGATGACGCCGACCTGTATTTCCAGTACACGCGCAGCGAGGGCTGGAGCCTGGAGGAGGGTATCGTCAAGACCGGCAGCTTCAGCATCGACCAGGGCGTTGGCGTGCGCGCGGTCAGCGGCGACAAGACGGCCTTCGCCTACTCCGACGACCTGTCGTGGGCCGCGCTGCGTGAGGCGGCCGAGAGCGTGCGCGCCATCGGACGGCAAGGCGGCAGCCAGCGCGCCAACCTGCGCCGCACGCGGCGCACGGCGGTGGCGCCCTCGCGCCAGCTCTACGCCGCCCACGACCCGATCGGCACGCTCGACAGCGCGGCCAAGGTGGCGCTGCTGCAGCGCATCGAGCAGATGGCGCGCGCACGCGACCCGCGCATCGTGCAGGTGATGGCGGGGCTGGCCGCCGAATACGACGTGGTGCTGGTGGCGCGCGCCGACGGTGTGCTGGCCGCCGACGTGCGTCCGCTGGTGCGGCTGTCGCTGACGGTGATCGCGCAGCAGGGTGAGCGGCGCGAGGTGGGTACCGCCGGCGGCGGCGGGCGCATGGGCTTGGCGTATTTCGACGACGCCGTCCTGACGCGCTACGTGGATGAGGCGGTGCAGGCGGCGCTGACCAACCTCGAGTCGCGCCCTGCGCCGGCGGGCGAAATGACGGTCGTGCTGGGGCCGGGCTGGCCCGGCGTGCTGCTGCACGAGGCGGTGGGCCATGGGTTGGAGGGCGACTTCAACCGCAAGGGCTCCAGCGCCTTTGCCGGGCGCATCGGCGAGCGCGTGGCGGCCAAGGGCGTCACGGTGCTGGACGATGGCACGCTCGAGGGCCGGCGCGGCTCGCTCAACGTGGACGACGAGGGCTGCGCCAGCCAGCGCAACGTGCTCATCGAAGACGGCATCTTGCGCGGCTACCTGCAGGACCGGCTCAATGCGCGCCTCATGGGCGTGGCGCCAACCGGCAACGGCCGCCGCGAAAGCTACGCCCACCTGCCCATGCCGCGCATGACCAACACCTACATGCTGGCGGGCGAGCACGACCCGCAGGAGATCGTCGCCAGCGTGCGCCGCGGGCTCTACGCCACTCAGTTTGGCGGTGGGCAGGTGGACATCACCAGCGGCAAGTTTGTCTTTTCGGCCAGCAGCGCGTGGTGGGTGGAAAACGGCCGTCTGCTCTACCCAGTCAAAGGTGCGACCCTCATCGGCAGCGGGCCCGAGGCGCTCAAGCGCATCGTGATGATCGGCAACGACCTGGCCCTCGACAGCGGGGTGGGCACCTGCGGCAAAGAGGGGCAAAGCGTCCCCGTCGGGGTTGGACAGCCCACGCTGCGGCTGGACGGCCTGACCGTGGGGGGCACGGCCTGAGCGCCGTGTTGCGCGCAGGCCACGCACGCCGGGCACCATGTCAGCATCCTGTCATGCAAGCTGTGTTAGAGTGAAGCCCATGCACAAGCGCGGCTTTTACTTTGGCTACTTTTGGTTCTCACGCGTCACCGACGGCAGAGAGGTCTGAAAGCGCCCCAGCAAAAGCCCCTGAACTCGAAACCGTCGGTCCCCACCGGCGGTTTTTTTTTGCCCCCCGTTTCATGCCATCGAAGGAGCGTTTCATGAGCCCGAGCCCCGCCAAAGCCAGCAGCACCGACGTCTGGTATCCCCATCCGGCCGACCGCACCAGCCAGACCGACGACCAACGCATCGAGGACATCACCGTGCTGCCGCCGCCCGAGCACTTGATCCGCTTCTTTCCCATCCGCGGCACTGGCATCGAATCGCTCATCACCCGCACACGCCGCGCCATCCACCAGATCCTGCACGGCAAGGACGACCGGCTGCTGGTCATCATCGGGCCATGCTCGATCCATGACCCGGCAGCGGCCATGGAGTACGCGCGCCGCCTCAAAGAGCAGCGCGACCGCCACGCCGACACGCTCGAAATCGTGATGCGCGTGTACTTCGAAAAGCCGCGCACCACGGTGGGCTGGAAGGGCCTGATCAACGACCCGTACCTGGATGAGAGTTTTCGCATCGACGAGGGCCTGCGCATCGCGCGCCAGTTGCTCATCGAGATCAACCGGCTGGGGCTGCCGGCGGCGAGCGAATTTCTCGACGTCATCAGCCCGCAGTACATCGCCGACCTCATCGCGTGGGGGGCGATCGGGGCGCGCACCACCGAAAGCCAGGTGCACCGCGAGCTTGCCTCGGGGTTGAGTGCACCGATCGGCTTCAAAAACGGCACCGACGGCAACATCCGCATCGCCACCGACGCCATCCTGGCCGCCAGCCGCCCGCACCACTTCCTGTCGGTGCACAAAAACGGCCAGGTGGCCATCGTCCAGACCAAGGGCAACCCCGACTGCCACGTCATCCTGCGCGGCGGCAAGCTGCCCAATTACGACGCCGACAGCGTGGCCATTGCCTGCCAGCAGCTCGCCGACGCCAAGCTGCCCGCGCGCGTCATGGTGGATTGCAGCCACGGCAACAGCCAAAAGCAGCACGAGCGCCAAATCGATGTCGCGCGCGACGTGGCAGGGCAGATCGCCGCTGGGTCGGAACGCATTTTCGGTGTCATGGTGGAGAGCCACCTGCGCGCCGGCGCGCAAAAATTCACCCCGGGCAAGGACGACCCGGCGCGGCTGGCCTACGGGCAAAGCATCACCGATGCCTGCATCGATTGGGACGCCTCGGTGCAGGTGCTGCAGACCCTGGCCGACGCGGTGGCGGCGCGGCGCGCGGCGCGCCGGCGGTAAGGCGCGGGCGCTGGCGCAGGGCCGGGGGCTGCCCACGGCGTGGCCGGGGCGTGGACGGGGGGCTTGGGCGCTGCGCGCACCGGGTGTACGATGGGGCCATGCGCAATCACGTCATCGTCTCCTTTGGCCCCGACCGCGAGTACACGTTCGACCTCGATGAGGTGCAGCCCATGCCGCACGATTTGGCGCGGCAGTGGCTCGACGAACAGTTTGTGACCCTGGGTTGCGAGCCGCTGCGCCTCAGCGGCAAGGTGCTGACCGCCGACAAGCTGCTGGCCGTTGCCCAGGCGGTGGGCGAGGTGCGCTTTGCCGAAGCCGCGCACCGGCCCTGGGCCATGGTCTATGCGCGCGCGGCCAGCAGCCTGCTGGCCAAGCCGGTGATCAAGGTCGATGTGCCGGCGCTGACGGTCGGTTACTGAGCGGCCGCGGCGCCCGAGGACACGGGGTCGGCGGCCACGGCGCGCGCCTGCAGCGCGGCCAGCAGCCGGCCGTGCACGCCACCAAACGCCCCGTTGCTCATGCACAGCAGGTGGTCGCCGGGGCGCACCGCGGCCATGACCTGTGCGACCAGGGTGTCGATGTCCGGCGCGACGTGTGCGCGCGCGCCCAGCGGGGCCAGCGCGGCGGCGGCATCCCAATCCAGCCCGCCCGCGTGGCAAAAGGCCAGCGCCGCGCCCTCCAGCGCCCAGGGCAGTTGCGCCTTCATGGTGCCGCGCTTCATGGTGTTGGAGCGCGGCTCGAAGATCGCCACGATGCGTTCGTGCGCGCGTCCCCCGTGGTCCAACCGCCGGCGCAGGCCGTCGATGGTGGTGCGCATGGCGGTGGGGTGGTGGGCAAAGTCGTCGTACACCGTGACCGCGCCGCCGGGCAGCGCCACGCGTCCGCGCACCTCCAGCCGGCGGCGCACGTTGGCAAAGCTGGCCAGCGCCTCGGCCGCCGCGGACGGCGCCACGCCCAGGTGCTCGGCGGCTGCGATGGCCGCCAGCGCGTTGAGCTGGTTGTGCACGCCGGCCAGCGACCAGCGCACGTGCGCCACCGGTGTGCCGCGGCGCAACACCGCAAAGTCGTGCGCGTCGCCGTCGGCGGTGTAGTCGCTGTCGGCGGCGCCAAAGGTGCGCAGCTCGCTCCACAAACCCTGGTGCAGCACGCGCGCCAAGCTCTCCTCCAGCCCGTTGGCGATCACGCGGCCACTGGGCGGGACGGTGCGCAACAGGTGGTGAAACTGGCGCTCGATCGCCGCCAGGTCATCGAAGATGTCCGCGTGATCGAACTCCAGGTTGTTGAGCACCGCGGTGCGCGGCCGGTAGTGCACGAACTTGCTGCGCTTGTCGAAAAAGGCGGTGTCGTACTCGTCGGCCTCGATCACGAACGGGGTGCGCGCGCCCTCCACGGGCAGCCGCCCCAGGCGTGCCGAGACGCCAAAATTGAGCGGCACCCCCCCCACCAGAAACCCCGGCGCCAGCCCGGCGTGCTCCAGGATCCAGGCCAGCATGGCCGTGGTGGTCGTCTTGCCGTGCGTGCCGGCCACCGCCAGCACATGACGCCCGTGCAGCACGTGTTCGCCCAGCCACTGGGGGCCACTGGTGTAGCGCGCGCCGGCATCCAGTATCGCTTCCATGAGGGGAAACTTGGGTGCGCCGTCGGGCCCGCGCGCGCGGCTGACCACGTTGCCCACGACGAACACGTCCGGCCGCAGCGCGAGCTGATCCGCCCCATAGCCCTCGATCAGGTCGATGCCGAGTGCGCGCAGCTGCTCGCTCATCGGCGGGTAGACGCCGGCGTCGCAGCCCGTGACGCGGTGGCCCGCCTCGCGCGCCAGCGCCGCCACGCCGCCCATGAAAGTACCGCAGATGCCCAGGATGTGGATGTGCATGCCGGCATTATCGCGGCCGGCTGCATGCCGGCCGCGCATGGCGGACAATCCTGCGCATGGACACCGACACGCAACGCGAGCTGGCCGCCGTCGCGGCGGGGCTGATGGTCGATGAGGGGTTGCAGGCGCGCCAGGCCCTGCAGCGCGCGCTGCACCAGTTGCGCCTGCCGCCGCGCACCCCATGGCCGGGACCGGCGCTCCTCGACGCCGCCGTGCGCGAGCACTTGGCCATCTTCCACGCCGACACCCAGCCTGCGGAACTGCGCGCCTTGCGCGCGACGGCGCTGCACTGGATGGAGCGGCTGGCCGCGTTCGAGCCGCTGCTCGGGGGTGCGGTCTGGCATGGCACCGCCACGCGCCACTCGGACATCCACCTGCAGCTCTTTGCCGATGATCCGAAGGCGGTCGAAATCGCCCTCATCAACGCCGGGCTGGCGTATGAGGCGCAGTCGGCGCGCGGCCTGCACGGGCGCACCGCCGAGGTGCTGAGCCTGAGCGTGCGCTGCGACGGGCTGGGCGAGGTGGTGGGCCTGCACCTGTGGGTCAACGACCGCCAAGCGGGCCGCGGCGCGCGCCTGCCCGACGAACTGGGCCGGGTGCCGCGCGGCACAGCGGCCGAGGTGCGGGCGTTGCTGCACGCCACCGCGCCCGACGCGGCCAAGGAGCGCGAATGATGAACCGACGAATGGTCACGGTGGCGGTGGCCGCAGGGGCTGCCGCCGTGGGCGCCGGGGTGGCGGTGTGGCGGCTGACGCCCGGCGCCGCCGCGCCCGGGGCCGAAGAGGCCCTGTGGGCGCAGCGTTGGGAGCGGCCGCAGGGCGGCACCGTCGCCGCAGCCGACTTTCGCGGCCGGCCGCTGCTGGTCAACTTCTGGGCCACGTGGTGCCCGCCGTGCGTGGAGGAGCTGCCGCTGCTGGACCGCTTCTACCGCGAACGGCAAGCCTCGGGCTGGCAGGTGCTGGCCCTGGCCATCGACCAGCCCAGCGCCGTGCGGCAGTTTCTGCAGCGCCAGCCACTGGCATTCCCCATCGGGCTGGCCGGCTTTGGCGGCACCGAGCTGGCGCGCCAGCTCGGCAACGACACCGGGGCGCTGCCCTTTACCGTGGTGCTCGATCGCCGCGGGCGCGTGGCGCACCGCAAGCTGGGCCAGGTCAAGCCGGCCGATTTGCAGGCCTGGGCGGAAGGGCGCTGATCAACGCGGCGGGGTGCCGGCCCCGTCGTCGTGGCCCGGCGTGGCCGCATCCAGGAGCGCCGCCAGCGCAGCGGCCGGCATCGGGCGCGCAAACCAAAATCCCTGGTAGTGGTCACAGCCCAGGGCGCGCAGCGGTTGCAGCTGTTCGGCGCGCTCGACCCCCTCGGCCACCACCTCCATGCCCAGCGCGTGGCCCATCTGCACGATCGCTGCGACGATGGCCGCGTCCACACCGTCTTCGGGCATGGCGGCGATGAAGCTGCGGTCGATCTTGAGCCGGTGCAGCGGAAAGCGCTTGAGGTAGGTGAGGTTGGAGTAGCCGGTGCCGAAGTCGTCCAGCGAGAGCGCCACACCCAGATCGGCCAGCGCCTGCAGCTTGCCCAGCGCCTCGTCGGCGTCGCGGATCAGGATCGATTCGGTCAGCTCCAACTCCAGCAGATGGGGCGGCAGGCCGTGCGCCTGCAGCGCCTGCGCGACGTCCTGCACGAAGTGCGCTTGCTCAAACTGCAGCGCCGAGACGTTGACCGCCACCTGCAAGGGGTGGCCGTCGGCGGCCCAGCGCGCCGCCTGCGCCACCGCGTTGTGCAGCACCCATTGGCCCAGCCGCGCGATCAGGCCGGTTTCCTCGGCCACGGCGATGAAGGTGCCCGGCATCACCAGCCCCTCGCCAGGGCGGTGCCAGCGCAGCAGCGCCTCGCACCCCGCAACCGCGTCGCGGCGCAGGTCCACGCGCGGCTGGAAGTGCAGCTCGAACTCGCCGCGCTGCAGGCCTTCGCGCATCGCGTGGTCCATCTGGATGCGCGCCAGCAAATCGGCGTTCATGCGCGGCTGGTAGAAGCGGTAGTGGCCTTTGCCGCGCTCCTTGACCTGGTACATCGCCGTATCGGCGCACTGGATCAGCTCGTCGAGCGTCTTGCCATCCTGCGGGTACAGGGCAATGCCGATGCTGCACGAGAGCGTGAACTGCATCTCGTTGATGCTCACGGGGCGCGTGATGGCGTCGATGATGCGCTGGGCGGTTTTCTCGGCCGCGGTGCGGTCGGCGCCGTGCAGGTGGATGACGAACTCGTCGCCGCCGAGCCGCGCCAGCGTGTCGGTTTGGCGCAGGCAGCGCTGCAAGCGTTTGGCGACCTCGATGAGCACCTGATCGCCAAACAGGTGGCCCAGCGAATCGTTGATGCTCTTGAAGCGGTCCAGATCCAGAAACAGCAGCGCAAAAACCTCGCCACTGCGCTGCGCCAGCCGCACGGCATGGCCGACCCGCTCATGGAGCATGAGCCGGTTGGGCAGGCCGGTGAGCGGGTCGCTGTAGGCGAGCTGCTCGATGCGCCGCTGCGCTTCCAGCTTCTCGGACAAGTCCTTGGCAAACAGCACGGTGTTGAGGGGCTGCCCCGCGCCATCGCGCAGCAACACCCACGACGCCATCAGCGCCACGCCCGGGCGGTCCGGGTGGCGCAGCCACAGCTCGCCTTCCCAGTAGCCCTGCTCGAGCAAGGCCACCTCGACGTCCCGCGCCCAATCCGGGCGTGAGGGCGCGCTCAGCCACCGCGCTACGGGCTGGCCCTCGAGCTCGGTGGCCTCCAGGCCCGCCAGCCGCAGCGCCGCCGGGTTGCACGCCACGATGCGCTGCTGCGGGTCGGTGACGATGATGGCGTCCAGGCTGGACTCGAACACCTTGGCCGCCAGGCGCAGTTTGGCCTCGGTCGCGGCGCGTTCGGTGACGTCGCGGTAGGCATAGACGCGGCCGATCGGCCGGCCCTGGGCGAGTTGCGGGCGCGTGACCCGCTCCAGGATGCGCCCGTTGCGCAGCGGCACGATGTCGTGCGCCTCCAGCAGCGGATGGCGCTGCAGTTCCGACAGGCGGCTCTGAAAGCCGTGCGCATCGGGCACGCAAGTCGCCAGGTGGCCCCAGATGGCGGCGTCGTCCTGCTGCGTGAGCAACGCCTCGGGCAACGCCCACAGGTCGGCAAAGGCGCGGTTGAAGGCGCGGATGCGCCCGTCCAGGTCGCACACCAGAATGCCGTCCGACGACGACTCCAGCACCGCGCGCAGCTCGGCCAGCACCGTCTCGAGCTGGCGGCGCGCGCGCTGCCATTCGGTCAGATCCTGCATCGCCACCAACACGATGCGCTCGCCACCCTGCAGCGTCAGGGGGCTGACGCGCCGCCGCACCGGGCGCACGCTGCCGTCGGCCTGACGCACCAGCGCCTCGGATTCCAGCGTCTGCGCGATGCCGGCCTGCCATTCCTGCCAATACACGTGGTCCTGTGGGTCGGCGATCCAGTGCTGCACCGGTTGACCGATCAGCGCCTCGCGCTCCACTCCGAGCAGCCGGGCGGCGGCGCCGTTGGCGCTGCGGATGCGCAAGGTGTCCGGATCGACGATCCACACCGCTTCCATCAGCCCTTCGGTAATGGGGGCGCAATAGCCGTCGCGCATTTCGCTGCTCATGCCACCCTTTCCGGCCCCGTGGCGCTGCCCTCGTCCCACGGGGTGGCGCGTTCGAAGAAATAACAGTGGCGTGGCCGCGGCTCCAGGTAGTCGAGCGCGGCGCGCGGCAGCTGTTCGGCGCGCAGGCTGCGCTGGATCGACAGCTCGGGCTCGGCCTGCAGGTCCAGCAGCAGCGCCTCGCTGCGCGGCGTGCGCGGGTCGTGCACCAGCACGCGCGGCTTGAGCGGCCGGGCCGCATTGCACGCCTGCACCACGGCGTAGCGTCCGTCGCTCAGTTGCACGATGGAGCCTGGAGGATAGACGCCCACCATGCGGATGAAGCCATTGAGCGTGGCCGCTTCGAAGCGCGTGCGCTGGGTGGCAAACAGCAGCGACAAGGCCTCGTGCGGCGTGTGTGCGCGCGCCGGGTTGAGCGGGTTGCACAGGCTGTCGTAGCGGTTGACGAGCGCCAGCACGTGCGCGCCGCGCACCATGGCGTCGCCGCGGCAGCCGCTCGGAAAGCCGCTGCCATCGGCCGCCTCGTGGTGCTGGGCGATGATGTCGAGGTCGTCCGGTGCCAGGCCCATGGCGCGTCCCAGCGCCACGCCGTGGGCGACATGCTCCTGGTACGCCCGCCACTGCGCCGCGGTGAAGGCGTCGTCCTTGTAGCGCACCACATCGGGCAGCCGTACCTTGCCGATGTCGTGCAAAAACGCGGCCATGCCCAGTGCCTGCAACGCGTCGCCCGCCAGACCGAGCGCGCGCCCCAGCAACACCGACAGCACGGTCACGTTCATCGCGTGCTGGGCATCGCGGTCGCCCTGTGCGTCGCGCAGCAGCCGGATGGCCGATTCACCCTGGCCTTCGATATCGGCCAGCATCGACGCCACCAACGCGCGCGTGTGCGCGCTGGCGCCGGTGGGGTCGCGCTCGACCATGCCGATCACCTGCTGGTAGCGCTCGGTCCCCTCGTGGTAGCGGCGTTCGCACTCGTGCAGCGCGCGCCGCTGTTGCGCCAATGCGCGCGCGCGTCGCTGGGCGGGCGTTTCGGGTTCGGTCGGCGTGGCGGATGCGGCGCCGCCGGACGGTGTGGCCCCGGCCGGCGGCGGTGGCGGCATGTCGGCCTGCGGGTCGCTGCGTGCCGGGTCGATGCGCACCCGCGTCAGGCCCAGCGCGCGAATCGTGTCGATCTGACGTTGCGTGCCGATGCGAAAGCTGCTGCGCGGAAACGGATGGTCCATCCACCCCAGATCGAGCAGGACGAAGTGCCCGATGCGCAGGTCCGACACCGGGATCATCGGCAGAGGCGCGTCGGGCATGGCAGACAGCGGAGGATGGGAACGGTCATAGCGGGCATTATCGCAAGCGCTCGTGCCAATGGGGTGAAAGAGACGTCATGGTGGGGTCAAACGCACTACAGTAGCGGCATCTCGAGGCACCGTATGTACGTCCCGTTTCCCATCCGTGACATCCCTCTGGGCGAGCCGCTGCCGGTCCATGTGTGGGACCGCAGCGGGCGTTTGCTGCTGCGCAAGGGGCAAATCATCCGGGACGAACGCCACCGTGAATGGGTGGCGATGCACGATCCGCAGGTCCGGGAAGACGAGTACCGCGCCTGGACCTACCGCTACACCACGGCCATCGACCGCGCGCTGCGCGGCAACCAAAGCCTGGAGGCCATCGCCGGGGTGGGGCGGCCGATGGGCTTCGATGACACGCTCGAGCTCGCGCCCGATGAGCGCCCGGTCAGCGAAATCTGGCCCGACCTGCATGCCGCGCTGACGCTGTTGCTGCACCAGGGAGAGGCGGCGCAGGACTTTGTCGGGCGTTTTCTGTGGATCGAGCGGCGCATGCACGGCGTGCTGCGCTCGCGCGTCGATGACAGCTTGTTCGTGCTGACGCAGATGCTGTTCGACCGCGAGCTGGGCTACAGCGCCTGCCACGCGCTGCTGTGCGCGGTGATCGTGCGCCTGGTTGGGCAGACGCTGGCGTGGGATGAGGCTCGGCTGCAAAGCCTGCAGCGGGCCGCCTTGACGATGAATCTGGGCATGGCCCGGCTGCACGACGACCTGGCGCGGCAAGACGCGCCCTTGCATCCGGAGCAGCGCCGCCAGGTGCTCGAACACCCCGTGCGCAGCGAGGCCATCTTGCGCCGCTTGGGCGTGCACGACGCCCTGTGGCTGGAGCTGGTACGCGACCACCACGAACAAGTGGGTGGCACGGGCTACCCGCACGGCCGCACCGAGGTCGGTTTGCCCGCGCAGCTGCTGCGCATGGCGGATGTGTACGTGGCACGCATCAGCCCGCGTCATGCGCGCGCGGGTCTGCCCTCGCCGCGCGCGGCGCGCGATGTGTATCTGGACGCCAGTGGCATGCCCACGCCGCTGGGGACGGCGTTTCTCAAGGCCCTGGGCCTGTACCTGCCCGGCACCTACGTGGAGCTTGCCAGTGGCGAGACCGCCGTGGTGGCGCGCCGCGGGCGCCGCGCGAACACACCGCTGGTGTTTGCCATCGTGACGCGCGACGGTTGGCCGCGCGGCGAGCCGCCGCTGCGCGACACCGCCGATCCGGCCTACGAAATCCGCCGCCCGGTCTCGGCCGACGACATCCGCGTGCGCCTGCAACCGGCCAAGCTGCTGGCGCGGCTGTAACACCCGGCCACCAACGAAAAAGCCCCTGGACAGGGGCTTGCGTCAAACCATGATGATGGTCGGGGTGAGAGGATTCGAACCTCCGGCCTCTACGTCCCGAACGTAGCGCTCTACCAGGCTAAGCTACACCCCGTTGTCAGCCGCTGGCAGCCATCACGAGCGGCGCATCAGCAGTTGAGCCGCTAATTGTAGCAGAGCTTGACGGTGTTGCTCGCGCACGGGGTCCCCGCCCGGGAGGGCCTCGGCGGCGGCCATGGCGCGCTGCGCTTCGGCGGCCGCCAGCGCGCGCGCCTCAGCCAGTCCGCCGCTGTCGCGCACGATGGCCAGGATATTCCCCAGCCGGTCGCTGCCCCCGGTCTCGATCGCGGCGCGGATCAGCGCGGCGTCCTGTGGCGCGCAGCGCCGCAAGGTGCAAATGATCGGCAGCGTCACCTTGCCTTCGCGCAGGTCATCGCCCAGGTTTTTGCCCAGCTCGGCGGTGTCGCCCTCGTAATCGAGCACGTCATCGACGATCTGAAAGGCTGCCCCCAAAGCCTGCCCGTAGGTCGCGCACAGCGCCTCGGTGTGGGCGTCGGCGCCGGCCAGCAGCGCCGCCAGCCGCGCGCTGGCCTCGAACAGCTTGGCCGTTTTGGCGCGGATGACGCGCAGGTACGCCGCTTCGTCCAACGTGGCGTCGTGCATGTTCATGAGCTGCAGCACTTCGCCTTCGGCAATGACGTTGGTGGCATCGGCCAGCACGCGCATGACGCGCATGTCGCCGCAGTCCACCATCATCTGGAACGCGCGCGAGTACAGAAAGTCCCCGACCAGGACGCTGGCGGCATTGCCAAAGACCTGGTTGGCGGTGTCGCGCCCGCGCCGCAGCGTCGATTCGTCCACCACGTCGTCGTGCAGCAGGGTGGCGGTGTGGATGAACTCCACCACCGCGGCCAGGGTGTGGCGGCGCGCATCGTCACACCCCAGGGCGCCGCACATCAGCAGCAGCAGCGCAGGGCGGATGCGCTTGCCTCCCGCCCCGATGATGTAATGCGCCACCTGCCCCACCAGCGGCACGTCGCTGGACAAGCGCAAACGGATGACGGCATCCACCGCCTGCATGTCGGCGGCCACCAGCTGCAGCGCGTGGGCGGCGTTGGGGGGGGAGACGGTGGTATCCAAGATGGCGGCGTGTGGAACTCGACGGCAGTGCCCGATCGGCACGGGCCGCGGGGGATGGGCAATCGTCACGCCGATTATAGAAACCCCTGTTGGAAACCCCGTTGCGGTCCGTGCGGCCTATAATGCCGTTGGTTTTGCGAGGAGCGTTGCAGCGCCGTGGTCGTCAGCCGCACCGGCGCGAGGCTCGACGAAACCGCCGCAAAGCGTGCGATGGGCGCGCAGCGGCCCTGTTGACAACGACGCTCACCCACCGGCGTGTGGCGTGAGCATAAGCGCCGCGCTGGCGCCGGTGGCCGTCTACGCGAAGGAGTCACCGCATGAACGCACCGCTCAAACACCCGCCGCCCACCGACTGCGTCGTGGCCGATCTGGGCCTGGCCGACTGGGGCCGCAAGGAAATCCGCATCGCCGAGACCGAAATGCCGGGCCTGATGGCGATCCGCGACGAGTACGCCGCCAGCCAACCCCTCAAAGGCGCGCGCATTGCCGGCAGCCTGCACATGACCATCCAGACCGCGGTGCTGATCGAGACCCTGCAGGCGCTGGGCGCGCAGGTGCGCTGGGCATCGTGCAACATTTTTTCGACGCAGGACCACGCGGCAGCCGCCATCGCCGCCGCTGGCACGCCGGTGTTTGCCTTCAAGGGCGAGACGCTGGAGCAGTACTGGGACTACACGCACCGCATCTTCGAGTTCGGCCCGGCCGGCAGCCCCGACGAGGGGCCCAACATGATCCTGGACGACGGCGGTGATGCCACCTTGCTGATGCACCTGGGCAAGCAGGCCGAGCGCGACCCGTCGGTGCTCGACCACCCGGGCAGCGAGGAAGAGCGCGTGCTCTTTGCCGCCATCCGTGCCCGCCTGGCGCAGGATCCGACCTGGTACAGCCGCAAGGCGGCGCAGATCATCGGCGTGACCGAGGAAACCACCACCGGCGTCAACCGCCTCAAGCAGATGGCCGCGCGCGGTGAGCTGATGTTTCGCGCCATCAACGTCAACGACTCGGTGACCAAGAGCAAGTTCGACAACCTCTATGGCTGCCGCGAGTCGCTGGTCGATGGCATCAAACGCGCCACGGATGTGATGGTGGCCGGCAAGATCGCCGTGGTGTGCGGCTACGGCGACGTGGGCAAGGGCAGCGCGCAGGCGCTGCGCGCCTTGTCGGCCCAGGTGTGGGTGACCGAGATCGACCCGATCTGCGCGCTGCAGGCGGCCATGGAGGGCTACAAGGTCGTCACCATGGACTGGGCGTGCGACAAGGCCGATATTTTCGTCACCGCCACCGGCAACAAGCACGTCATCACCTACGAGCACATGGCCCGCATGAAGGACCAGGCCATCGTGTGCAACATCGGCCACTTCGACAACGAGATCGACGTCGCCGCGCTGGAGGCGCGCTGCCGCTGGGAGGAGATCAAGCCGCAGGTCGATCACGTCATCTTCGAGGACGGCAAGCGCATCATCCTGCTGGCCAAGGGGCGCCTGGTCAACCTGGGTTGCGCCACCGGCCACCCGAGCTATGTGATGAGCAGCTCGTTTGCCAACCAGACGATCGCGCAAATCGAGCTCTTTACCCACCGCGACTACTACGAAAAAGGCAAGGTGTACGTGCTGCCCAAGCACCTGGACGAGAAGGTGGCGCGGCTGCAGCTCAAAAAGCTGGGCGCCATGCTGACCGAGCTCACCGACGAGCAGGCCGCCTACATCGGGGTGCCCAAAGAGGGGCCGTACAAGCCCGACACCTACCGCTACTGAGGCGGGGTGCGCGCGCCCATGCGGGCCGACCAGGCATTGGTGCAGGCGGGGCTGGCGGCCTCGCGTTCGGCGGCGCAGCGGCTGATCGCGGCCGGCGCGGTGCGGTGGCGCGCGGGCGAGGGCGCGCCCTGGCAGCCGCTGCGCAAGGCCGGTGAGGCGGTGCCGCCGGCGGCGCAGTGGCAGCTCGCGGATGACACCGAGGTGCGCTATGTCTCGCGCGGCGGGCTCAAACTCGCCGCGGCGCTGCAGCGCACCGGGGTGGCGGTGCGCGGCCGGCGCTGCCTGGACGTGGGCCAAAGCACCGGCGGCTTTACCGACTGCCTGCTGCAGGCGGGCGCGGCGCAGGTGGTGGGCGTGGACGTTGGCCACGGCCAGCTGCACCCACGGCTGCGCACAGACGCGCGCGTGCTGGCGATCGAGGGCTGCAACGCGCGCGAGCTCAGCGCCGAGCGTCTGCTGGCCGCCGGCGGGCCGGCTGCGGCGCCGCCCTTCGACCTCATCGTCGGGGACCTATCGTTCATTTCGCAAACGCTGGTGTGGCCAGCGCTGCTGCCGCTGCTGGCCCCGCACGGGCACATGCTGATGCTGGTCAAGCCCCAGTTCGAGCTGCAGCCGGCCGACATCGGCAAAGGCGGCATCGTGCGCGATGCGGCGGCTTTTGCGCGCGTGCGCGCGCGCATCGAACACGCCGCAGCGCAGCTGGGCCTGGTGCTGCGCGACTACTTCGACAGTCCGATCGCCGGCGGCGACGGCAACCGGGAGTTTTTGGCATGGCTTTGCCATTGAGTTTCGAATTCTTTCCGCCCAAGACGCCGGAAGGGGCGGCCAAGTTGCGCGCGGCGCGCCACCAACTGTATGCGGCGCGGCCGCAGTTTTGCTCGGTGACCTACGGTGCCGGTGGCTCCACGCAGGCCGGGACGGTGGCCACGGTGGGCGACATCCTGGCCGAAGGCGTGCCGGCGGCGGCGCATTTTTCGTGCATCGGTGCCACGCGCGAGCGCGTGCGCCGCCAACTTGCCGAGCTGCAGGCGATGGGCGTGCGGCGGCTGGTGGCGTTGCGTGGTGACCTGCCCAGTGGCTACGGCCTGGGCGGTGAGTTCACCTACGCCAGCGATTTGGTGGCTTTCATCCGCGCGGAGTTCGGCGCCGCCTTCCACATCGAGGTCGCGGCCTATCCGGAGATGCACCCGCAGGCGCGCTCGCCCCAGGCCGATCTGCAGGCGTTTGCGGCCAAGGTGCGCGCCGGTGCCGATTCGGCCATCACACAGTATTTCTTCAACACCGACGCCTACTTTCGCTTCGTCGACGAGGCCTATGCGCTGGGGGTGGACGTGCCGATCGTGCCTGGCATCATGCCGATCACCAACGCCAGCCAGCTGCTGCGCTTTTCCGACGCCTGTGGGGCCGAGATCCCGCGCTGGATCCGGCTGCGCCTGCAGTCCTTTGGCGACGACGTGGCCTCGATTCGCGCCTTCGGGCTGGAGGTGGTGACGGATTTGTGCGACCAACTGCGCACCGCGGGCGTCCCGGGCCTGCACTTCTACACCATGAACCAGGCCGAGCCGACGCTGGCGATTTTGCAGCGGCTGGGTATGCTCGAGACAGCGTGACGAGGTGCAGCGCCGCATGGTGGCGCATGGGTGCATGCCTCGTGGAAAGGGCGCCATGGACGGGATCGAACAGGCCCGTCAGCCGCTGGCCGGCGCCCTGTGCCGGCAAGTCGATCGGTGGTTGGCCTGGGTGCAGCGGTTCGTCGATGGTGCCGGGACATAGCGCCGTCATCGCCCGCGCCGGATCAGCTCGAGCGGCCCGTACCAGGCCGCCGCGCGGGAGCGTGTGTTGTTGGCGTCGGTCATCAGGCCGACGGCGACCAGCGCCGTCGGCGTCTCGCCGAAGGCGAGCCGCATGTCGGCCAGCGGGTCGCGCTCCAGTTCCAGCCAGCGGCCCAGAGCCTGCGCGCCGCTGGCGGCGACGAGCTTGCGGATGCGGCCGGTGCCGGGGTGGCGCACGACGGTGCCGACCGGCAGCCGCGCGTCCCAGACGTACATCAGCGTGGCATCCGGCAGCGGCTCGCCGGTGACCAGGCGCGCCAGTTCCGACAGGTGGTGGTCGCGCGGCGTCCAGTGCTCGCGCCCGCCTTCGAAGGCCAGGATCACGCGCGCCACCGCGTCGTCGGTGTCGCGGTCCGACAGGTCGAAGGCCGGGTTGAGCTCGTCCACCCACCACGACCAGCGCAGCGCCGCGAGTTCGGAGGCCGGCACGCGCAGGCGCATGCGCACCGCGGAGGTGCCGGCGTCGCTGTCGGCACGCAGTGCCGGGCGGCCGGCGTGTTGGCCGGCGCGGTAGTGCGTGATGCGCCGTTGCGGAAAGATCTGGTGTTCCCAACGCCCGCCGGGGGCGAGCCGGCTGGCCTGCGCCCAGGCGGAGTCGGCCAGTGTCGCCTCTCCGCCGTCGGCCTCGCCGGCGGGCCGCGACAAACCGGCGCAGCCGGCCAGCGCCGCGGCGGCGCCGGCAGCGCTCCACGTGAGCGCTCGGCGCCGGCTCAGCGGCGGCCCTGCCAGCAGGCTGCGCGGCGGGTGCAGGGGGTGGTGTTGAGGCGCGGTAGGCGGTAGCGTTGGCATGGATGCTGGCGGTAGCGGGGACGGCGGCGGTGTTATAGCGCACGGTCATGTCGTCATGACGCAAATGTCGTGGACGCCGCCGCGGTGGCTGCGGTATGGTTGCGGCCGTTGCATTTTGTCAACCCGCTGTTGCCCCCCCCAGACTTGCGAAGGAGAGTTCGCCGATGCGATTCGAGACCCAGGCCGTGCACGCCGGCTACCGCCCCGACCCCACCACCAAGGCCGTGGTGCCGCCCATCTACCAGACGGTGGCGTACGCCTTCGACAGCGCGCAGCACGGCGCGGACCTGTTCGACCTGAAGGTGCCGGGCAACATCTACACGCGCATCATGAACCCGACCCAGTCGGTGCTGGAAGAGCGCCTGGCGGCGCTGGAAGGTGGCGTGGGCGCGCTGGCGCTGGCCTCTGGCCAGGCGGCCATCACCTACGCCATCCAGACGATAGCCGAAGCGGGCGACAACATCGTGTCGGCCAGCGCCTTGTACGGCGGCACCTACAACCTGTTTGCGCACACGCTGCCGCAGTACGGCATCGAGGTGCGGTTTGCCGACAGCGACCGGCCGGAAACGTTTGAGCCCCTGATCGACGCGCGCACCAAGGCGATTTACTGCGAGTCCATGGGCAACCCGCGCGGCAATGTCACCGACATCGCCGCGTTGGCGGCCATCGCGCACCGCCACGGCGTGCCGCTGATCGTCGACAACACGGTGCCGAGCCCCTACCTGTGCCGCCCGTTCGAGCACGGTGCCGACATCGTCGTGCACTCGCTGACCAAATACCTGGGCGGCCACGGCAATAGCGTGGGGGGCGCCATCGTCGATTCGGGGCGCTTCCCCTGGGCCGAGCACAAGGCGCGCTTCAAGCGCCTCAACGAACCCGACGTCAGCTACCACGGCGTGGTCTACACCGAGGCGCTGGGGCCGGCCGCCTACATCGGGCGCGCGCGCGTGGTGCCGCTGCGCAACATGGGCGCGGCCATCTCGCCGTTCAACGCGTTTTTGATCCTGCAAGGCATCGAGACGCTGCCCCTGCGCATGGACCGTATCTGCGACAACACGCTGGCGGTGGCGCAGTACCTGCGTCAGCACCCCAAGGTGCGCTGGGTGCGCTACGCCGGCCTGCCCGACGACCCGTACCATGCGCTGGCGCAGCGCTACCTGGGCGGCCGCGCCTCCGGGCTGCTGACCTTCGGTATCGAGGGCGGGCGCGCCGCCGGCGAGCGCTTCCTGGATGCGCTGCAGTTGTTTACGCGGCTGGTCAACATTGGCGATGTGCGCTCGCTGGCCACGCACCCAGCCTCGACCACGCACCGGCAACTCTCGCCCGAAGAACTGGCCAAGGCCGGCGTCACCGAGGACACGGTGCGCCTGTGCGTGGGCATCGAGCACATCGACGACCTGCGCGCCGATCTGGAGCAGGCGCTCGGCCGCGCCTGAGCCGCGCGGCACAGGTTCCCGTGCGCCCGCGCTCGCGCGCGCAACGCCCGCTGCGCTCACCCTTCGTGGGTCGCCACCCGCCAGTCTGCGCCGGTCCCCTGGCGCAGCGCCGCCAGCACCCAGGGCAGGGCCGCGCGCAACTGCGCGGCCAGGGTGTAGGGGGGATTGATCACGAACAGGCCGCTGGCGCGCAGCCCGCCCACGGGCCGGCCGCGGGCGGCGGTGGCCTTGGCTTGCGGGTCCGGACGGGCACCCACGTTGAGCTCGGCCTGCAGCCACGGGCGCTGGGCGCGTTGCGCCAGGGCGCGCAGACGGCGCGGCAGCTGGTGCGCCTCCGTGCGGCCGATCACGGGGTACCACACCAGGTAGCACCCAACGGCAAAGCGCGCCAGCGCATCGGCCACGGTGGCAGCCACGCAGGCGTAGTCGGTCTTGAGCTCGTAGCTGGGGTCGATCAGCACCAAGCCACGGCGTGTCGGCGGGGGCAGCAGGGCGCGTAGGCCGTCAAAGCCGTTGTCGCGGCGCAGCTCGATGGCCGGGTGCGGTGTGCGCTGGCGCCACGCGCGCACGGCGCGGTCGAGCAAGCGCCCGTCGGTGGGATGCAGTTCGAACAGGGTCAGCCGATCCTGCGGCCGCAGCAGCGCCTGCAGCAGCGCCGGCGAGCCAGGGTAGTGCAGCAGCGTGCCATCCGGGTTGAAGCTGCGCAGGCAACCGAGGTAGTCCTGCACGGCGTCGGGCAAGGGCGCTGCGGCGCTTGCGCGGGTCGCGGCGTCCCAGAGCGCGCCCACCCCATGCGCCGCCTCGCCCGACGTGCGCGCCTGCTCGTGGTCGAGGCGGTACAGGCCGGCGCCGGCATGGGTGTCCACCAACCGCAAGCCCCCCTCCTTGGTGTGCAGATGGCGCAGCGTGGCCAGCAAGGCCATGTGTTTGAGCACGTCGGCGTGGTTGCCGGCATGGAAGGCGTGTCGGTAGCTGAACATGGCCCGATGGTAGCCGAGTGCGCACAGGCCTTGGCGTTTGGGCGTGTTAGCGGCTACAATGCCATGTTTCGCAGCGATAGCATGGCCCCGCGGCGAACGCTTCCCCCCCACCTAAGAGGCTGCCAGCAGAGCAGCACCGACCGTGGAAAAGGGCCAGCCCAAACCACAGGAAACTGACATGACCAAAACCTTCAGCGCCAAGCCCGCTGAGGTGGTGCATGAGTGGTTTGTGATTGACGCCACCGACAAGGTGCTCGGACGTGTCGCCAGCGAAGTGGCACGCCGACTGCGCGGCAAGCACAAGGCCATCTACACCCCTCACGTCGATACGGGCGACTTCATCATCGTCGTCAACGCCGACAAGATCCGCGTCACGGGCAACAAAGCCCTGGACAAGATCTACTACCGCCACACCGGCTACCCCGGTGGCATCCGCTCGATCAACTTCCGCGACATGCAGGCCAAGCACCCGGGCCGCGCGCTGGAGAAGGCCGTCAAGGGCATGCTGCCCAAGGGCCCGCTGGGCTACGCCATGATCAAGAAGCTCAAGGTCTATGCCGGCCCCGAGCATCCGCACGGCGCGCAGCAACCCAAGGCGTTGGAAATCTAAGGAGCGGCCATGATTGGTGAATGGAACAATGGCACGGGCCGTCGCAAGTCCAGCGTCGCGCGCGTGTTTCTCAAGAAAGGCTCCGGCAAGATCACGATCAACGGTCGCGACATCCAGGACTACTTTGGTCGTGAGACGTCGATCATGATCGCCAAGCAGCCCCTGGTGCTGACCAACCACCTCGAGACGTTCGACATCATGGTCAACGTCCACGGGGGCGGCGAATCGGGCCAGGCCGGTGCCGTGCGCCACGGCATCACCCGTGCGCTGATCGATTACGATCCTGCGCTCAAGCCGCAACTGAGTGCGGCGGGCTACGTCACGCGCGACGCGCGTGAGGTCGAGCGCAAGAAAGTGGGTCTGCGCAAGGCCCGCCGCGCCAAGCAGTTCAGCAAGCGCTGATCGCTGCGTTGCCTGCCGACCGCCCGCCTCCGCCGCGGGCGGTTTTTTTTCGGGCGCACGCTGCCCATGCCGTCAGGAGGCCATGGGCGCGGCAGGGACATTGCCCACCCCCGGTTTGGGAAAATCCCGACTGTTTTGCTATCCTTTTGCCGTTGTTTGTCAGGACGAACACCATGACCGCGCTTGCCGATACCGCCACCCCCGAAACCGAAATGCCCGCGCCGCTCATCTTCACCGATGCTGCGGCGGCCAAGGTGGCCGAACTGATTGCCGAGGAGGGCAACCCCGACCTGAAGCTGCGCGTCTTCGTGCAAGGCGGCGGCTGCTCGGGCTTCCAGTACGGCTTCACCTTCGACGAAGTGGTCAACGAAGACGATACGCAGATGACCAAGAACGGAGTCACGCTGCTGATCGACGCCATGAGCTACCAGTACCTGGTCGGCGCCGAAATCGACTACAAAGAAGACCTGCAGGGCGCGCAGTTCGTCATCCGCAACCCCAACGCCACCACCACCTGCGGCTGCGGCTCGAGCTTCAGCGTGGGTTGACCTGCGGGCCGCCTGTGCGGCGGGCGGGCGCCGCCCCGTCTGGCGCACCCGCGCGTGGGTGCCGCAGCATCACGCGGGGTACACCGCGCCCAGGATGCGCGGGCCGCGGGCACCGGTCACCTCGGTCGCATTGCCGGGGCGGCCCAGCAGCGTTTGCCGCGCCAGCCAGGCGAAGGCGGCAGCCTCCACCCATTGCACCGGCCAACCGTGTGCGGCGGTCGTGGTCACGTCCGTCGCCGGCAGCCGCTCGCGCAGCCCGTCGAGCAGCGCGCGGTTGAGCGCACCGCCCCCGCACACCAGCATGCGCTGCGGCCCACCGCCATCGTGCGTGCCCCACGGCACCGCCGCGGCGGCGCGGGCGATGCTCTCCACCGTCAACGCCACCAGGGTGGCCTGCACGTCCACTGGCGTCGCGTCGGGATGGCGGGCGACGATGGCATCGAGCCACCCCATGTGAAAATGGTCGCGCCCCGTGCTGCGCGCCCCTTGGCGGTCAAAGTACGGGTCGGCCAGCAAATCGGCCAGCAGCGCGGTGTGCACGCGTCCGTGGCGGCTCCAGGCGCCTGCGGCGTCGTAGCGCGCGCCGGTGTGGCGCTCGCACCAGGCGTCGAGCAGCACGTTGCCGGGGCCGGTGTCAAAGCCCAGCAGCGCGCCGTCCGCGCACAGCGCGGTGAGGTTGGCGATGCCGCCGATGTTGACCACGGCGACGGCGCGACCCGGGTGGGCAAACGCGGCGCGGTGGAAGGCGGGCACGAGCGGCGCTCCCTGGCCACCGGCCGCGATGTCGCGGCTGCGAAAGTCGGCCACCACCGCGATGCCGGTGGCTTCGGCCAGCCGCGCCGGCGCCAGCAGTTGCAGCGTGTAGGGCGCCTCGCCGGGCGCCAGCCGGGGGTGGGCCGGTGGCATGTGCCGCACCGTTTGGCCGTGCGCGCCAATGGCGGCCACGTGCGCGGCGCCGATGCCCGCGCGCGCCAGCAGCCGCTCGACGACGGTGGCATAAAGGTCGCTCAGCGCTGCCGCGGCCTGCGCGGCGCGGTGCAGTTCGTCGGGCCCGGGGTGTTGCAGGGCCAGCAGGGCGGCGCGCAGGTCGTCGGGCAGCGGTAGGCTGGCGTCGGCCACCACGTGGCCCGTGTCGTCACCGTCGTAGCGGACCAGCACCCCGTCGACGCCGTCGAGCGAGGTGCCCGACATCAACCCGATGCAGTGCACGGTGGCGGCGTCACTCGGCGCTGGCCTGCACCAACGTGGTTGCCGCCGCCAGCTGTTCGCGCATGGCGCTGGCCACGCGCTCGAAATCGGCGCGCCAGCGCGCCTCGATGGGCTCGCCCGCGGCGTTGTCGCGTGCCAAGGTCAACGGGTCGCGGTGCGCACCGCCGACGATGTACTCGAAGTGCAGGTGCGGCCCGGTCGCCGTGCCGGTGGCGCCAACGGCCCCCAGCGTCTGTCCCTGCTCGATGCGCTGGCCTTTGCGCACGTCGATGCGGCTCAGGTGCGCGTAGAGCGTCTTGCGGTTTTGCTTGTGCTGCAGGATGACCACGTTGCCGTAGCCGCGTTGCCAACCGGCAAACTCGACCACCGCATCCGCGACGCTGCGCACCGGCGTGCCGGTGGGCGCGGCGTAATCCACGCCCATGTGGGCGCGCCGGTCGCCGTGCACGGGGTGAAAGCGCATGCCGTAGCCGCTGCTGACGCGCGAGAACGCCAGCGGCGAGGCGAGGAAGGCGCGCTGCAGGCTTTCGCCCTGGAGGTTGTAGTACGCACCGCGCCCCTGAGGGGGTTGGAACCACACGAGCTGGTGGCGGCGCCCGGCGTTGCGGAATTCCGCCCCCAGCAGCCGGCCGTAGCGCAACACCTCGCCGTCGGCCTCCAGGGCTTCGTAGACGACGCCAAAGCTGTCGCCCGCGCGCAGGTCGCGACGGAAATCGATGTCCCCCGAAAACAGGTCGGCCAGTTGCGACGCGATGCTGTCGGGCAGCCGCGCGGCGTCGGTGGCGGCAAAGAGCGAGGTGCGAATCGTCCCGCTGGCCATGCGCACGGTGGCCGACAAGGGGGCGCTTTCGAGGTGGGCGTGCAAGCGCTCGCCGTCGCGCTGCACGGTCAGGCGCTGGAAGCTGGCGCTGTCGTCGCGGGTCAGCCAGCGTGCGCGCAGGCGCAGCAGACGGCCGTCGTCGTCCACCTCGGCGCTCACCAGCTTGCCCGGCCGGCCGCGCCAGAGTTCCGAGGCCTGGGGGCTGCGGCGCAGGAAGTCGGCGGCCGCGCGGTCGTCAACCCCCAGGCGCTGCAGCAGCGTGACCAAGGTGTCGTCACGGCGCGTGACGTCGGTGCGGTAGAGGATGAAGGGGGCGGGCGCGCTGTCCACCGGCGCGGTGTAGGCCGCCGCCACCGCCTCGGTGACCTGGCGTTGCGGCAGCTCGGCGAGCGCGTCGTCCACCGCACCCGTGCCGAATGCGGTGACGCCCGTGCCCAGCAAGACCGCCCCCAAGGCGGCCATCACCCGCCGGGGATGGCGCTGCAGCGCGCGCTGCCAGTGTAGGAACCGATCGATCATGCCGTATCCGGTGAGCCAACGGGCCGTGTCGTACCACGGCCCGTCCCGACTGTGGGCCGGACGGGCCGGCCCACAGGGCGTGCAGGGTGCAGGGACGTTCGCCGACTACAATCGGGAGCACGCGTCGCGCCTGGCCACGCCATTGCCCGAACCGGCGAACCGATTCGCGGGAGTATACCGTCCCGGGCCCCGTCGTCATCTGTGCAAACCCTCATGAATATTTCCACAGTACCTGCGGCCCAGGGGGCCGATGCGGTCGAGGAGGCGCTGCAAGGCGCCTCGGATGCGGTGCGCCACGCCCTGGCCGTGACCCGCCGTGGCTGCGAGGAGCTGCTGCCGGTGGCCGATTGGGTGCGCAAGCTGCGCCGCAGCGAAGCCACCGGCCAGCCGCTGCGCATCAAACTGGGGCTGGACCCGACCGCGCCCGACATCCACTTGGGCCACACGGTGGTGCTCAACAAGCTGCGGCAGTTGCAGGACCTGGGGCACACCGTGATCTTTTTGATCGGCGACTTCACCTCGCTCATCGGTGACCCGTCGGGGCGCAACAGCACGCGCCCGCCGCTGACGCCCGAGCAGATCCAGGCCAACGCACAGACCTACTACCGCCAGGCCAGCCTGGTGCTGGACCCGCAGCGCACCGAGATCCGCTACAACAGCGAGTGGAGCGACGCCTTGGGCGCGCGCGGCATGATCCAGCTGGCGGCCAAGTACACGGTGGCGCGCATGCTCGAGCGCGACGATTTCACCAAGCGCTTTCAGTCGCACACGCCGATTTCGGTGCACGAGTTCCTCTACCCGTTGATGCAGGGCTACGACTCGGTGGCGCTCAAGAGCGACCTGGAGCTGGGCGGGACCGATCAGAAATTCAACCTGCTCATGGGGCGGCACCTGCAACAGGAGTACGGGCAGGAGCCGCAGTGCATCCTGACCATGCCGCTGCTGGAGGGGCTCGACGGTGTCGAGAAGATGTCCAAGTCCAAGGGCAACTACATCGGCATCACCGAGGACCCCAACACCATGTTTGCCAAGGTGCTCTCGATCAGCGACGAGCTGATGTGGCGCTGGTACACGCTGCTGTCGTTCCGCTCGGAGGCGGAAATCGCCGCCCTGCAGCGCGAGGTGGCCGAGGGGCGCAACCCCAAGGACGTCAAGGTGCTGCTGGCCAAGGAAATCACCGCGCGCTTCCACGGCGCGGCCGCGGCCGAGGCGGCCGAGCAGGATTTCATGCTGCGCGCGCGCGGCGGCGTGCCGGCGCAGATCCCCGCGGTCACGCTCAGCGGCGCGCCCATGGGCATCGGCGCGCTGCTCAAGGCGGCGGGGCTGGCGCCGTCCACCAGCGAGGCCAACCGCCTCATCGACGGCGGCGGCGTGCGCGTGGAGGGCAACGTGGTGCACGACAAGGGCCTCAAGCTCGCCGCCGGCACCTATGTGGTCCAGGTGGGCAAGCGCAAGTTTGCCCGCGTCACCCTGGCCTGAGCGGGGCAGGCCATGGCACCGATTTGGCAACGCCTGACCCCGCAGCGCCTGTTGGCGGCCTCGGTGGCCGTGGCGCTGTCGACGATTGCGCTCAAGACGCTGGCGTGGTGGCTCACCGACTCGGTGGGCTTGCTCTCCGACGCCATGGAGTCGGTGGTCAACCTGGCCAGCGCGATGTTTGGTTTGTGGATGGTCACGGTGGCGGCGCGGCCGGCCGACGATGACCACCCCTACGGCCACCACAAGGCGGAGTATTTTTCCTCGGGCTTCGAGGGGATTTTGATCATCGCCGCGGCGCTGGGCATCCTGTGGGCAGCCGTCAGCCGCCTGTGGGCGCCGCAGCCGCTGCAGCGCTTGGACTGGGGCTTGGCGCTGTCGGTGCTGAGCTCGGCGCTCAACGGCGGGCTGGCGTGGGTGATGCTGCGCGCCTCGCGCGTGCACCGTTCGATGGCGTTGGAGGCCGACGCGCGCCACCTCCTGACCGATGTTTGGACCTCGGCCGGTGTGGTGGTCGGCTTGGCACTGGCCTGGCTGAGCGGCTGGTTGTGGCTGGATGCGCTGGTGGCCATGGGCGTGGCCCTCAACATCGCGCGCGAGGGGGTGCACCTGCTGTGGCGCTCCACCCAGGGGCTGATGGACGAAGCGGTCGAGCCGGAGGTCCGCACCGCCATCGACGACGTGCTGGCGGGCTTTGCCCACCAGCGCAACGGCAGCGACATCATCCGCTTCGACCATGTGCACACGCGCAAGGCGGGCCAGCGCCGCTATGTGGACCTGCACATGCACATGCCCGCCAGTTGGACGCTGGGGCGGGCCGCTGCCTTGCGCACCAGTGTGGAGCAGGCCCTGATGAGCGCCGTGCCGGGCCTGCGCGCCACCATCCAATTGCTGCCCAGCGACGTCGAGGCGCACTTCGACGATCTGCACGACCTCAAATGACCCGGGCCTGGCGATGAAGGCGTTGTTGCAGCGGGTGCGCCAAGCGCGCGTGGACATCGGTGGCGCCACCGTGGGTGCCATCGGCCCCGGCCTGCTCGTGCTGCTGTGCGCCGAGCACGGCGACACCCCGGCGCTGGCCGAGCAGATGCTGGCCAAGATTCTGAAGCTGCGCATCTTTGCCGACGAGGCCGGCAAGATGAACCGCAGCGTGCAGGACGTGGGCGGTGGCCTGCTGGTGGTCAGCCAGTTCACCCTCGCGGCCGATGTGCGCGGCGGCAACCGGCCCAGCTTCACCGGGGCGGCCCCGCCCGAGGAGGGGGAACGGCTGTACGAACACTTCGTGGCGTCGGCGCGCCGCGCCCACCCGCAGGTGGCCACGGGGCGCTTTGGCGCCGACATGCAGGTCCACCTCGTCAACGACGGGCCGGTGACCATCCCGATCGAGCTGCGCGCGCGCGCCTGAGGCGCGCGCCGGCATGCCGGCGTGGCCCGGGGGTGCGTCAGCGCGCCGCGTACGGGTTGGCAAAACCCAGGCGCGCCAGGATCTCGATCTCGCGCGCCTCCATCGCCTCGGCGTCGGCCGCGCTGGTTTCGTGGTCCCAGCCCTGCGCGTGCAGGGCGCCGTGCACCAGCAAATGGGCGTAATGGGCCTGCAGCGGCTTGCCCTGCTCGGCGGCCTCGCGCGCCACCACGGGCGCGCACAGCACCAGGTCGGCCAGCACCACGGGCTCGTGCGCGTAGTCGAAGGTCAGCACGTTGGTGGCGTAGTCCTTGTGGCGGTAGTCGCGGTTGAGCGTGCGGCCCTCCTCGGCATCGACGATGCGCACGGTCAACTCGCCGGGGCGCTGCAGCGCGTGGCGCAGCCAGCGCGCCACGGCGTGGCGCGGCAGCGCGGCGCGGTGCGTGGCCACGCCGTCGAAGCGCGCGAACTGCAACGACAGGGTCAGCGGGGGCAGGGTCATGACGGTCATGCGGTGGCGGGTGGGCGTGCCTCGTAGGCGTCGACGATGCGTGCCACGAGCGGGTGGCGCACCACGTCGGCGCTGGTCAGGCGCGCAAAGGCGATGCCGCTGACCCGGCGCAGCACGCGCTCGGCGTCGATCAGGCCGGAGAGTTGCGAGCGTGGCAGGTCGATCTGGCTGATGTCGCCCGTGACCACCGCTTTCGACCCGAAGCCGATGCGCGTCAAAAACATCTTCATTTGCTCGGGCGTGGTGTTTTGCGCTTCGTCGAGGATGACGAAGGCGTGGTTGAGCGTGCGCCCGCGCATGAAGGCCAGCGGCGCGATTTCGATTTGCTGGCGTTCGAGCGCCTTTTGCACCGCCTCGAAGCCCATCAGGTCGTACAGCGCGTCGAACAGTGGGCGCAGGTAGGGGTCCACCTTGGCGGCCAGATCGCCGGGCAAAAAGCCCAGCCGCTCGCCCGCCTCCACCGCCGGACGCGTCAGCACCAGCCGCTGCACCGCGCTGCGCTGCAGGGCATCGACCGCGCACGCCACGGCCAGGTAGGTCTTGCCCGTGCCCGCCGGGCCGATGCCAAAGGTGATGTCGTGGCCGGCGATGGCGGCCAGGTAGCGCGTCTGGTTGGCGGTGCGGCCGCGGATCTCGCCGCGGCGCGTCTGCAGCACGGGAGCGGCCGGGTCGGCCGTGGACTGGGGGCTGTCGCCGGCCAGCATCAGCTGCACCGTTTCGGCCGAGACGGGGTCGCGCGCGATTTCGTAGATCGCTTGCAAGACCTCCAGCGCCTGGACGGCGGCGGCCTTGCGGCCTTCGATGCGAAAGTGCCCGAAGCGGTGCCCGATGCGCACCTGCAGCGCGGCCTCGACCGTGCGCAGGTGCTGGTCCATCGGGCCGCACAGGTGCGACAGCCGCGTGTTGTCGGGCGGGGTGAAGGCGTGGCGCAGGATCAAGCCGATAATCCTTAGGCAGCAAGGACGAAACCCCAATGATAGGCAAACTCACCGGCACCCTGTTGGACAAACAGCCGCCGCAAATCCTGCTCGACTGCCACGGCGTGGGCTACGAGGTGGAGGTGCCCATGAGCACCTTCTATGGCCTGCCCGCCACGGGCGAGCGCGTGGCGCTGCTGACGCACCTGGTGGTGCGCGAGGACGCGCACGTGCTGTTTGGCTTTGCCACGGCGGCCGAGCGCGCGGCGTTTCGCGCCTTGATCAAGATCAGCGGGGTGGGGCCGCGCACGGCGCTGGCGCTGTTGTCGGGCCTGAGCGTGGCCGAGCTGGCGCAGGCGGTGGCGACGCAGGAGGCGGGCCGGCTGGTCAAGATCCCGGGCATCGGCAAAAAGACCGCCGAACGGCTGCTGCTGGAGCTCAAGGACAAGCTGGCGCCGGTGTTGGCGCCGCAGCCGGCCGCGCCGGCCGACGACGTGCAGGCCGACATCCAACAGGCGCTGCTGGCGCTGGGCTACAACGAGCGCGAGGCGGCCGCAGCGCTCAAGGCGCTGCCGGCCGGTGTCGGCGTGAGCGAAGGCATCAAGCTGGCGCTCAAGGCGCTGGCCAAGTGAGGGGGTGGCGGTGAGCATTCAGACCGATGATTTCGATTTTGCGCCACGGCAGCGGCTGGTGTCGGCCGCGCCCGAATCGCCGCGCGAGGAGGCGCTGGAGCGCGCCCTGCGCCCCAAGGGACTGACCGAATACGTCGGGCAGGCCAAGGTGCGCGAGCAGCTCGAAATCTTCATTGGCGCGGCCAAGCAGCGCGGCGAGGCGCTGGACCACGTGCTGCTGTTTGGCCCGCCGGGGCTGGGCAAGACCACGCTGTCGCACATCATCGCGCACGAGCTGGGCGTCAACCTGCGCCAGACCAGCGGCCCGGTGCTGGAAAAACCCAAGGACCTGGCAGCGCTGCTGACCAACCTCGAACCCAACGATGTGCTGTTCATCGACGAGATCCACCGCCTCTCGCCGGTGGTGGAGGAAATCCTCTACCCGGCCCTGGAGGACTACCAGATCGACATCATGATCGGCGAGGGGCCGGCGGCGCGCTCGATCAAGCTCGACCTGCAGCCCTTCACGCTGGTGGGGGCCACCACCCGCGCCGGGATGCTGACCAACCCGCTGCGCGACCGCTTTGGCATCGTGGCGCGGCTGGAGTTCTACACGCCCGAGGAGCTGGCCCGCATCGTGACGCGCTCCGCCGGGCTGTTGAGCGCGCCGATCGAGGCCGACGGGGCGCTCGAGATCGCGCGCCGCTCACGCGGCACGCCACGCATCGCCAACCGGCTGCTGCGCCGGGTGCGCGATTACGCGCAGGTCAAGGGCCGCGGCACCATCACGCGCGACATCGCGCAGCGCGCCTTGGCGATGCTGGACGTCGACCCGATTGGCCTGGACCTGATGGACCGCAAGCTGCTGGAGGCGGTGATCCACAAGTTCGACGGCGGCCCCGTGGGGCTGGACAACATCGCGGCCAGCATCGGGGAAGAGGCCGGCACGATCGAAGACGTCATCGAGCCCTACCTGATCCAGCAGGGCTATCTGCAGCGCACGCCGCGCGGGCGCTGCGCGACGCTGGCCGCGTATCGCCACCTCGGGGTGGCGGCGCCGGCGTCGGCGCAGGGGCTGTTCGACGACCCGGCGTGAGGTGCCGCTGGCCAGGCGCTTGCTGAGGTTACGCTGCGGCCTGCTCGTCGCGCGGGCCGGCCTCGTCGGCTTCTTCCAGGTGGCGCGTGTCGCCCCAGGACAGCAGGGCAAAGCCGCCGTCGCGGCTCCAGAGCACGCGGTGGATGGCGGCGTTGCCCATGGCCCAGGCCCGCGGCGCCTGCAGGTCCACGTGCGCCGCGGCCCGGTACAGGATGTCGAGCACGCCGCCGTGCGCGACCACGGCGATGGCCTGGCCCAGGTGGCGCGCCGCCAGCGCGGCAAAAGTGCCCTCGACCCGCTCGCGCAGCGCGCGCAGCGACTCGCCCCCGGGCGGGGCGAAGTCTGGCTCGCGCGCTTTCCAGGCGCGCACCACGTCCGGGTGCTCGCGCTCCAGCTCGGCCCAGGTGCGGCCCTGGAAGGCGCCAAAGCAGCGCTCGCGCAGCCCGGTGTCGGTCTGCAGCGGCAGGCCCTGCGCCTGCGCCAGCGGCTCAGCCGTCTGGCGCGCGCGGCTGAGGTCGCTGCTGTAGACGGCGGCCAGCGGCTCGTGGCGCAAGGCCTCGGCGACGCGCTGCGCCTGCCAGCGCCCGGTGTCGTTGAGCGGGATGTCGAGCTGCCCCTGGATGCGGGCGTCACGGTTCCAGGCGGTTTCGCCGTGGCGGATGGCGAGAATGCGGGTGGCGTGCATGGGGGCTTGCGCGGTGGGGCTTTGATCCTAGAATGGTAGCGTTTGGGTTCCACGCCCGCCCCTTCACCTCCTTACCAGGTCGCCCCATGAGCAGCAGCGCCTTTCAAAAAGAAGTCGACGAACGCACCAACCTGACCGGCTCCAACAAGTTCGAGATGCTGCTGTTTCGTCTCGGCAAGGCGCCTGGCGCCCAGCAGTCGGAGCTCTTTGGCATCAACGTGTTCAAGATCCGCGAGATCGTGGCCATGCCGCAGATCACCGCGATGGCGGGCGCGCCGCAGCACGTGCTGGGCATGGTCAACCTGCGCGGGCAGGTCATCCCGGTCATCGACCTGCCCTCGGTGATCGGTTGCGTGCCGGAGACGGGCCTCAACCTCATGCTGGTGACCGAGTACGCGCGCTCCACGCAGGGGTTTGCGGCCGAGGCGGTGGAGGACATCGTGCGGCTCGACTGGAACCAGATCCTGGCAGCCGACCACACGGCGTCGGTGGCGCGCGGGCTGGTGACCAGCATCGCCCGCATCGACGACGGCCAGGGCGGCACCCGGCTGGTGCAAATCCTGGACGTCGAGTCGATCCTGCAAAAGGTCATGCCCAGCGAGCAGGTCGAGGTCAAGCAGGACCAAATCGGCCCCGCAGTCAAGATCCGGCCGGGCTCGGTGGTGCTGGCGGCAGACGATTCCTTCGTCGCGCGCAGCATGATCGAGGCCGAGCTCAAGGCGTTGGGCCTGCCGTTCATCATGACCAAGTCCGGCCAGGAAGCCTGGGCCACGCTGCAGGAGATCGCCGCCGACGCGCGCGCCAAGGGGCAGCCGATCCAGGAGCGCGTGGCGGTGGTGCTCAGCGACCTGGAAATGCCCGAGATGGACGGCTTTACCCTCACGCGCAACATCAAGGCCGACCCGGTGCTGCGCGCCATTCCCGTGGTGATCCACTCGTCGCTGACCGGCGACACCAACGAACGCCACGTGCAGCGTGCCGGGGCCGATGCCTACGTGGCCAAATTTGCCGCCAAGGAGCTGGCCGATGCGTTGCGCCAGGTGCTGGCGGGGGCGGTGGCGGCGGCCGCTTGAGTGCTGAGCTGCGGCGCGGCTGAGGGTGGGCGGGCGGCGCGGTTTAGCGCGGCTGCTCGATGACCACCCGGCGCGGCCCTGGCGGTGGGGTCGGAAAGCCGTCGAGCGCGGCTTGCAGCAAAGCCCGCCACAGCGCCGGGCTGTCGGACCACGGGCCGTCCTGGGTGGCGCTGGCCTCGTACACCACCTCGCCGGTGCGGCGGTCGCGCACCGTCAGCGCCACGTCGCGCACGTAGTAGGGCGGGCGCAGCGACCATTGCAGGCCGATCGAGCTGACCACGCCGCGGCCGACCACGACCTGTCCGTAGGGCATCCAGCCCGGGCGCGGCTCGGGCGCATCCCACGGGGCGTAGGGGTATCGGACCGAGCGCGCCACCAGCTGCACGCCCCAGGGCACGGCGCTGGTGGCCGCCCCCGCGGCGGCGTCGGCGCGCTGCAGGCCGTGGCCGGCCAGCACCTCGGCGGCGATGGCCTCCAGCGCCTCTTGCTCGCGCGCCGCCTCGGCGGTGCGCTGCGACGGCAGGCGCTCGAACACATAGCGTTGACCGGCCAGCGCCACGCTCGGCTGTGGCCAGGCGGCGGCGCTGCGCACGGTGTGCTCCAGCCGCAGCGTGCTGGCGCAGCCCGCCAGCAGCAGGGCGCCCAAGCAGGTGGCGACACTGCGCAGCCAGCGGGCGCTGCGCTCCATGGTCAATCCTCCTCGGGCGTGAGCGCAAACACGCGCCGCGTCGCAGCGCCGTGGCGGGGGGCGGCGTCCTCGTCCGCCGCCAGTGCCGCGGCGGCGGGCAGCTCCTCCTCATCGAAGGCCAGGTCGCCATCGGCTTGCGGCCGGCCGCTGGCGCGCACGCCGGCAAAGTCGTACAGACCGCGGTCCATCAGGTGGCTGGGCACGACGTTTTGCAGCGCTTTGAGCATGTTGTCCACGCGGCCAGGGAAGCGCTTGTCCCACTCGCGCAGCAAGTCCCCCACCTGCTTGCGCTGCAGGTGTTGCTGGCTGCCGCACAGGTTGCAGGGGATGATGGGGAATGCGCGCACCTGCGCCCAGCGGATCAGGTCCTTCTCGGGCACGTAGGCCAGCGGGCGTATGACGACGTGCTCGCCGTTGTCGCTGACCAGCTTGGGCGGCATGCCCTTGAGCTTGGCGCCGAAAAACATGTTGAGCAGCAGCGTCTGCAGGATGTCGTCGCGGTGGTGGCCCAGCGCGATCTTGGTGGCGCCAAGCTCGCGCGCCACGCGGTAGAGGATGCCGCGGCGCAGCCGGCTGCACAGGCTGCACATGGTCTTGCCCTCGGGGATCACCTTCTTGACGATGGAGTAGGTGTCCTGCGTCTCGATGTGAAAGGGGATGCCCAGCGTGCGCAGGTAGTTGGGCAGCACGTCGGCCGGAAAACCCGGCTGGCGCTGGTCGAGGTTGACCGCGATGAGCTCGAAGCGCGCCGGCGCGCGGCGCTGCAGCCGCATCAGGATGTCGAGCAGCGAGTAGCTGTCCTTGCCGCCCGAGAGGCAGACCATGACGCGGTCGCCGTCCTCGATCATGCGGTAGTCGTCGATGGCCTGCCCGACCAGGCGGCACAGGCGCTTTTCCAGCTTGCGGTTTTCAAACGCGACGTCCATGGGACGCGATTGTCCCGCAAACGGCGCGGCCGCGCTCACCACTGGCCGCATTCCATGCGGATGGCGACCTCGCAGTCGTCGAAGATTTCCAACTTGGCGATGCGCACGCGCACCCCGATCACCCCGGGCAGCTGCATGAGCCGGTGGGAGAGCTTGCCGATCAGGCTCTCCAGCAGGTTGACGTGCTCGGCGGTGCACTCGTCGATGATGATCTGGCGCACCTTGCGGTAGTCCAGCACGTGGGAGATGTCGTCGTCGTGCGGCAACAAGGGCTGCGGGCCCTGGTTGAGCTCGGCATCCACCTGGATCGGCTGCGGGCCTTGGCGCTCGTGGTCCAGGATGCCCAGGTTGGCGTTGAAACGCAAGCCCGTGAGGGTCAGGATCTGCAGCCCTTGTTGCGGGGCTGGATTGTGCTTCACGTGGGAGTCCTAGTGTTGAGTCTAAATACCTCGACCCCGACGGTTTCGCAGTCTGGATACACGTCTGGTTTGGAGGTGGACAACCGCACCGCAAACACTCGTGGGTGTTTGAGCAGCTCAGTCGCCAGCGCGTCGGCCAGCGTCTCCTGCAACGTGATGTGTCTGCCTGTAGTCAGGCGGGCGACTGACTCCCGCACGTAATCATAATCCACAACCTCATGCAGTGCGTCATGGCGCGGGGTAGATGAATCGTACGGTACGTAGAGATCGACATCAATCCAGACGCGTTGTGGCGCGTGCTTTTCAAAATCGTGCGCGCCCATATTCACCATCACTTCGTGACGACGAATGAATAATTTTCGACATGTGAGCAGCCAGTGCAAATCCTGCGGCATCGAAAGGGTATTCATAGGGGATCCGAAGCAGTATTGCCGAGCAAATCCTCGACGACAAACATCACGTCCCGCTCAAGCGGGACAAGGTGTTGTCCGTTGTCGACGGCAATTGTGATGCCGGTGATAGATGGGGTTTGGGCCAAAAACAGTGCAGTCTGGGCAACATCGGTGGGTGAAGTAGGCCGCCGCAGCAGGTTGACGCGGCTGGCTTTGTGCCAATTCTCTGTGCTTTGCGGGCCACTTTCGTAAAGAAGTCCAGGGGCCAGTCCGCAGACGCGCGTGTGAGGTGCTAGTGCCTGTGCCTGCAGTACTACAGCGCGTTCCAGAGCTAATTTAGAGACTGTGTAGCTGAAATAGTCGGGATTTAGGTTGAGTACCTTTTGGTCGAGTACATGGATCACAAACCGCGAGGCGTTGTTGCTTTTTGGCTCAACGGGTTGTTTGGCCACCAGTGTAGCCAAAATTAAGGGTGCTAGTAGGTTGACTTCGAGTTGACGGCGCGCCAGAGTGGGCTCCCATGCCAAACCGGAGTCGGGCTCAAACAGCGAGGCATTGTTGATCAGTCCGTCTATCGGACCAAAACGGTTGAGTATGTGTTCGAAAAGGCATTTCCTCTGCTCGTCATCGGCTAAATCGGCTTGCACCACGTCGATGCGCATTCCCACTGCGCTGAGCCGCTGCTGCAGCGCTTCGGCTTCGATTCTTGAGCGATTGCAATGGCACAGCACGTGCCAACCAGCGGCACCAAAGGTTTGGCAGAACACCGCACCGAGTCGTAGCGCGCCGCCAGTGATCAGTACTCGTTGGTCAGCCACGGTGAGCCTCTATCATGCCCCGAATGAAAAACGCCAAATCTTGTGCAAAGTACAAGCGCCGGGCGGGATCGAGCAGGAAGTCTTCATGGAGCGTACGCGTGAGCACAAGCCCAGTCGCGCCGTTGCGGTGTTCGGGAGCTTCGTTGAGTGCGTAGCCTTCGCGCAGCGCGCCATCGAGGCAAGATTGTAAAGACGATGAGCACCGGAAGTAGTCTGCGGCATGGGCTAGGTCGCAGGCGTGTGGAAGCAGAATGACCAGGTTGACTTTGTTGATGTTGAGCTCGACGATGAAGTGTAGAATGTCTACCCCTGCGCCAGGGGTCGGGTGCCGTACGCGGTAGTCAGCGCAGCAGCCGCTGGTCCTGGTTTGTAGTTTTGGCAGCCAGCCCGCTGGCTCGAAAGGGCGAGCGTTAAAATTCTCGCGCAGGGCGGTGGGAATGTCCTCGTTCAGGACCGTCTGCGTCAGGCTCTTGAGTCGGCGCAGCCCGCCGTCGCCAAACACGACGGCCACCACCATGAGGCCCACGGGTAGGCCAACTGTCATCACGGTAATGCCTGCCGTGATGGAATCTTTGTCGAGCGTCAGCATGCCAACGGCCAGCAGTCCGAGTGCATTGGCCAGGGTGAATAGCAAGATGATGGCTAGCCCCACTTTGGCCCAGCGGGGCAGGGCCAACAGTTTGAGCCAGCGGATTATGTCGTTCGACAGTCGCGCGTTGTCTTGGAGCATGGTGAGATGTCGTGGGGGTCCGACGCAGACGATCTGGAAATAGCGATTCGGCATGCCGCTGCCGCATCGGGTGAATGGTTGAGTTTTGAGCGATTTATGGCGCTTACGCTGTACCACCCGCGAGGAGGCTATTATGCGAGCGAACTCCCCATCTTTGGCCCAGGGCTTGCTGACGGCAGCGACTTCGTCACCGCGCCGGAACTCGCGCCGCGCTTTGGCGCGACACTGGCGCGCCAGGTGGGGCAGGCGCTCGCGGCCACGGGGACGTGCGCGGTGTGGGAGTTTGGCGCCGGCAGTGGCGCGCTGGCGGCGCAGGTGCTGGCAGCGCTGGACGCCGCCGCGCCCGCGGGTGCAGCGCCGGTGCGCTACCACATCGTCGAACTCTCGGCCGCTCTGCGCGCGCGCCAAGCCGCGCGGCTGGCGCCCTGGGGCGAGCGCGTGACCTGGCACGACCAACTGCCCGCGGTGCTGGAGGGGGTGGTGATCGGCAACGAGGTGCTCGACGCCATGCCGGTGACCCTGCTGCACCGCCACGGCGGTGTGTGGCACGAACGCGGCGTGGCCTGGGATGCGGCCGCAGCCCGCTGGGTGTGGGCCGACCGCCCCACCGATCGCCGGCCGCCGCTGGACATTGCCGGCACGCACGACTACCTCACCGAGATCCACCCGCAGGCCGAGGCCTTCGTGCGCACCGTGGGTGAGCGGCTGCGCCGCGGCGCAGCATTTTTCATCGATTACGGCTTTCCCGAGCACGAGTACTACCATCCCCAGCGCGCCATGGGCACGCTGGTGTGCCACCGGGCGCACCGCACGGACGCCGACCCGCTGGTCGATGTCGGGAGCAAGGACATCACCGCCCATGTCAATTTCACCGGCATCGCGCTGGCGGCGCAAGAGGCCGGGCTGGAGGTGTTGGGCTACACCAGCCAGGGGCGGTTCTTGCTCAACGCCGGGCTGCTCGGGGACGGTTGGGACGCGCTGCCCGTGGCCGAGCGGGCCATGGCCCTGAAGCTGGTGCACGAGCACGAGATGGGCGAGCTGTTCAAGGTCATCGGCCTGGCGCCGCCCGCCAGCAGCCGGGGGTGGGTGCCGCTGGGTTTTGCGCATGGCGATCGCACGCACACCCTTTGAGGGGAGGCACCATGACCCGCTGGATGATCGTGATTTTTCTGGCGCTGGTGCTCATCAGCTGGATGACGCCGCTGTTGCGCCGTTTGGGCTTGGGTCGCCTGCCGGGGGATTTGCATTTCCGCTGGTTCGGGCGGGAATGGTTCATTCCGCTGACCAGCACCATCCTGCTCAGCCTGCTTGCTTCGGCCATTGCACGCTGGGTTTGAGCCTGGGCGCGGGGTTTGAGTGCGGGCGCGGGCTGTCGGTACCCGTGTGGGTATGCCTTGAAAATGGCCGCCAGCGTCGCCACATGCCAGGCAACGCTTGCTTACCGTCCGGAGTCGTTTCATGAGCGCCGAATCCCTGCACATCGTTTGTCCGCACTGCCACACCACCAATCGCGTCCGCGCCGACCAGCTGGGTCAGGCGCCCGACTGCGGACGCTGCCACCGACCGTTGTTCGAGGGGCATCCGATCGCGTTGGACGCCGAGGCCTTCGAGCGCCATGTCGGCCGCAACCAGATCCCGGTGTTGGTGGACTTTTGGGCCCCGTGGTGCGGGCCGTGCCGCATGATGGCGCCGGCGTTCGAGGCGGCGGCGCGTCAGCTCGAGCCGCATGTGCGGCTGGCCAAGGTCAACACCGAGGAGGAGCCCGGTTTGGCGGCGCAGTTTGGCATCCGCAGCATTCCCACCCTGGCGCTGTTCGTCGGCGGGCGCGAAGTGGCGCGCCAGGCCGGGGCCATGGGGCAGGGCGATATCGTGCGCTGGGTGCAGGCGGCGCTGGCGCAGGCGCGTTAAGCGCCGGGGGGATCCGCGGCAGCCCCGCCGCCCAGCGCCGCGGCCACCGCCTGCGCCCGCGCATGCGCGATGGCGGCGCCGATGCGCGGGCCCAGATCGCGCGCGGCGGGGTGACGTTGGCGCTCCTGCTGGGCAATGGCGGCCGTGTCCACCGCCAACGCGGCGCGCAGTGCGGTGCGCAGCCGTGCCGCCTGCGGATAGGGGCGCGCCTCGTGGTGCAGGCGGCCACGTGCGTCGCATTCGCACGCCAGCAGCACCTGATCAAAGCGCTCGGGCCGGCGCAGGGCGTCGCAGCGCTCCAGCAGCCGCAGGGTGGCGGCGGGGCTTAGCGTGTCGCAGCGGTGGATGTGGCCGTGTTCACGCGCCACCACCTCGGCCAGCTCGTGGCATTCGCGTGGCACGCGCCAGCGGGCGCTGACGGCGCGCAGCAACGTCACGCTGCGCTGCTCGTGCCCGATGTGGCGCGGCAGGACGTCGCGCGGCGTGGTGCCCTTGCCCAGGTCGTGGCACAGGCAGGCGTAGCGCACCGGCAGCGGCGCCCGCAGCCGCGCCGCCATGTCCAGCACCATCGCCAGGTGCACGCCGGTGTCCACCTCGGGGTGGTAGTCGGCGCGCTGGGGCACGCCCCACAAGCGGTCGACCTCCGGCAGCAGCACGCGCAGCGCGCCGCAGTCGCGCAGCACGGCCAGCATGCGCGAGGGGCGCTGTTCCATCAGCCCCCGCGAGAGTTCCTGCCACACCCGCTCTGGCACCAGGTGGTCCACCTCGCCGTGCGCCACCATGGCGCGCATCAGCGCCAGGGTTTCGGGCGCCACCGCAAAGTCCGGCCAGCGCGCCGCAAAGCGCGCCATGCGCAGGATGCGCACCGGGTCCTCGGCAAACGCGGGGGTGACGTGCCGCAACACCCGCGCCTGCAGGTCACGCCGGCCGCCGTAGGGGTCGACCAGCCGGGGATCGTTCGGATCGAACGTGCCATCGGGGCGCAGGGCCGCGATGGGCAGCGCCATGGCGTTGATGGTCAGGTCGCGCCGCGCCAGGTCTTGTTCGAGCGTCACCCCCGGATCGGCGCAAAAGGCAAAGCCGTGGTAGCCACGCGCGGTTTTGCGTTCGGTGCGCGCCAGCGCGTATTCCTCGCGCGTGACGGGGTGCAAAAAGACCGGGAAATCCCGCCCCACGGGCACGAAACCCTGGGCCACCATGGCCTCAGGGGTGGCGCCCACCACCACCCAGTCGCGGTCGGCGTGCACGTGCCCATCCGCATGCCGGTGCGCCACATGAAAGTGGCCCAGCAGGCCGTCACGGACTGCACCGCCGACCAGGTAAATGTCCACCGCAGAGGAGTGTCAGGCGTATTTTTCCAGGATGCGCGTGGAGCGCTCGACCTCGCGCAGCGTCTCGTCGTCCGACACCGCCACCGACTCCATGACGGAGCAGGCCATCATGCGGAAGAACGCCTTGTCCATGGCTTTGCGCGCGGCCGACATTTGCTGGGCCACGTCTTCGCACGGGCGACCGGACTCCACCATCTCGATCAGGGCGCGCACCTGCCCTTCGATACGCTTGAGGCGGTTGACCACGTCGCGCTGGTGCTCGCTGCGGTAGCGCGACGGTGTGCCCTCGTGGCAGGGGGCGTTGGCGGGTCGGCTGCCAGCGGTGGTGGCGGATTCGTTCATGGCGACGGCCTTTCGGTGCAGGGTCAAGCCCCAAGTGTGCCAAAAATCGGTGCCGTTGGCTGTGCACTTTGCCCGCCCCCGCGATCGCAGACCCGGCTACCGAGACCTTCGATCGTTTGCCAACACCCTACCCCCTAGGGTTATTGCCGATGGCGGGTGGCCATGCCGGGTGCTACGCTGCGCGGGACTTGACAAATATCAAGCCCATCAGTGCCCGCAGGGGCGGAGGAGTAGCGCGAGATGAAACCGATACATCGCACAGCAACATGGCGGCGCGGCCTGGCCGCGCTGGCGTTGGTGGCCACCACGGTCGCCACGTCGGGTTGCGGCACACTGGCCACCATCGGCAAGCTGGAGGACGGTGCCGGCGCGGAAGCGATGCGGATGTGGGACCGCTGGATCGAGGGTGAGGGCGACATCGCCGTGGCCACCACCTGGGAGCGCAAGGTCAAGCCCGGCCTGAGTGTTGAGGATGTCGAGCAGATCATCAAGATGGTGGCCACCGAGCACAACATCCGCGACGTTGGCACGCTGCCCTTGTCCAAGGAGCTCGAAGCCCGCAGCGGCAAGAAGGAGCCGGTGCTGACCATCTACCAGTTCTGCAGCCCCACGATTGCGCGCCACATGGCGGACTTCAGCCCGGCCATGTCGGCCTACATGCCGTGCCGGGTCTCGCTGGTGGAGCGTCCCGACGGGCTGTACCTGTACACGCTCAACATGGACATGATGGTCAAGATGGGCCGCAAGCTGCCCTCGCCGCTGAAGGAGGAGGCCTGGAGCGTGCGCGAGGCGATGTACCAGATCATCGATCGGGCCGCCCGGGGTGAGTTTTGATGGCTGGACCCACCACCCACAACACTGCAGAGGAGAACCCCATGAAAACATGCAACCGCGCACCCCGGCGCGCCATCGCCGCTGCCGCGCTGCTCGCCGCGGCGCCGGCCGTCTGGGCCACCAACGGCTACTTTCCGCATGGTTTTGGGCTCAAGGCCAAGGGCATGGGCGGGGTGTCGATCGCACTGGCACAGGACGGCTTTGCCGGCGTCAACAACCCGGCCGCGGCGGCATTTGCCGGCAATCGCTGGGATGTGGGGGCCGAAATCTTCCGGCCCTACCGTGACGCGCAGTTCGTCGGCCAAACGCCGGTGGTGGAAAGCGGTCGCACCGCGTTTCCGATCCCGGAGTTTGGCTACAACGTGCAACTCTCGCAGCGCTTGGCGTTTGGCGTGACGGTCTATGGCAACGGCGGCATGAACACCTCGTACGCGCCGTTTCCCAACGGGGTCAACCTGTTGGGCGGGCAGGGCAAGCTCGGTGTCGATCTGATGCAGCTGATCGTGGCCCCGACCTTGGCCTACCAGGTCGCTGACGGGCATGCGCTGGGGGTGTCGCCGCTGCTGGTGCTCCAGCGTTTCGAAGCGTATGGCGTGCAGGCGTTTGCGGGCATGTCGCAGTCGCCGGGCAACGTCAGCAACCGTGGCAAAGACACCAGCACGGGCATCGGCATCCGGTTTGGGTATTTCGGCAAGCTCGGGGATCGTGTTTCGGTTGGGGCGTCGTATTCGCCCAAGACCAACATGGGGCGCTTTGACAAATACCAGGGTTTGTTCGCCGGCAGCGGGGACAGTTGTGTATCGTTCTTTCTGTAAATTCCATTTTGCCGGTTGTCTGCTGGGCGGGGATCTCCGGCGCTACGCGCCTACGCTCCCCGCCCAGCAGACAGCGCGAGGGTGGGTCTGACGCCATGACTTCGAGAAAGGAGTGTAACCCTCATGGCAATACGAGTCGAAACCAACCCCTTGGAAGCCGCTTATGCGATCTTGCTCGAGAACGGACTGGATGGCGCCGGCGAGGCCCTGCGCATTCTCGTCAATGAAGCCGCCAAGATCGAGCGCGCCGAGTATCTCGGCGCCCGTCCCTACGAGCGCTCCCCGACCCGGCGCGACTACGCCAACGGCTTCAAGCCCAAGACCAT
>NZ_VJOL01000019.1 GCF_007556705.1 Tepidimonas thermarum | reverse complement strand
CGTAGTCGGAAAAGCTGGTCTGCATCATCGCTGCTACTGCCCCCAAGCCGTACCAGGGATTGTTCCACATCCTGCGGCGCTCAGGCTTCCCGCGCAGGGGGCGGGAGGGGAATAAATCAGTGTTTCCTTAGGACCTATCTATGGGCAAAAAATATTTTTTTACGGCATTGTTCGTTTTCCTAACTGTCCAAAGTGCTTACGCTGAACCCTGCGAAACGGAAGACTTTGAAACTAAGGTTACCGGTGTATCGCAGTGCCTGTTAATAAGGCGGTATGGCCCCACCGAGCCCGCGGCGATGGTTGTCTGGATTCATGGCGATGTATCCTCCGGAGGCCCGGCTAATTACCACTTCCGCCTCGCGGAAAAGACAGCAGAGGATTTCTCCGCCAGCAGTGTCATGTCTGTGGCTCTCGTTCGGCCGGGCTACCCGGATGGAAGTGGAGCCTCATCCACAGTTAGCTTCCTTCACGGTGGCCGTTCTGATCACTACACGCCGGAAAACATTTCGGAGGTCGCTGCTGTAATCGAGAAACTTCGACTGAAGTACCAACCGAAGTCCGTAATAATTGTTGGCCACTCGGGTGGGGCGGCAACTGCGGCAGTAATTCTCGGCATGAAACCGAACTTAGCTGATGCTGCTGTTCTGGTATCTTGCCCTTGCGACCTCGTCAGCTGGCGTATTGGCCGACGCCCGTGGGTTAGAAGTGAAAACCCAACTCAGTGGGTTAACAAAATAAGCGCATCAACAAGAGTCATCGCTTTGACTGGTACAAAGGATGACAACACGTCACCAAACCTTGCGAGTACTTATGTCGACCTACTCAAGTCGCGCGGAATCAACGCCACCTTTCAGGCCGTTGCCGAGGCGACGCACAATAGTGCGCTAAGATCGGCAGAAGTTTTTGACGCAATCGCGGAACTTTTGCACCGTTGATACTCAGGACGCCAGCGTCCTAACCAGGCGCTCAATCTAGACGCGCGCAGGAGCAGCGCGTGCCGGTTGACACTACGTTATCTATGATGAAACACACCTTCTCAAGCCGCAGCAACCTGCACCTTGAGGTCGAGCTGCTGGAGTCGGCGGACGAGTCGGTGGGCGGTTTTCTGAGCATCGGCGCGCTCGAAATGAGCGGCACCGAAATCTTGCCGCTGTGTGCCGTCACTCAACATGCGCCAGATAGTCGCCCCGAAAAATTTTCACGCCGCCCACAGGCGCACTACGGTTGGCTTGACGCCGCTGACCCTGGCTGCCCCCCTGCTGGGCAAGCCACCGCGCAATCAGCCGCACAGCAGCGATGAGGCAAAAAACCTTTGCCAAAAAGCGCACGCCCTTCTTGGCGATCATGCGCAGCAGCCAGCGGATGTTATAGCCCACCGCCCCCAGGCGCCGATGCGCCCGGTGGGCTTGGACCACCCCGCACCACGGGTGGCAGCTCTCCTTCCGCCGGTATGAACAGGATCAAGTTCGCGGGTTCGGCACTGGCCGTCTCAGCCCACACACGGTGGACACCCCGGAGCATGACGAGCATTCTAGCGGGAACATGGCCCGGGGACGGCGTGCACGCCCGGTCGCCAAGGTGCGGGCGCTTGTCAGCAGCATCACCCACGCATCACGGGCGCAGGTCGTAGCGGTCGGCGTTCATCACCTTGACCCAGGCCGCCACGAAGTCGCGCACGAACTTCTCGCGGCCATCGTCCTGGGCATACACCTCGGCGTAGGCGCGCAAGATCGCGTTGGAGCCAAAGACCAGGTCCACCCGCGTGGCGGTGTAGCGCACAGCGCCGCTGGCGCGCTCGACGATTTCGTAGCGGTTGCGCCCCACAGGCTGCCAGCGGTACGCCATGTCGGTGAGCGTGACGCAAAAGTCGTTGCTCAGCACGCCCACGCGTTGGGTGAACACGCCGTCGCGGCTGCCACCGTGGTTGGCGCCAAGCACGCGCAGGCCACCGACCAGGGCGGTCATCTCGACCGCCGTCAGGCCCAGCAGCTGGGCGCGGTCGAGCAGCAGCTCCTCCGGTGCGGCGGTGATGCCGGCACGCAGGTAGTTGCGAAAACCGTCGGCCACCGGCTCGAGCCAGCGGAACGAGGCCACGTCCGTCCACGCCTGGGTGGCGTCCCCGCGCCCAGCGGCAAACGGCACCTCGACCGGGTAGCCCGCGGCCTCGGCCGCCATTTCGATGCCGACATTGCCGCCTAGCACGATGACGTCGGCGACGCTGGCCCGGTACTGCGCGGCGATGGGCTCGAGCACCGCCAGCACGCGCTGCAGGCGCTCGGGTTCGTTGGCCTCCCAGCCGCGTTGCGGATCGAGCCGGATGCGCGCGCCGTTGGCACCACCGCGAAAGTCCGACCCGCGGAAGGTGCGCGCGCTGTCCCAGGCGGTGGCCACGAGCTCGCCCACGGTCAGGCCGCTGGCGCGGATGCGGGCTTTGATCGCCCCCACGTCGATCTCGGTCGGGCCGGGCGGCACCGGGTCCTGCCACAGCAGGTCCTCGGTGGGCGCCTCGGGCCCGATGTAGCGCGTGCGCGGCCCCATGTCGCGGTGCGTGAGCTTGAACCAAGCGCGCGCAAACGCCGCCGAGAACGCCGCATGGTCTTTCCAGAACCGCTCGGCAATGGGCCGGTAGATCGGGTCCATCTTCAGCGCCATGTCGGCGTCGGTCATGATCGGCATCGTGCGGCGCGACGGATCTTCCGGGTCCGGGGGCATGTGCTCCGGCCGTATGCCCACCGGCTGCCATTGCCAAGCACCCGCCGGGCTTTTGGTCAGCTCCCACTCGTAGCCAAACAGCAACTCAAAATAACCGTTGTCCCACTGCGTGGGATGGGGGGTCCAGGCGCCCTCGATGCCGCTGGTGACGGTGTCGCGGCCGATGCCGCGCGTCGTGTGGTTCATCCAGCCCAGCCCCTGCTCCTCGATCGGCGCAGCTTCCGGCGCGGGGCCCAGGTTGGCGGCGCTGCCGTTGCCGTGCGCCTTGCCCACGGTGTGGCCACCGGCGGTCAACGCCACGGTTTCTTCATCGTCCATGCCCATGCGGGCAAAGGTCTCGCGCACGTGGCGCGCGGTCTTGAGCGGATCGGGCTGCCCGTTGACCCCTTCGGGGTTGACGTAGATCAGCCCCATTTGCACCGCGGCCAGCGGGTTGGCCAGGGTGTCGGCCTTTTCGACGTCGTCGTAGCGCGCATCGCTGGGCGCCAGCCACTCGGTCTCGGCGCCCCAGTACACATCCTTCTCGGGGTGCCAGATGTCCTCGCGCCCAAACGCGAAGCCGTAGGTTTTCAACCCCATCGATTCGTAGGCCACGTTGCCGGCCAGGATCATCAGATCGGCCCAGCTGATGCGGTTGCCGTACTTCTTCTTGATCGGCCACAGCAGGCGGCGTGCCTTGTCCAGGTTGGCGTTGTCGGGCCAGGAGTTCAGCGGCGCAAAACGTTGGTTGCCGGTGTTGGCCCCGCCGCGCCCATCGGCCACCCGGTACGACCCCGCCGCGTGCCAGGCCATGCGGATGAACAGGCCGCCGTAGTGGCCGTAATCGGCCGGCCACCAGGGCTGGCTGTCGGTCATGAGCCGGCGCAGGTCGGCCTTGAGCCCCTCCACGTCGAGCTGGCGCACCGCCTCGCGGTAGCGCAACCCCGGCAGCGGGTTGGTCTTGGTGTCGTGCTGGTGCAGGATGTCGAGATTGAGCGCGTTGGGCCACCAGGCGGTGGGTTGCTGGTGCGGCTGCTGGGTCACGGCAGAACCGGGGTGGAACGGGCAACCGCTGGTGGCGGTGCGGTCTGGGGTGTGCATGGCGAACTCCTTTCGCGGTATGGGATGACGATCGGCAAGCAATAGATTCCGTAAATCGATTGCGTTTTTCCGATCGCATCTATTCTGCACCCATTGCCGCCCCAGGGGGGTGAAATTTGCCTATGCCGCCCATAGCGCAGGCCAGCGCCGTGCCGACCCGTCCGCTATCATGCGCCATGGGCGCGCACCGCGCCTGAGGAGCCAACGATGCAATGGCTGGTGCTGGGGTTGATCCTGTTTCTGGGCGTGCACTCGGTGCGCATCGTCGCCGACGACTGGCGCCAACAAACCATCGACCGCATCGGGCTGGGTGCCTGGAAGGCGCTCTACTCGCTGCTGTCGGCCGTGGGGCTCGTGCTGATCGTCTGGGGCTATGGGCTGGCGCGGCAAACGCCGGTGGTGCTGTGGAACCCGCCACTGGGCATGCGGCACGCGGCCTCGCTGTTGACATTGCTGGCCTTCGTGCTGCTGGTGGCGGCATACGTCCCGGGCAATGCGTTGAAACAACGCTGGCAGCACCCGATGGTGCTCGGCGTCAAGCTGTGGGCGTTGGCGCACCTGCTGGCCAACGGCACGCTGGCCGATGTGCTGCTGTTCGGCGGCTTTTTGGCCTGGGCGGTGCTGGATTTCCGCGCTGCCCGGCAACGCTCCGCCGCCACATCAAGCACCGATGACGAGGATGCCGAAGACCGTACCACCCCCTCGACCGCGGCCACGGTGGCCACGGTCGTCGTTGGGGTGGTGGCGTGGGCCGTCTTCGCATTCTGGGCCCATACCGCGCTGATTGGCGTGCGGCCGTTTGGGTGATCCGGCGGCGCCCGCATTCAATCGCCCAGCCGGCGCACCACGGCCGCGGCTGCCGTGGCGCCGGTTGCGGCCAGCATGGCCGCCACGAACACGGCGTGCAGCCCCCAGCGGCTGCTGATCCAACCGCCCAGCGCGCCTGCCACCACCCCCGAGCAACCGTATCCCACGAGCGAGTACAGCGCCTGCCCGCGCGCGCGCAGCCGGCCGGGGAAGTGCCGGTTGATCAGCGCGATGCACACCGAGTGATGGGCAGCAAAACCGATGGCATGGACACATTGCGCCAGCACCAGCACCGGCAGCCAGGCCGCGCCCCAAGCGGTGGCCGCCATGCGCGCCACCGTCAATGCCGACGCCAGCACCAGCCACTGCCCCAGCGCCAGCCGCGGCAGCCACCGCCCTTGGGTAAAAAACCACCCGATTTCCACCACCACGGCCGTGGCCCACAAGGCGCCGATGACGCCTTTGCCATAGCCCAGATGGTCCAGGTAGAGCGAGAAAAAAATGTAGATGAACACGTGCGCCAGCACGTGCCAGAACAGCGCGACGAAAAACCACGCCACCACGGGCTGCCGCAGCACCGGCCAGACCCGCACCCCGCTCGCCCCGTGGGGGTGTGGGGCCTCGCGCCAGCGCGGCATGGCCCAAACGGCCGCCACCACCAGCACCAGCGTGGCATTGGCCCAGAACGGAAAGCTCCCCAGCCCATGGCGCTCGAACCAGGCCCCCGCTGCCAGCACCGTCACCAAAAAACCCAGCGAGCCCCACAGGCGCACGCGGCCGTAACGGCGCGCATCGAACCCACCGGTCGCGCTCACGGCGTGGGCCAGCACGGTTTCGGACAGCGGCATCATGGCGCTGGTGTGGGTGAACAACAGCAGCAACACCAGCGGCAGCCACACCGGCACGGGCTGCCACCACAGGCCCAGGGACAGCACCAGCGACATCACGGCACACACGCGCAGCCAGCGCACCGGCTCGCCGCTGCGGTCGCTCAGCCACCCCCACAGGTAGGGCGCAAACAGCCGCGTCGCCGACTGCAGCGCCGTCAACAACCCGATGGCCCACAGGCTGTAGCCCAGCGCTTGCAGCCACAGCGGCAGGTAGGGGTTGAAGAAGCCGATGTGCGCAAAATACCCGGCCGACAGGGCCGCAAAGGGCCACAACCCGCGCACCCGCCGCGCGTCGGCCGACGCGCTACCGGTCATGAACCGGAAACCGCGCCGGGGGCTGCGCCTGCCACGGGGCCGGGCACGACCTGCACGTCCGCGCACTGGGCGCGGTGGCGCAGCGCATGGTCCATCAGCACGATGGCCAGCAGCGCCTCCACGATCGGCACCGCGCGAATGCCCACGCAGGGGTCGTGGCGGCCTTTGGTGACGACCTCCGTGGGCTCGCCGGCGGTGTCGATGGACGGCCGCGGCACCAGGATGGAGCTGGTCGGCTTGATGGCCAGCGTCACCACGATGTCCTGCCCGGTGCTGATGCCCCCCAACACACCGCCGGCATGGTTGGACAAAAAGCCCTGCGGCGTGATGCCGTCACCGTGCTCGCTGCCGCGCTGGGTCACACAGGCAAAGCCGTCGCCAATCTCCACCCCCTTGACGGCGTTGAGCCCCATCATCGCGTGGGCGATGTCAGCATCGAGCCGGTCGTAAATCGGCTCCCCCCAGCCCGCGGGCACGCCGTGCGCCACGACGCGCACCTTGGCGCCCACCGAGTCGCCGGCCTTGCGAATGTCGCTCAGGTACGCCTCCAGCGCTGTCACATCCGCCGCGGGGGCGAAGAAGGGGTTGGACGCCACGTGCGACCACGACTCGAATGGGACGGCTACGGTACCGATCTGCAGCAAGCAGCCGCGCACGGTGGTGCCGTGGCGTTCGCGCAGCCACTTGCGCGCCACGGCGCCGGCGGCCACCGTGGGCGCCGTCAGCCGCGCCGACGAGCGCCCGCCCCCGCGCGGGTCGCGGATGCCGTATTTGTGCCAGTAGGTGTAGTCCGCATGTCCAGGCCGAAACGTCTGCGCGATGTCGCCGTAGTCCTTGCTGCGCTGGTCGGTGTTGGCGATGAGCAGCGCAATCGGCGCGCCCGTGGTGCGGCCTTCGTACACGCCGCTGAGGATTTGCACCCGATCGGCCTCCTGCCGCTGGGTGACGAATTTGCTGCTGCCGGGGCGGCGCCGGTCCAAATCGGGTTGGATGTCGGCTTCGGACAGCGGCAAGCCGGGCGGACAGCCGTCGATGACACAGCCGATCGCCGGTCCGTGCGACTCGCCGAAATTGGTGACGCGAAACAGGGTGCCCAGGGTGTTGCCGCTCATGCGCCGCATTATCCCGCAGGGGCCGGGGCCAACGGCGCCAGCAGACGCTGCGCTTTGGCGATTTGCTGCAGGCCGCGCCGCAGCTCGCTGCAGGCGCGCAGCCAGGCATCCATCGTCGCCAGCGGCACGGCCCCTTGGGCGCCCAAGCGCAGCAGCGCCGCTTTGAGCACGGCGTAGGCATCTTCGGCTTCGGCCAGCGCGGCCTCCACCGCCTGCGCGTCCAGCCCCGGCGCCTGCTCCAGCGGCACCAACAACGCCAACGCGCGCTGGCGCAGCGCCGCCAGCTCCAGCAGCGGCAAGCCCGGCTCGGGCGCCGACCAGGGCGCCAGCGCCTCGGCCGCCTCCTGCGCCTGCTCCACCGCCACTTCGGCGTAGCGCGCCGCGCGCATCAGGTCGGGCAGGTGCTCGGCGCTGTCGCGGCTCATCTCGGCGCGCTGCAGACGGACGATGAAATCGCCCACCGCTTGCGCCAGCCGATGCGCGACCCCGTGCGCCGTGGCCAGGCGCTGGCGCGCCTGTGCCTCATCCGCCTGCGCGGTCACCCCCCAAGCGGGCAGATCGACCACCGTGCGCAGGGAGCGCGCCGCCAGCATGCGCAAGCGCACCAGCTCGCGGCGCAGCGCGTCGAGCGCCAGCACCGGCACGCTCAACACCGTGGGGTCGAGGTAGCGGGGCCGGGCCTCGTCCTCTTCGGCGGCGCGAAATTGCTGCTGCAGCCACGCCGCCAGCCGGTCACCCAGCGGCCACATCAGCAGCACCCCCAACACGTTGAACACGGTATGAAACAGCGCCACCGTCAGCGCCGGGGCCGCTGGCATGCCCAGCGCCTGCTTGAGGCGCAACAGCGCATCCACCAACCACGGCAGCAGCGCCAGCGCCACCAGACCGGTGAGCACGTTGAACAGCACATGGGCGCTGGCGGCGCGGCGCGCGTTGGCCGTGGCCCCCAAGGCCGCGATGACGGCCGTGACCGTGGTGCCGATGTTGGCGCCGATGACCACCGCCGCCGCCCCCTGCGCGCCGATCAGCCCGGCCTGCGCCGCGCTCAGCGTCACGGTCAGTGAGGCGCTGGAACTTTGCATGAGGATGGTCAGCACCAACCCGATGAGCAGCTGCGCCAACACCGCCGTCCACCCGGTGCCGGCGGGCAGCTCAATGCGCTGGGCCACGCCGCCGAAGGCGTCTTTGAGCACCTCGATGCCGAAAAACAGCAGCCCGAAGCCCGCCAGGGCCGTACCCAAGGCGGCGCGGCGCGACCCCGCGCCCGTCAGACGCAGCCCCACGCCCAGCCCTACGAGTGGCAGCGCCAGCGCGTCGATCTTGACGCCAAAGCCCAGCACCGCCACGATCCACCCGGTCATGGTGGTGCCGACGTTGGCGCCAAACAACACCCACAACGCGCCGCCGAGCGTCAACAGCCCGGCGTTGACGAAGCCGATCGTGGCCACCGTCACGGCGCTGGAGGATTGCACCAGGGCCGTGACCAACACGCCGGCCAGCAGCCCGCGCCAGCGCGTGGCCGTGGACGCGGCCAGCAAGCGCTCCAGCGACGGCCCCGCCGCCAGGCGCAGGCCGTCCGTCATGAGCTCCATGCCCAGCAGGAACAGGCCCACGCCGCCGAGCAAGCCGGCGAGCAGGCCCAGGGCCTCGGCGTCCACCGTGGATCAGTGCGCGGTGGGTTGCGACCCCGGGGTCTCGGACCCCGTCGGGGCCGCATCCTCCTGCGGCCAGTCGCGGATGTAGGCTTTGAGCATCTGGTTCTCGAAGCTTTGCATCTCCACCACCGCCCTGGCCACGTCGTAGAAGCTGATCACCCCCATGAGCATGCCCCCGTCCATGACCGGCATGTAGCGCGTGTGACGCTCGAGCATCATGGGGCGCACCTGGTCGAGCTCGGTCTCGGGGGTGCAGGTCATCGGGTGGTCGTCCATGATGCTGCGCACCGTGACATTGCCCACCGTGCCGCCGTTGCGGGCAATGGAGTCGATCACCTCGCGAAAGGTGAGCATGCCAACGAGCTGGCCGTGCTCCATGACCGCGAGCGAACCGATGTCGTATTGCGCCATCGTCTCGACCGCGCGGGCCAACGGCTCATCGGGCGATACCGTATAGAGCGTGCCGCCTTTGACACGCAAAATGTCACGGACTTTCATGGTGGGGCTCCTGTTGTCTCGAAGGCGCGGCGTCTGATGCGCCGTGCGAGCTAATATAGATCACAACACGAGGAGACACCATGCCCGGTTACGCCGATCCTGGCTTCGACACCCTGGCGCTGCACGCCGGCGCCGCCCCGGACCCCGCCACCGGCGCGCGCGCCGTGCCGATCCACTTGAGCACGTCGTTCGTCTTCGAATCGACCGACCAAGCCGCCGCGCTGTTCAACCTCGAGCGCGCGGGGCACGTCTACAGCCGCATCAGCAACCCCACCAACGCGGTGCTGGAGCAGCGCGTCGCCGCGCTGGAAGGGGGCATCGCCGGTATCGCCACCGCCAGCGGGCAGGCCGCGCTGCACCTGGCCATCGCCACGCTCATGGGCGCCGGTGGCCACATCGTCGCCTCCAGCGCGCTCTACGGCGGCAGCCACAACCTGCTGCACCACACGCTGCGCCGCTTTGGCATCGAGACCACCTTCGTGGCGCCGGGCGACCTGGATGCCTGGCGCGCCGCGGTGCGGCCCAACACCCGCCTGTTCTTCGGCGAGACGGTCGGCAACCCGGGGCTGGACGTGCTGGACATCCCTGCCGTGGCCGACATCGCCCACGCCGCGGGCGTGCCGCTGCTGGTGGACTCGACGCTGACCACGCCCTGGCTGATCCAGCCGCTGTCCCTGGGGGCGGATCTCGTCTACCACTCGGCCACCAAATTCCTCAGCGGGCACGGTACTGTCATCGGTGGCGTGGTGGTCGATGGTGGCCGCTTCGACTGGGAGGCCGCGCACGCGCGCGATGGGCGGTTTGCCGAACTCACCGAGCCCTACGAGGGCTTTCACGGCATGGTGTTCAGCGAGGAGTCCACCGTCGGCGCCTTTACCCTGCGCGCGCGCCGCGAGGGGCTGCGCGACTTTGGCGCCTGCATGAGCCCGCACACGGCCTGGTTGATCCTGCAGGGCATCGAAACGCTGCCGCTGCGCATGGCGCGCCACATGGCCAACACCGAACGGGTGGTGGCATTCCTGGCCGCCCACCCGATGGTGGCGCGCGTGGGCCATCCGCTGCTGCCGGACCATCCCAGCCACGCGCTGGCCCAGCGGCTGCTGCCGCGCGGGGCGGGCAGCGTCTTCAGCTTCGACCTCAAGGGCAGCCGTGCGCAGGGCCGCGCCTTCATCGAGGCGCTGCGGCTGTTTAGCCACCTGGCCAACGTGGGCGACTGCCGCAGCCTGGTCATCCACCCCGCCAGCACGACGCACTTCCGCATGAGCGACGAGGCGCTGGCCGCCGCCGGCATCGGGCCCGGGACGATACGCCTGTCGATCGGGCTGGAGGACCCGGACGATCTGATCGACGACCTCAAGCGCGCTCTCAAAGCCGCGGAAAAAGCCGCCTGACCCGGGAGGACCCTGACCATGCTCATCGACGTCCACGGCGCTGCGCTCTACGCCTACACCGGGGGCCGGCCCTTCGACCCCGCCCGCCCGAGCGTGGTGTTCATCCACGGGGTGCTCAACGACCACAGCGTGTGGATTTTGCAGACACGCTACCTGGCGCACCACGGCTTCAACGTGCTGGCCATCGACCTGCCGGGGCACGGCAGAAGCGGGGGCGACGCCCCCGCCAGTGTCCAGGACGGCGCGCGCGCGGTGCTCGGCCTGCTCCAGGCGCTGGGCATCGAGCGCGCCGCGCTCGTGGGCCACAGCTTTGGCTCGCTGATCGCCTTGCAGGCCGCCGCCGACGCGCCCGAGCGCGTGGCCCGCTTGTCGCTGGTCGGCACCGCCTACCCGATGCGCGTCTCGCCCGCCCTGCTGGACTCTTCGCTGAACACGCCCGAGAAGGCCATCGAGATGGTCAACGTCTTTAGCCATTCCACGCTGGCCCCACCGCCATCGGCCCTGGGGCCCGGCACCTGGCTCTACGGGGGATCGCGCGCCTTGATGCAGCGGGTGCTGGCAAGCAACCCGCATGTCAATGTGTTTCATCGCGGTTTCGTCGCCTGCGACCGCTACCAGGGCGGCGAAACGGCGGCGCGCGCGTTGCGCTGCCCGGTGCAGTTCATCCTGGGCACACGCGACCAAATGACGCCGCCCAAGGCGGCGCAGCCGCTCATCGACGGCGCGCGCGCCGCTGGCGTGCCGGTCGAGGTGGTGCGGCTCGCCGCGGGCCATGCGCTCATGACCGAAGCCCCCGACGGCGTGCTCGACGCCCTGCACGCCTTTTTGCGCCCGCTCACGGCCACCGCCGGCGCGGTTTGATCCCCGTACGGTACCGCAACGCGACGATGACGCAAGCGAACCACCCCACCCAGCGGGCCACGGTGACGGCGGCGGACATCACCCCGCCCCTGCCGCCCGAGCGCGCGGCGGCGATCGCGGCGGACTTCGACCTGCGGCGCCTGCCACCCGCGTTTTTGGCCAACCCCTACCCGGTCTATGCCGTGCTGCGCGAGCGCGACCCCGTGCGCGCCATGCCCGACGGCACGTGGTTCCTCACCCGCCACGCCGATCTGGTGGCGGTCTACCGCGACGCGGCCACCTTCAGCTCGGACAAGCACGTCGAATTTGCCCCCAAATACGGCACCGACTCGCCGCTGTACGAGCACCACACCACCAGCCTGGTGTTCAACGACCCGCCGCTGCACACGCGCGTGCGCAAGCTGATCATGGGTGCGCTGACGCGGCGCGCCATCGCCGACCTGGAGCCCGGGTTGATCGCACTGGTCGATGGCCTGCTCGATGCCATCGAGGCGCGCGGGTCGGGCGACCTGATCGAAGACTTTGCCGCTGCCATCCCGGTGGAGATCATCGGCAACCTGCTGGGCGTGCCGCACGATGAGCGCGGCCCGCTGCGCGGCTGGTCGCTGGCCATCCTGGGCGCGCTGGAGCCGGTGCTGACCCCGGCGCAGCAGCAAGCGGGCGAGCGCGCCGTGCGCGAAATGCTGGACTACCTGCGTGGGCTGGTGGCCGAGCGGCGCCGCCACCCGCTGGACCCGCAGCGCGACGTGCTCACGCGGCTGATTCAGGGCGAAGGCGACGGCGAGCGCCTGACCGAGACCGAGCTGTTGCACAACTGCATCTTCTTGCTCAACGCCGGGCACGAGACGACCACCAACCTGATCGGCAACGCGCTGGTGTGCCTGCACGAGTGGCCGCAGGAGAAGGCCCGGCTGCTGCAGCGCCTGCACGAGGCGCGCGACGACCGCGAGCGGCAGGAGGCCATCCTGAGCGCGGCGGTGGACGAGTTTTTGCGCTTCGAGTCCTCCAACCAACTGGGCAACCGGCGCGCGCTGCGCGAGGCCGAGATCGGCGGCGTGCGGCTGCCGGCCGGTGCCCTGGTGACACTGTGCATCGGTGCGGCCAACCGCGATCCAGCCGTGTTTGCCGACCCCGAGCGGCTGGACCTGAGCCGCACCGACAACCGCCACCTGGCCTTTGGGTTTGGCGTGCACCAGTGCGCGGGGCTGAGCCTGGCGAGGCTGGAGGGCCGCATCGCCATCGGGCGCTTCCTGGCGCGCTTTCCGCGCTATGCGCTGAGCGAGCCGCCCGTGCGCGGCGGGCGGGCGCGCTTTCGGGGCTTTTTGCGCGCGCCGTTCGTCACGGCGGCGTGACCGAGGGCAGATGCGCGTGCGGCCGCGGCAGCACCGCCGCCACCGAGGTGGCCTCCAGCGGCAGCGCGCGCCAGACGCCAGCGGTGGCCTCGTCCTGGGCCAGCCACAGCACGCGCGCCAGCTCCGCGAGCCGGCGCTGGTGCAGATCGACCAGCAGCACCCAGCGGCCCTCGCCATCGCTGAGCCGCCCCACCCAACCCAACGCCTGCAGCGCACTCAGCGTCTGCTCCACCTGCAGCGGATCCACGCGCAGCCGCTGCGCCAGCGCGTGCGCAGACAGCCCCGGCGCGGGTGGCTGCCGGCTGGTCTGCAATTCGGCCAACAGCTCCAGCGCCAGCTGGAACCCCCACCCCGGGGTGTCGCCACGCCGCGCCACGCCCGCGAGCAGCACCGGCAAATAGGCGACGATCACGGCACCCAGCAGCACGATCAGCCACACCAGGTACAGCCAAATGAGCAGGATGGGCAGCGTCGCGAACGCCCCGTAGACGGCGGAGTAGGTCGGCACCGTGCGCAAGTACCAGCCCAGCGCGGCCTGCGCCAGCTCCAGCGCCGCGGTGGCAAACACGGCCCCCAACAGGGCGTGGCGGGTCTGCACCTCGGCGTTGGGCACGAAGCGGTAGAGCGCCGTCATGCCACCCACCACGGCAGCCAGCCCCACCACGTCCAACACCAGACGCACCCCCTCGTGCACCGCCGGCAACCACCCGCGCGACGCCGACAGCGCGTAGGAACTGGCGCCCAGCGCCGCCGCGATGACCACCGGCCCCAGCGTCAGCAGCGCCCAATACACCAGCACGCGCTGCGCCAGCGGGCGCAAACGCCGCACGCGCCATATGTCGTTGAGCTGGCGGTCGATGGTCAGCACCAGCGCCAGCGCCGTCACCAGCAGCAACACGGCCCCGCTCCAGCCAATCTGCGCCGCTTTGGCGGAAAACTGCCACAGGTAGTTCGACACCTGGCGGGCGATGTGGTCGGGCACCAGCGCCTCCACCATCCAGCGCTGCAGGCGCTGCTCCAGCCGCGCAAACGCCGGAAATGCCGAAAACACCGCCAGCGCCACGGTCAGCAAGGGCACCAGCGAGATCGTGGTGGTAAACGTCAGGCTGCCCGCGGCCACGGCCAGCCGATCCTGCGCAAAACGCTCGCGCAGCACGTGCCAGGTGGTGCGCCACGGAAACCCGCGCGCCCCCTGCCACGCCTGCTGCCACCACGGGCGCGGCTCGGCGGCGCGGGCCGGGTCGGGCACGGGACGCGGGGGCGTATCGGGTGTGCGCATCCCGCTATCATGCCAGCCCATGGCCGACGCTCTTCCCTCCCCCACGCCCGCGGTGCACGCCGACCCCGCGGCCCTGGCGCAGGCGCGCTGGACGCGCGCCGTGGCGGTGGCCTGCCTGCTGGGGCTGATCGTGCTGGGGCTGGCGTGGGAGCTGTGGCTGGCGCCGCTGCGGCCCGGCGGCTCGTGGTGGGCGCTCAAGGTCCTGCCGCTGACGCTGCCGTTGCCCGGCCTGTTGCGCCACCGCATGTACACCTACCGCTGGCTGAGCCTGCTGGTGTGGCTCTACTTTACCGAAGGCATGGTGCGCGCCACCAGCGAACAGGGCCTGTCGGTCGCCTTGGCGTGGGGCCAGGTCGCGCTGTGCGTGGGGCTGTTTGCGGCCAGCGCGGCGCACGTGCGGCTGCGCCTGCGCGCAGCGCGCCGGGCCGGCACCCTGCCAACGGAGGGCCCGGCGCAAGCGGAGGGGAACGATGGCCCATGACGCCCTGTTGAACGACCTGCGCGCCGCCGTGGGTGCGGCGCACGTGTTGACCGCGGGCGATACCGACCTCACCCCCTGGGAGCAGGACTGGCGCCGGCGCCACCGTGGCCGCGCGCTGGCCGTGGTGCGCCCCGCCAGCACCGCCGAGGTGGCCGCGGTGGTACGCCTGTGCGGCCAGCACGGCGTGGCGATCGTGCCGCAGGGCGGCAACACCGGGCTGGTGTTGGGCGGTGTGCCCGATGGCAGCGGCACGCAGGTGGTGTTGAGCACCACGCGGCTGCAGCGCATCCGCGCCCTCGATGCCGCCAACCTGACGCTGACGGTGGAAGCCGGCTGCATCCTGCAAACCGCGCAGCAGGCGGCGGCCGAAGCTGGGCTGTGGCTGCCGCTGAGCCTGGCTGCCGAGGGCAGTTGCACCATCGGCGGCAACCTGGCCACCAACGCTGGCGGCACGCAGGTGCTGCGGTTTGGCAACGCGCGCGACCTGTGTCTGGGGCTGGAGGTGGTCACCGCCGACGGCCGCGTCTGGGACGGCCTGGGTGGGCTGCGCAAGGACAACACCGGCTACGACCTGCGCCACCTGTTCATCGGCAGCGAAGGGACGCTGGGCATCATCACCGCGGCCGTGCTCAAGCTGGTGCCGCAGCCTGCTGCGCAACTGACGGCCTGGGCTGCGGTCCCCAGCCTGGACGCGGCGGTGGCGCTGCTCGGACTGGCGCAGCGGCGCTTGGGCCCGGGGTTGACCGGCTTCGAAGCCATGAACCGCCTGGCGCTGCAACTGGTGCAGCGGCATTTTCCGCAGCTGAGCGTGCCCCTGGCCGACGCCGCGCCGTACGCGGTGCTGCTCGAACTCAGCGACGACGAAGGCGAAGCGCACGCACGCGCACGGCTGGAAGCGCTGCTGGGCGACGCGCTGCAAAACGGCTGCGCAGCGGATGCCGTGGTGGCCGCCAACCTGGCGCAGGCGCGCACGTTGTGGCACATCCGCGAGAGCATCCCGCTGGCACAGGCCGAGGAGGGCCTCAACGTCAAGCACGACATCAGCGTGCCGGTGTCGCGCATCCCCGCCTTCTGCGCCCAGGCCGAAGCCGCCTTGGCGCAGACGGTGCCCGGCGCGCGGCTGGTCAATTTCGGCCACCTGGGGGACGGCAATTTGCATTTCAACGTGCAATGCCCCGATGGCGCCGACGCGGCCGCCTTTTTGCGTGCGCACGAGGCGCGCATCAACGCGCTGGTGTACGACCATGTGCAGCGGCACGGCGGCTCGATCAGCGCCGAGCACGGCATCGGCGGCCTCAAAGCCGCCCTCCTGCCGCGCTACAAAGATCCGGTGGCGCTGGCGCTGATGCGCTCGATCAAACAGGCGCTGGACCCGCACGGACGCTTCAACCCCGGACGGCTGCTGGCGTGAGCGCAGCCGGCGATAATCGGCGCTATGAATGCGCGCCCGATCCGCCACCAGTACGAGGACTTCATGCGCCACGTGTTCGAGCACGGCACGCTCAAACACGACCGCACCGGCGTGGGCACGCGCAGCGTGTTCGGCTACCAAATGCGTTTCGACCTGTCGGAAGGGTTTCCGCTCGTCACGACCAAGAAGCTGCACATCAAATCCATCGTCTACGAGTTGCTGTGGTTTTTGCGCGGCGAGCGCAACGTCCGCTGGCTGCAAGAGCGCGGCGTGACCATCTGGGACGAATGGGCGCGGGAGGACGGCGACCTGGGGCCGATCTACGGCGTGCAGTGGCGCAGCTGGCCCACCCCCGATGGCGGCCACATCGACCAGATCCGTGAGGTGCTGCACACGCTGCGCACCAACCCGGACTCGCGCCGCATCATCGTCAGCGCCTGGAACGTGGCCGACCTGCCCCACATGGCCCTGGCGCCCTGCCACGCCCTGTTCCAGTTCTACGTCGCCGATGGCAAGCTCTCGTGCCAGCTCTACCAGCGCAGCGCCGACGTTTTTTTGGGCGTGCCGTTCAACATCGCCAGCTACGCACTGCTGACGCACATGATCGCGCAGCAATGCGACCTGGGGGTGGGCGATTTCATCTGGACCGGCGGCGACTGCCACATCTACCTCAACCACCTGGAGCAGGTGCAGCTGCAGCTCAGCCGCACGCCCTACCCCTATCCGGAGCTGCGCATCCAGCGCCGCCCCCCTTCGCTGTTCGAGTACGCATTCGACGACTTTGCCTTCGTCGACTACCAGCACCACCCGGCCATCAAGGCGCCGGTGGCGGTCTGAACGGGCACCGCCATGCTCAACCGCGCCCAGACACTGGGCCTGGTGGCGCTGACCCTGATGTGGGGCGTCAACTGGCCGGTGATGAAGCTGTCGCTGCAGGAGCTCTCGCCCCTGTTCTTTCGCGCCCTGACGATGACCGGTGGCGCGCTGTGGCTGCTGGCCTTTTACCGCTGGCGCGGCGTGCGGCTGCGGCCGACCGGGCGCGAATGACGCAGCATCGTGACCCTGGCGGTGCCCAACATGCTCGGCTGGCACACGCTGGCCATCTTCGGGGTGGCGGCGCTGGCGTCGGGGCGCGCGGCGATACTGGGCTTTACCATGCCGGTGTGGACGGTGCTGCTGGGCGCGCTGTTTTTTGGCCAACCGCTGACACGCCGCTCCGCCGTGGCGGCACTGGCGGTTGCGGGCGCCGTGGCGCTGCTGCTGGCCGACGAGCTGGCCGCCATGGCCGGCCGCCCCGTGGGCGTGGCGGTGATGCTGGGGGCGGCGCTGAGCTGGGCCATCGGCACGCTGATGATGCGCCGCGCCCACTTGACGCTGCCGGTGGAGGCGTTGACCGTCTGGATGATGCTGCTGACCGCCGCCACGCTGTGGGTGTTGGCGCTGGCGTTCGAGCCCTGGCCGCACTGGCGCTTCAGCGCGCGCATGTGGGGCCTGCTCGCCTATGGCGTGTTGTTCAATTACGGCTTTGCGCAGATCATTTGGTTTTCGCTGGCGCGGCACCTGCCGCCCGCCACCAGCGCGATGAGCGTGATGATGGTGCCGCTCATCGGCACCGCCAGCGCCACGGTGATCGCCGGCGAATGGCCGCGCTGGACCGACGGCGTGGCCGTGGTGTGCGTGATGGCGGCCATCGCCGCCGTGCTGGTGCCGCCAGCGGTGTGGCGCGGGCTGCTCAAGCGCTGAGCGCGACCAGCCGGTCCGGCAGCCCTGCCCCCGAGTGCGCCGAAACCGCCACCCGTCAGGCGCGCGGCAAGGTCACACCGCGTTGCCCTTGGTATTTGCCACCACGGTCGCGGTACGACACCTCGCACACCTCGTCACTCTCGAAGAACAGCACCTGCGCGCAGCCCTCGCCGGCGTAGATCTTGGCCGGCAGCGGCGTGGTGTTGGAAAACTCCAGTGTCACATAACCTTCCCACTCGGGCTCGAAGGGTGTGACGTTGACGATGATGCCGCAGCGGGCGTAGGTGCTCTTGCCCAGGCAGATGGTCAGCACATTGCGCGGGATGCGAAAGTACTCCACCGTGCGCGCCAGCGCAAAGCTGTTGGGCGGGATGATGCAGTGGTCGCCATGGAAATCGACGAAGCTCTTTTCGTCGAAGGCCTTGGGGTCCACCACCGTGCTGTGGATGTTGGTAAAGACCTTGAATTCCGGGGCACAGCGAATGTCGTAGCCGTAGCTGCTGGTGCCGTAGCTGATCACCTTGCGGCCTTCGACCGCGCGGATCTGACGCGGCTCGAACGGCTCGATCATGCCGTACTGCTCCGCCATGCGGCGGATCCACTTGTCGCTTTTGATGGTCATGGTGCGGGACGCTGCGGATGATCGGCGCATTGTACGGACGCCGCCCGGTCGGCTGCCGGCCGGCGCCGGCGTTTAGCAAACGCCAAACGTGATGCCTGCCGTGCGCAGGTAGCGGCGGTAGGCGGCGCTCAGCCGATCGGCGGCGCACATCACCTCGCCGCCCTGCAGGGGCAGCCGCTTGGGTGTTTGCGATTCGAGCACCGGCTGGTCTTGCGCGAAGATGGTGGCCTGAAAACGCCGCAGCTCGTCATCGGCGGTAGCGGTGTCGGTGGTGTGCTGGACGAACCACACCCGGCAACTCTCGGGCGTGCGCGGACACGCCCACAGGATGTACGCATCGCTGGGCGCGTCGCCCTCCGGCTGCTTGTGCAACAGCGCGGCGTAGGGGCTGAGCACCTCGTAGTGGTAGCGCACCCAGGCCCCCTGCTGCGCACCGGCGGTGGCGCGCGGCTGCCAGGCCGGGTAGTCCGGCACAACGGGGCGGCCGTCGTCGGTGTGGGTGAGCGCGTGGTGCGGCACTTGGGCCTGCTGCGGCTCGCCCAACCACCCCGCATGGACGAACGCGAAGTGCGCCGTGTCGAGAAAATTTTCCACGACGCGCGGGGCGCTGGTGGCGACGTCGAACGGACCGTGCACGAGCCGGCGCGCTGGCAACACCGGCAGCGCCGGCGGCGCCGCCTGTGGCTGCCCCAGGCAGACCCAGAGCAGACCGTGGGCCTCCATCACCGCATAGCGCTGCGCGGCATGGCTGGCCGGTGGTGCAAACCCGGGCAGCGCCGGGATCTGGCGGCACTGCCCTTGCCCATCGAAACGCCAGCCGTGGTAGGGGCACTGCAACTGCCCATCGGCCACCCGCCCCAGCGACAGGCGGGCGCCGCGGTGCGGACAGCGGTCGGCAAACGCCTGCACCGCGCCCGTCGCGTCCCGCCACAGGACCAGCGGCTCCTCCAGCAACGTGAGCGGCAGCGGCGCCGTGCCCACGTCGCCGGGCAGCGCGACGGGCCACCAGTGGCCGCGCTCGACCATCAATGCCCCGACGGCAGCTTGCCTTCGACGCCCTTGACGAAGAAGTTGACCTTGTCCTTCCAGTCCTGATCGGCTTTGACGCCAGCGGCCAGCACTTCCTTGCCCGTGTTGTCCACGATCGGGCCGGTGAAGACCTCGAACTCGCCACGCTTGAGGCCAGCCTTGACCTCCTCGACCTTCTGTTTGGCCGCCTCGGGCACGACGTCAGCGATCTTGATCAGGTCGTTGACACCCTCCTTGACGCCCAGCACGGTGCGCTTGGTCTGCCAGGTGCCATCGAGCACGTCCTGCACCGCCTGGATGTAGTAGGGCCCCCAGTTGACGATGGCCGACGCCAGGTGCGCCTTGGGGCCAAAGCCGCTCATGTCGCTGTCCCAGCCAAAGGCGTACTTGCCGTTTTTCTCAGCGGTTTGCAGCACGGCGGTGGAGTCGGTGTTTTGCAGCAGCACGTCCGCGCCCTGGTTGATCAGGCTTTGCGCGGCCTCGGTTTCCTTGGGCGGATCAAACCAGCTGTTGACCCACACCACCTTGAGCTTGACGTCGGGCTTGACCGTCTGCGCCCCGAGCACGAAAGCGTTGATGTTGCGCAGCACCTCGGGGATGGGGAAGGAGCCGACGAAGCCCAGGGTGTTGGTCTTGGTCATGTGCGCGGCGATGATGCCGGCCATGTAGGTGTCCTGGTAAAAGCTCGCGTCGTAGATGCGCATGTTGGGCGCGGTCTTGTAGCCGGTGGCGTGCTCGAAGCGGACGTCCGGGAATTCTTGCGCCACCTTGAGCATCGGCTCCATATAGCCGAACGAGGTCGCGAAGATGATCTTGTTGCCCTGCGCGGCCAGGTCACGGATGACGCGCTCGGCATCCGCCCCTTCGGGCACGCTTTCGACGAAGGTGGTTTGCACCTTGTCGCCAAAATGCGCCTCGACGGCCTTGCGGCCGAGGTCATGCGCGTAGGACCAGCCCGCATCCCCCACCGGGCCAACATAGACCCAGGCCGCCTTGATCGGCTCGGCCTTCGGCGCCTCGGCTGGGGCCGGCGCCGGTGCGGCTTCTTCCTTTTTGCCGCAACCCACCAGGGCGGTGACGGCTACCAGGCCCAGCGCCGCGCTGGCCGCGGCGGTCTTGAGCCATGTGCGCTTGTGGAAATCGGTCATGAGAACACTCCTGTGACGGTCGTTGATAAAGGTAACCCTTTGCCCGCTGGGGCTGGGCAACACGCGTGGCCGGGGCTTACGCACCGGGATGGAACGGCTTGCCCAGCGACTGCGGCATGTGCGTGCGGATCCACAGCGGACTGCGCGAGATCAGCACCAACACCACGATGGTCGCCAGATACGGCATCATGGTCAGGAACTGACTCGGGATCTGCACCCCCATGCCCTGCAAATGAAACTGCAGCATGGTCACGCCACCAAACAGGTACGCACCCAGCAAAACCCGTGCCGGCCGCCAGGTGGCGAAGGTGGTCAGCGCCAACGCAATCCACCCCTTGCCGGCGATCATGCCCTCCACCCACAACGGGGTGTAGACGGTGGACACGTACGCGCCAGCCAGGCCACACAGCGCACCGCCCACCACCACGGCCAGCAAGCGGATGCGGCGCACCGGGTAGCCCAGCGCATGCGCCGAGTCGGGATTTTCGCCGACCGCGCGCAGCACCAAGCCGGTGCGGGTGCGGTCGTACACCCACATCAGCGCCAAGGCGAGCGCGACCGCTGCGTAGACCAGCCAGTGCTGGCGAAACAGCGCCACGCCGACAAAGGGCAGATCCGCCAACAACGGCACGCGCGCCGCGGTCAGCTCTGGCAGTTTGAACTGGGTGTAGGACTGCCCGGCAAACGCCGACAAGCCGGCGCCAAAAAGGCTCAACGCCAACCCGGTGGCGTATTGGTTGGTGTTCAAATAAATCACCATCCACCCAAACAGCAGCGACAACAGGGCCGCCACCGCCATGCCCGCCACCAAACCCAGTGGGTGCACGCCCAGCTGCACCACGGCGGCAAAACCGGCCAGCGCGCCACACAGCATCAGGCCCTCGGCGCCCAGGTTGACCACCCCGACCTTCTCGTTGATGAGCAGGCCCAGCGCCGCGATGGCGAGCACCGTCCCGGCGTTGAGGGAGGCAGCTATCAGCAAAGCGAGCGCGTCCATCAGGCCCTCCCCCAGCGCAAGCGGTAGTGGATGAGCGTGTCGCAGGCCAGCAGCGCGAACAGCAGCAGCCCCTGGAACACCCCGGTGATGGACTTGGGCAGTCCCAGGCGTGACTGGGCCAGCTCACCGCCAATGTAGAACATGCTCATGAGCAGGGCCGAACCGACGATGCCCACCGGATGCAGCCGCCCGACGAAGGCCACGATGATGGCGGCAAAGCCATAGCCCACCGGCACGTGCGGGGTGAGCTGGCCAAGCGGCCCCGCCACCTCCAGCGCCCCGGCCAAACCGGCCAGCGCGCCCGTGACGCCCATCGCCACCCACAGCGCGGTGCGCGACGAAAAACCCGCGTAGCGCGCCGCCAGTGGCGCCAGCCCCCCCACTTGCTGCGCAAAGCCCGCGCGGGTGCGAAACAGAAACACCCACACCGCCAGCGCCGCCAGCAACGCCAGCGGCAACCCCAGGTGCAGGCGCAAACCCGGCCACAGGCGCGGCACCTGCGCCGCCGCGTCCAGCCGCTGCGTCTGCGGGAAATTGAACCCCAGCGGGTCTTTCCACGGCCCATACACCAGGTAGTTGAGCAGCTGCACCGCCACGTACACCAGCATCAGGCTGACCAGGATCTCGTTGGCGTTGAAGCGATCGCGCAGCCAGGCTGTCACCGCCGCCCACAGCAAACCGCTCACCGCCCCCGCCAGCAGCACCAGCGGCCAAACGGGCCAGGTCTGGCCCTGCAGCGCCAGCGCCACACCGGTGGCCGCGATCGCCCCGAGCACGAATTGGCCTTCGGCGCCGATGTTCCAGACGTTGGAGCGAAAGCCAATCGCCAGCCCCACGCCGATGAGCAGCAACGGCGTGGCCTTGAGCAGCAGCTCGCTCCAGGCGCGCAGATCGCGCATCGGCTCCCAGAAAAAGACGCGCAGGCCCGCCACCGGATCTTTACCCAACAGGGCAAAGAGCGCGGTGCCGACCACCACGGTCAGCACCAAGGCCAGCAGCGGTGACGCCGCGCTCCAAGCGCGCGAGGGCTGCGCGCGCATTTCAAGCCGCAGCATGGCAGCCCTCCGCTTGTGGCGCCTGCGGCCACAGGCCTGACATCCACTCCCCGATGCGCTCGGCGCTCACCTCGGCCACTGGCACAGGGGGTGACAGGCGGCCACGCGCCATCACATACAGCCGATCGCACAGCTCGAACAGCTCGTCGAGCTCTTCGCTGACGACCAGCACTCCACAGCCGGCCTCGCGCAGCGCGACGATCTGACCCCGGATCTGGGCCGCCGCACCCACGTCCACCCCCCAGGTGGGCTGCGCGACGATGAGCAAGGTGGGCCGGGCCTCGATTTCGCGCCCGACGATGAACTTTTGCAGGTTGCCGCCCGAGAGCGACTTGGCCGCCGCATCCGGCCCGGCGGCCTTGACCCCGTAGCGGGCGATGATGTCGCGCGCCTGTGCGCGCAGCACCCCCATGCGCAACCAGCCGCCGCGACCCACCGCATCGCCACGCGTGAGCAGCAGGTTGTGCGCCAGCCCCAGGGTCGGCACCGCGCCACGCCCCAGGCGCTCTTCCGGCACGAAGTGCAGCCCTTGCCGCCGCCGCTGGCCCGGCCCCGCGCGCGAGATGTCGTGTCCGTCCAGCCAGATGGTGCCGGCTGGCGCTGCAACCGTCTCACCCGACAGCGCGCGCAGCAGCTCCGGCTGACCGTTGCCCGACACCCCGGCGATGCCGACGATCTCACCGGCGCGCACCTGCAGGTGGATGTCGTGCAAATCGGTGCCAAACGGCTCGGTGCTGGGCAGCGTCAGCCCGCGCACGTCCAGCACCACCGCGCCACTGGGGGTGCGGTGCGGCGGCAAGGCAGGCGGCTCGCTGCCGATCATCAGGCGCGACAGCTCCGCGTTGCTGGTCACACGCGGGTCGCACACCCCCGTCACGCGGCCGCCGCGCATGACGGTGCAGGTGTCGCACAGGGCGCGGATTTCGTGCAGCTTGTGGCTGATGTAGAGAATGCTGCAGCCCTCGTCGGCCAACTGGCGCAGCACGACGAACAGCCGCTCGACCGCCTGGGGCGTGAGCACGGACGTCGGCTCGTCGAGGATGAGCAACTGCGGCTGGGTCAGCAGCGCGCGCACGATCTCGACGCGCTGACGCTCGCCCACCGACAAGCTGTGCACCGGCCGGCGCGCATCGACCTCCAGGCCGTATTCGCGCGCCTTGACCTCGATGGCCTCGGTCACCTCCTGCAAGGTCAGCGTGGCGTCGAGGCCGAGCCAGACGTTTTCCGCCACGGTCAGGGTCTCGAACAGGCTGAAGTGCTGGAACACCATGCTGATGCCCAGGGCGCGTGCTTCTTGCGGGCTGCGCACGTGCACCGGGCGGCCGTTGAAGAGCATCACGCCATCGTCGGGCTTGACCGCACCGTAGATGATCTTCATCAGCGTGGACTTGCCCGCGCCGTTTTCGCCCAGCACCGCGTGGATGCTGCCGGGCAGCACCTGCAAGGAAACGTCGTCATTCGCCACCACGCCTGGGTAGCGTTTGGTGATGTGATGCAGCTCTAATCGTGGCGTCGGCCGTGACATTGCGCAATTTTGACAGATGGCGCCCACGGGTCAGTCGAACAACGACATCTGCCCGGGCACTGCCGCGGCGTCCGCCCCCCGGCGGACCGGGCGGCCGGTCGAGGCGCCCGGCGCGGGCGGACGAAAGCGCGTGACATCCAGCGGCAAGGGGTCGCGCGCCAGGCCCAGGCGGTGACACGCCTGCGCAAAACGCTGTCGCCACAAATCGGCCCACACGCCGCGCCCGGTCATACGCGCGCCAAAGGCGGCGTCGTAGTCGCGCCCGCCATGCAGGTCACGAACGCGCGCCAGCACGCGCTGCGCCCGCTGTGGGTAGTGGGCCCGCAGCCAGTCGGCAAACACGGCCTTCACCTCCCAGGGCAGGCGCAGCACGGTGTAGAACGCCCGGGTGGCGCCGGCTTCGGCCGCGGCGGCCAGCACCTGCTCCATATCGTCGTTCAGAAACGGTATTTGCGGCGCCACGCTGACCCCCACGGGCACGCCCGCGTCGGCCAGGGTGCGCACGGTGCGCAGCCGGCGCCAGGGGGCGGCCGCGCGCGGCTCCAGTCGCCGCGCCAGGTCGGCGTTGAGCGTCGTGACGGTGACGTAGACGGCGCACAGCCCGGCGCGCGCCATGGGCGCGATCAGGTCCAGGTCGCGCTCCACGCCCGAGCCCTTGGTGACCAGCACCCAGGGGTGTTGCGCCTCGTGCAGCACCTGCAGCAGCGCACGCGTGAGGCGCAGCTCGCGCTCGACGGGCTGATAGGCGTCGGTCACCGTGCCAATGGCCACCGGCGCCGGCACGTAGCCGGGCTTGGCCAGCTCGGCGCGCAGCTGCGTATCCAGCCCCCGGCGCGCCACGATCACGGTCTCGAAATCCAAGCCGGGCGAAAGGTCCAGATAGGCGTGGGTGGGGCGTGCGTAGCAGTAAGCGCAGCCATGCTCGCACCCGCGGTAAGGGTTGAGCGAGCGATCGAACCCGATGTCGGGCGATGCGTTCCAGGACAGGGCGCTGCGCGCCTCTTCCCACCGCAGCTGCGTCGGCGGCGGCTGGGGCTGCCCCGGATCCACCGGCCAACCGTCGTCGAAGGGCTCGCGCACCGCGTGCTCAAAGCGGTGCGCCAGCCGCTGGCCGCTGCCGCGCCCGCGCGGCAGTCCGGCCGGGGGCACCGGGGGCGCGGTCATGGTCGGCCGCCAACGGGCCCCAGCAGCACGGCCCGAAAATCGTTGACGTTGGTGTGGGTCGGCCCGGTGACGAACAGGTCGCCCAGCGCGGCAAAAAAACCGTAGCTGTCGTGCCGATCCAGGTGCGCGCGCGCCGACACGCCCAGCGCCCGGGCACGCGCCAGCGTGTCTGGCGTGACGAAGGCGCCGGCGTTGTCCTCGGTGCCGTCGATGCCATCGGTGTCCGCCGCCAGCGCCCAGACATCCGCCAACCCGTCCAGCGCCAGCGCCAGGCCCAGCGCAAATTCGGCCGCCCGCCCCCCGCGCGCCGGTGCGCCGTCGGCCTGGGGCGGCGTACCCACGGTCACCGTGGTCTCACCGCCGGAGAGCAACACACACGGCGCCTGAAACGGTCCGCGGCCCTGCCGGGCATAGCGCGCCAGGCCGGCGTGCACGCGGGCGACCTCACGCGACTCGCCCTCGATCGCGTCGCCCAGCACATAGGCGCGCACGCCCAGCCGCTCGGCCTCGCGCGCGGCGGCCTGCAGCGCGTCGTGGGGGGTGGCGATCAGGCGCGTGGTGCACGCCGCCCAGCGCGGATGGTCGGGCTTGGGTGTTTCGCACCGGCCAGCGGCCAGGTCCGCCCGCACGGCATCTGGCAGCGCAATGCCATAGCGGTCCAGCACCGCCAAGGCGTCGGCGGCGGTGCTGGCATCGGGCACGGTGGGCCCGCTGGCGATGACCGCCGGGTCGTCACCGGGCACGTCGCTGATGGCCAGCGTCCACACCGGTGCGGGGGCGGCCGCCAGCGCCAGCCGCCCGCCCTGGATGCGCGAGAGGTGTTTGCGCACAGTGTTCATCTCGCCGATCGAGGCGCCACTGGCCAGCAACGCACGCGTGAGCGCCTGCAACGCCGTCAGCGCCAGCCCCTCGACGGGCAGCGCAAGCAGCGCTGAGCCACCGCCGGAGATGAGCGCGATGACCAAATCGTCCGGCCCCAGGCCCTGCACCGACGCCAGCAGCCGCTGCGCCGCCTGCAGGCCCGCCTCGTCGGGGACGGGGTGGGCGGCCTCCACAATCTGCAGCCGTGCGGGCACGCCGGGCGGCCGGGGCGGCGTGTGGCCGTAGCGCGTGACCACACAGCCCGACAGTGGCGCATCGGCCGGCCAGGCGGCCTCCAGCGCATGGGCCATGGCACCAGCCGCCTTGCCCGCCCCCACCACCACGGTACGTCCGCGCGGAGGGGCAGGCAGATGCGCGGCGAGCTGGCGCTGCGGCATGGCCCGCTCGACGGCGGTGCGGTACAGGTGCGCCAACAGCGCGCGCGGTGACGCCATCAGGGACGCATCGGTGGGGTGCACGGTTCACTCCCGCAGGTCGGCGTTTGCCGTGTGAAGGGCGGCAGGCCCTGCAAAATCAAGCGGCCATAGCCCGTGGACAGCAGCCGCGGATCGTAGCAAACGATGCGCGCGCGGTCGTCCTCGCTGCGAATGGCGCGCCCCACCCATTGCAGCAACCGTATCGCCGTGGCCGGCACCACGAGGTCGAGGAACGGGTCGCGGCCACAGGCGCGCAGCCACTCGGCGCGCGCCTCGCCCACCGGATCGTCGGGTGGCGCAAAGGGCAGTTTGGTGATGAACAGGTCCTCGCACAGCGGCCCGGGCAGGTCCAGGCCCTCGCCAAAGGACTGCAGCCCAAACAGGATCGACGCCTGGCCGGCGGCCACGCGCTCGCGGTGGCGCGCCAGCAGACGCGGGCGCGGCAGCGCGCCCTGCACCAGCACGCGCTCGCGCCAGTCCGCCGGCAGGGCCGCGGCCACCCGCTGCATGTGCGCGCGCGAGGTAAACAGCACCAACGCCCCACGCCGCACGCTGGGCAGGTCGCGCAGCAGCGCCGCCTGCACCGCCGCCTGGTAGGCGGCGCTGTCGCGCGGGTCCACCCCGACGCCACCGAGCACGAGCGCCCCCTGCGCCGGGTAGTCGAACGGGCTGGGCGCCTCCAACGTCTGCACGTCCGGGTCGTCGGCCAGCCCGGCCTCGCGCAAAAAGAAGTCGAAGCGCCCACACGACGTCAGCGTGGCCGATGTCAGCACCGCCGCACGCACCCCGCCCCACAACTGCGCGCGCAGCAGCCCGGCGGGCTGGATCGGGCTGGCGTGCGCCTGCACGCGCACCGTGTCCTGCCCCGGCGCGGCGCCCCCAGCCGCCAGCGTAAACCACTTGGCCAGCGGCGCCTCGCCCGCAGCGGCCTCGTGCAGCAGCCAGCGCGCGGTGTCGTGGGCCGCCTCCAGCCGCGGCGCCAGCGTGCCCAGCTGTGCATAGCGCTGCGACAGCCGCCGGGCTTCGTCCGGACGCTCCCGCAATGCGGTGCGCAACGCGGCGCTGAGCGCACGCAAGGCGTCCAAAAACGTGGCGCTGGCCTGCACGGCGGTCTGCAGGGGTGCATCGAACCCGTCCGGCAGCCGCCCGTGCGGCAGACGCACACGCAACGGCTGTCCATCGGCTGTTGCCTCCCGCAAGCGCGCACCCCAGGCCTGCACCGCCAACCGCCCCACCTCTTGCAGGGCATGGCGCAAGCGCGCCGCCGCAGCCGGCACCTCGGCCAGCGCCTCCACTTCCACATCGGTGCCGGCCTTGAGCGCGCGGCTGGCCAGCTGGTCGATCCAGGCCAGGCGGGTCAGCCCGCAGCGGCGGCCAAACTGCTGCAGGGCAATGGCCGGCAGGTGGTGCGCTTCGTCCAGGACCAACAAGCACTGGTCCAGCTCCGGCAGCTGGCGTGAGCCCAGCGTCGACAGCAGCAGGTCGTGGTTGACGACGATCACGTGGGCGCCGCTGAGCGCCTTGCGTTGTTCGAAATACGCGCAGCCCCCGTAGAGCGGGCAGTGCCGCGCCGTACACGACGACGCTTCCGCCGCGATCGCGTGCCACCATGCCGGCTCCGGCGGCTCGGGCAGCTCGTCGCGGTCACCGCTCCAGCGCCCGTGGGCCAGGTCTTGGGCCCGGGCGCGCAGCCACGCCAGCCGATCCCCGGCATCGGCGCCCACCACGCCCCCCTCGTCGTCGTCCCCCAACTCGGGTTCCGCCTCGGGGTCGGTCAGCCAGCGTTCGAGCTTGAGACGGCACACATAGCGCCCCCGCCCTTTGGCCAGCGCAAAGCGCAGCGGCACCGGCAAGCACCGCGCGAGCGCGGGCAGATCCTGATGCACGAGCTGTTCTTGCAGCGCCACCGTGGCCGTGGAGACGACGACACGGGTTTGCCGCGCCTGCGCCGTGACGATGGCCGGCACCAGGTAGGCAAGCGACTTGCCCACCCCGGTGCCCGCCTGGATCACGGCGATGCGGCGCTGCGGCGCCTGCCCTTCAGGCTCGGTGCGGCCCAGTGTCGCCGCCGCCAGCGTCTGCGCCACGCACTGCGCCATCGCCCGTTGTCCGGGGCGCGGGCGCAGCCCGTCACCGCCGGCGATGTAGGCGTCGAACGCCGCCATCGACTGCGCCACACACCCTTCGATATCCCTCATGCAGGGAGTGTGACACAGGCCGGGCATTTCCCCCGCATAATGCGGGGCACGAGAGGCACACGCCCGCGCAACAGGGAGTTCGTTACCCATGCTGCTCCCCTCCTCGATCCATGACGCCCGGCTCCTCGACGGTTGACGCCGCCATGCCCCGCCTGACCGCGCACGTCGAGCGTGGTCTGCAGGTTTTGACCGCCTACGCCGTCCCCGTCCTCATCACGCTGCTGTCGCTGTGGGCGCTGTGGGCATGGCCAAACGAGTATCCGCAGGGGGACGAGCGGGCCTTGGCGTTCCAGGCCATGGTGGCGGATGGACCGCGCACCCCCGCGCAGGCCCTCGAGGGGCTGGACCGTCACCCACCGCGCACCCTGTGGGATACACGGCTGTCGGAACATCCGCTGTGGTTCAGCGTCACCCTCGGCCCCGAGGACCGGGCGCCGGGTCGCGTGATCGAATTCCCCTCCCGCCACGCCACCGCGGTGCAGTGCTGGGACGCGGCAACGTTGCAGCCGCTCGGGCGTGCCGATCGCACGGCCGCCACGGCGGGCGAGGCGTTGCGACGCTCGCGCGCCGGCTTCGTGCTCGCCCCGGCCGCGCTGCCGGCGCGCATCCTGTGTGAGGCGCGCTTCACCGGACCCGCGCGCCTGAATGTCGTGGGTCGATCGGCGCAAGAGCTGGCGGTGCTGGAACAACGCTTCCACCGCGATGCGGGGTGGCTCGACGGCGGCTTGTTGATCCTGTCGCTCTTCACGCTGGTGGCCGGCCTGCTCAACCGCGAGCGCAACTACCTGATTTTTGCCGCCTGGCTGGTCATCAACCAGCGCATGGCGGCCCTCTCGGGCGGGTGGAATTACCAGTGGTTGGGGCAGCTCATCCCGGCCGATTGGCTCACGCCCCTGCGGCAGATCACGCTGGCGCTGTACTCGACCGCCACGGTGGTGCTGTTTCGCTTTTTGTTCGAAGCCGACCTGCAGCGCACACGCATGCTGGGCTGGGTGCGCGCCGTCGTGCTGGCCTGCGTGCCGGTGCTGATCGCGGCCGCCGTTTTGCCCTACCGGCACTTTTTGCCCGTCATCTGGAGCGCAACCGCTTTGGGGGTATGCATCCTGGGCTACGCCCTGGCGGTCATACTGGTGCGCACGCGCTCGCCCGTGGCCATGTGGTACGCCGGCTCGATGGCCATCGCGCTGGCGGCCAGTTTGTACGAGGTGATCGCCGCCGCGCTCGGCCTCAAGGGGCTGATTGGCACGATCAACAGCGTGACAGCCGCGCTGGCCTCCAGCCTGCTGGCCTCGCTGGCCATTGCCGAGCAGTTTCGCCAGGAGCACCTGCAACGGCTCGCGCTGCAAGCCGAGTTGCAACATACGTTCGATTTTTTGCCGATCGGCTTGTTCACGCTCGACCCCCAGGGCCATTTCATCAGCGCCAACCCCGCGCTGCACGCGCTGCTTGGCCACCCGATCGAAGCTGGACGTGACCGCTGGGATCAGCTCTTTCCCCCCTACGATTGGGCGCAACTCAGCGGGCCGGACACGCCCGCGACCACGGTGGAATTCGAAACCGGCCTGATTCGCGAAGACGGTGTGGCGCGGCGCTTTTTGGTGCGCGCGGCCCGCGCGGGCGACAAAATCGAGGGCACGCTGCAGGACATCACCGACAAGGTGCGGGCACACGAGCACCTGCAGTTCCTGGCCGACCACGACCCGCTGACCAAAGCCATGAACCGCCGCGGCGTGGAAGCCTGCCTCAGCCGCGGGCTGCAGCGACTGCGGCGTGGCAAGCCGCTGGCGGTGGCCTATCTGAACCTGGACCGCTTCAAGCTGATCAACGACCTGTACGGCCACGTGGCCGGCGACGCCGTGCTGCAGCAGGTGTGCGAGCGTGTGCAGCGGCCGCTGTCACCCCACATGTACCTGGGCCGGGTCGGCGGCGACGAATTTTTGATCGTCATGCTCGACACCCCGCTGCACCGGGCGGAAACCGTGTGCCGCGACGTGCTGCAGCAGCTGACACGCGAGCCCTACGTGGTTGGCGAGCGCGCCTTCCAGGTGCGCGGCTCGATCGGGCTCATCGAGGTCACGCCCGGCACATCGGCCAAGGACGTGGTCGCCACGGCCGACCGCGCATGCCGTGAAGCCAAACGGACCCAAACCACGGGACTGGTCGTGTACGAGCACGGCTCGCGCGCCCTGCGCGACCACGAGGCCGAAATGCAGCTCGTCGAGCGGCTCGCCGCCGGGCAGGACATCGAGGGCCTGTTCCTGGAGATGCAGCCCATCGTCTCGCTGCGCCACCCCGCGCAGTCGCTCCACTTCGAGGTGCTGCTGCGCATGCAGGACGAGCACGGCAGCCGCGTCCCCACCGACCGCTTGATCCGCGCCGGCGAGCATGCGGGCCGCATGGGTGTCATCGACCGCTGGGTGGTGCGCTCGGTATTGCAATGGTTGACCGAGCACGACGCGCGGCTGCCGCAAAACCAGTTCGTCTGCCTCAACCTCAGCGGCGCCTCGCTCAACGACGAGCGTTTCATCCTCGACATGTACGAGCTGCTCGAGCAGCACCGCCACGTCGCAAACCGGTTGTGCTTTGAGGTCACCGAGAGTGTGGCGCTGCACGACATGGGCAATACCCGCCGCTTCATCGATCGGGTGCGCAGCTACGGTGCCAAGGTAGCGCTGGACGATTTCGGCGCCGGCTACACCTCGTTTTCGTACCTGCGTGATCTGCCGGCCGACATCCTCAAAATCGACGGCAGCTTCATCGTCAACATGAACCGGCACCCCGCCAACGAAGCCATCGTCGAGGCGATCGTGAGCCTGGCGCAAAGCCTGGGCATGAAAACGATTGCCGAATGGGCCGAAGACTTTGAAACCGTCGCGACCTTGGCCGAAATCGGGGTGGACTTCGTCCAAGGCTACGCGGTCTCGCGCCCCGTATCCCCACAGCGCATACTCGAGGCCACCTCTGGGGCTGACTTCATCACCGACGCGCGGCTGGGCGAATACCTCAGCACCCTGCCATCGGACGAGGAGCTGGCGCACGTGGACTGGGTGCTGGGCCACACGGATGCGCCCGCGGGCGCGGCACCAGCCGATCAGTCCAGGACGATGTCCGGGTGATCGGTGTTGAACCAGAAGTCGTACAGCGGATGCTCGGCGCCGTCGTCGCGGGCTGTGGCGATGTCGTTGTACATCACCCGGTGCGGCAGGTTGAAGACGTGCGGCAGCGGCACGAAGCCCAGCTCGGGATACACGTCGCGAAACATCAGCCGCGCATACTGCCGGTCCAGCGGCGCGCGCGCGGTCACCAGCACAAAGCGCACGCCCTGCTGCTGACACCAATAAAACGCCGCTTTGAGCATGACCGTCTTGACGACGCGGCTGTGTTCCATCTGGGCCATGGCCAGGCGCGTGACCTCCGCGCAGCGCGCGCCCGCCATCCAGTCGGGCAGCGCAAACGACTGCTCCAGTGCCAGCGGCTGGTGGGCATTGGTCTGCACGCGCAGCGTGCCCAGCAACGAGCCATCCACCTTGGACTCGGCCAGCAGCACCGCCACCCCCGGTGCCTGATCCATCGGCTCGGGCTGGCGCAGGGCCTCGGTGACCGAGGGCGGCAGGTGGCGTGAGTAGGCGGCGTGGCGGATCGCCGCGGCCTTTTGCCAGTCCTGTGGGCCGTGGGCGACACGCACGGTAAACGGCAGCCACTCGACGCGGCGCTCCATGGCGCCATCGCGGCGCACCGCATGCTCAACGGGCTGCGGCACCGCGTACCAGCCAGCGACGGCTGGGCGGGCACGGGCAGAAGCAACAAGGGCAGTGGCAGTCATGGGACAACTCCTCTAACCGGAACCGGAACACCCGGTGCTTGGGCACTTCCACTGTAGGCAGCGTGCGCCCGCGCTGCAGTCCGAAAACCGCCATTTCCCACGTCAGGCAACTTCTGACATGCCCGTCAGCCACCCTGTCCCCCTCCCCCGCCCTGGCAGCCTGCACAGCCGCGTACAATCCCACCCGAGCCGGAAGGGTGGCAGAGTGGTCGATTGCACCGGTCTTGAAAACCGGCGATGGGCAACCATCCGTGGGTTCGAATCCCACCCCTTCCGCCAAATTTCGGGTCGTTTGCGCTGCTGTTCGCTTCTTTGACGGCCTTGCGGTCGTCGTACAGTGAGGCCCTACGCACTTACCTTGCCAACCGGGGAGCGCTTTGTCGTGAATCGTCGTGACTGCCTACTTCGCCTGACCGCTACACTGGGTGCCCCGCTGGGGGCAGGTTTGAGTGGTTGTGGAGGTGGCTCCGACGACACCAACACCACACCGCCTTCTCCCCCCACGCTGGTTGGCATCGTCGTCAGCCCGGATGCGGCGACGATCCCCGTGGGCACCACGCAAACCTTCTCCGCCGTAGGACGTTACTCGGACGGATCGTCCACCGCGCTGGACAAGGGGGTGACTTGGAGCAGCAGCAACACCACCATCGCCACGGTGGTTGCGGGTACGGGCGTAGCGACCGCTGCAGCAGTCGGCGACGTCGACATCATTGCCACGGTCGGAACGGTCACCGGCAAGGCGCGCCTGTCGGTCAAAGCGCCTTATTTGCAGGTTGCTGCCGGAGATGCCCACGGCGTAGCGCTCAAGGCGGATGGCACCCTGTGGGCCTGGGGCGAAAATCGATTCGGACAGTTGGGCGACGGCTCCCTCATCGATCGGCTCACGCCGGTGCTCATTGGCACGGCCAAAAACTGGACCCAGGTCGCCGCCGGCGAATCCCACACCCTGGCGATCCGCAGCGATGGTACGCTGTGGGCCTGGGGCTCGAACCTCAATGGGCAACTGGGGGATGGCACCCAAAACGACCGGGCCGTACCGGTCAAGATTGGGACCAGCACGAACTGGGTAGCGGTGGCGGCGGGGGCCCGTCATTCACTGGGTATCCAGAAAGACGGCACGCTCTGGGCGTGGGGACGCAACTTCGAAGGCCAGCTCGGAGACGGCAAGGACGCTGATCTGTTGGTTCCGACCAAGATCGGGACGGACAAAGATTGGCAACTGGTGGTCGCAGGCGCATACCACACCATTGCCCGCAAAACGTCGGGCCGGCTCTTCGTGTGGGGCTCCAACAAATTCGGCCAACTGGGTCTGGACAGCGGCGGGGAGCCAGTGCGCACCCCGACACAGCTTGAAACGACCACATGGATGGCCGTTGCCGCTGGCGAACAACACACGCTGGCCATCCGCAGCGACGGCGTGCTGTTTTCGTGGGGCGACAACGCCAGTGGTCAACTGGGTACACCGGGTGGTAGCCGCATCTTCCCCGCAGCCGTTGGGGAATCGGTCGACTGGATCGCGGTCGCCGCCGGCGCTCGCCACTCGCTGGCACTGCAAAAGGATGGTTCGTTGTGGGCCTGGGGCGACAACAGTGATGGACAGCTGGGCGACGGCACCCTCGCACTGCAACGACTGGCGCCGGTGCGTATCGGTGACGCCAAAGACTGGTTGCGCATCCGGGCCGGACGCGCCGCCACGTATGCACTGCGGACAGACGGCACCTTGTGGGCCTGGGGGTACAACCACAAGGGTCAGTTGGGCCTTGGCGACCTCACCACCCGCCGCCAACCCCAGCGCATCGGCTGACGGCAAACGGGCGGTGGCCGGCTACTCGTGGCGCAGTGCCTCGATGGGGTCGAGCTGGGCGGCGCGGCGCGCGGGGACGTAGCCAAACAACACCCCGATGGCCGCGGAAAAGACAAACGCCACCAGGTTGATCGCCGGGTCGAACACAAACGGCACGCCCATGGCCGCGCTGATGGCCACGCTGGCCACGAGCGCCAACAGCAACCCGGCCAAGCCGCCCAGGGTGGCCAACACCACCGCCTCGATCAAAAACTGGCCCATCACCTCGCGCTCCAGCGCCCCGATGGCCAGGCGCAGGCCGATTTCGCGCGTGCGCTCGGTCACGCTCACCAGCATGATGTTCATGATGCCGATGCCGCCCACCAGCAGGCTGACAGCGGCCACCGCCCCCAGCAGCATGGTCATCACGCGCGTCGTGCCCGACAGGGTATCGGCGAGCTGCTGCGTGTCGAGGATGTTGAAGTTGTCCTCCTCGCCCTCCGGCAGCGCGCGCCGCTCGCGCAGGATGTCGCGGATGCTGTCCTTGACGGCTTGCGGATCGGCGCCATCGAGCATCGACACGTGCAGGGTGAAGACCCGTGTGTGCCCGACGACGCGGCGGTGCAGCGTTTGGATGGGCATGAGCACGATGTCGTCCTGGTCCTGACCAAATGCCCCCTGCCCTTTGGGCGCGAGCACACCCACCACCTCACAGGGCATTTGGCGCACGCGAACGGTATCCCCCACCGCCGGATTGGGGCCGTAGAGCTCGCGGCGCACCGTCTCCCCCAGGATGCAGACCGCCGCCCCCACGCGGTGCTCGTCTTCGGTAAACGCGCGGCCATCGGCCAAGGTCCAGTTGTTGGTGAGCAGCCAGTCGGGCGATCCCCCCACCAGGCTGCTCGACCAGTTGCGCCCGTTGGCCACGACCGTGCCGCCCGCGCGCGTCTCGGCGGCCACGGCCAGCACCCCCGGTGCCTGCGTGGCAATGGCCTGGGCGTCGGCCAGCTTGAACGACGGCGCGCCACCTGAGCCACCCGGCCCCAAGCGCTGCCCCGGGCGCACCTGCAGCAAATTGGTGCCCAGGTTGGCGATTTGCTGCTGGATGGCGCGCGTGGCACCGTTGCCCACGGTCACCATGGTGACCACCGCCGCCACGCCGATGACCACCCCCAGCACCGTGAGGAACGATCGCAGCAGGTTGCGCCGGATCGAGCGCAGCGCCAGCACCAGTGTGTTGAGCCACATCTCAAGCGCCCTCCCCGCCGGCCGCCGTGCCCGTCGACGGCTGCGCGCGTGGTGCTGGCACCTCCTCGCGCTCGATACGCCCGTCGCGAAAGTGCACGACCCGGCGCGCGTAGGCGGCGATGTCGGCCTCGTGGGTGACCATGAGCACCGTGATGCCGCGCGTCGCGTTGAGTTGCTGAATCAGGGTCATGATTTCGTGGCTGCGCTGCGAGTCGAGGTTGCCGGTGGGTTCGTCGGCCAGCAAGACCTGCGGCCGGGTCACGATGGCGCGCGCGATGGCCACCCGCTGCTGCTGTCCGCCGGACAGTTCGGCCGGGGTGTGCGACTCCCAGCCGGCCAGCCCGACATCGGCCAGTGCCGCGCGCGCGGCCTGGTGGCGCTCTCGGGCGCGCTCGCCACGGTAGATCAGGGGCAGCTCGACGTTTTCCAGCGCGGTGGTGCGCGGCAGCAGGTGAAAGCCCTGGAACACGAACCCAAAGTAACGGCGCCGCAGCCGCGCGCGCTCGTCGCGCGACAGCGTGTGCACCGGCACCCCCTGAAAACGGTATTCGCCGCTGCTGGGGGTGTCGAGCAGGCCAAGCAGGTTCATGGCGGTCGATTTGCCCGAACCGCTGGGCCCCATGATGGCCACGAAGTCGCCCGGCTGCACGTCCAGGTCCACGCCCCGCAGGGCCTGAAACGCGGCCGCCCCCTGGCCGTAGGTCTTGGTGATGCGACGCAGCTGGATCAAGGGAACCGGCGGGTTCATGGCGCACGCCCGTTGCTGCGTTGCTCGATGATGACTGGCAGCCCTTCGCTGAGCCCTTCGCCGCTGACCTCGGACAGGCGGCCGTCGCTGATGCCCACGGTCACCGCAATCGCCTGCGGGCGCCCGTCGCGCAACACCCAAATCTGGCGCGGGCCACCCCGTGCATCCAGCCGCGCTGTTTTGCGGCCCACCGTGGGGGCTTTGGGCACGAACAACCCGGCCAGGCCACCGCCAGCGGACGCCGGCGCTGGATCGCTGGGCGTGAAGCGCAGGGCCGTGTTGGGCACCAACAGCACGCCCTGGCGCTCCACCGCGCGTATGCTGGCGGTAGCCGTCATGCCGGGCCGCAGCGACAGGTCTTGGTTGTCCACGTCCAGCGTGGCGGTGTAGGTGATGACGTTGTCGGTCTTGGTCGCGCCGTAGGCAATGCGCCCCACCGTCGCCGGGTAGCGCCGCCGCGGGTAAGCGCTGACCGTGAAGCTGGCGGGCTGGCCCTCGCGCACGACGCCAACGTCGGCTTCGTCCACCGCCACGTCGAGCTTGAGCTGGCGCAGATCCTGCGCAATCGTCAGCAGTGTGACCGCCTGCAACGAGGCTGCCACCGCATTGCCGGGATCCACGTTGCGCGCCAGCACCACCCCGTCGATGGGCGAGCGGATATGGGCTTTGGCCAGGTTGGTCTCGTTGGTGGACAACGTGGCGCGCGCCTGCTCGACCGCTGCCCGGGCCGTCGCCTGCGCCGCCTGGGCCCGCTCCAGCGCCGCGCGGGCCGCATCCAATTCCGCGGCCGACGGCACTTGCCCGCCCGACAGCCGCGCCACCTCCTCCAGCCGGGCCAGGTTGGCCTGCGCCTCGCGCGCGCTCGCATCGGCCTGCGCCACCTGCGCCAGCGCCGCCGCCACGGCGGCGCGCGCGCTGTTGACCTGGTCCTGCAGCTTGGCCGTATCCAGCACCACCAGCACCTGCCCGCGTGTGACCCGGTCGTTGACGTCCACGCGCACCTCGCGCACGGTGCCGGAGAGCTCGCTGCCTATGTTGACCGCGCGCACCGGCTGCAAGGTGCCGTTGGCCGAAACGGTCAGGGTCAGGTCCCCGCGCTTGATCGGCTCGGTCACGTAAACGGGCTGGGTTTGGCGCGCGCTGCGCGCCTGCCAGGCCTGCCAGCCCCAGAGGGCGGCTCCGATCAGCAGCAGGATCACCCACCACAGCGGGCGGCGCCACCAGCGCGGCGGGCGCCCGTCACCCAGCAGGGCATCGACGGCTTGGGGCGTGGTGGAAGAACGGCGACGAAACGGATTCATGGCGAAGACATCACGGTTGGGCGGTGGGGACGGCCGGGGGCGTTGCCGCGTCGGCGTCGGGCCGTCCGCCGAGGGCCTTGATCAGGCGCACATGGTCCGTGGCCCAGGCGGTGCGCACAGCCGCCAGGTCGCTTTGCACGGCCAGCAGGGTGCGCTGGGCGTCCAGCAGCGCCCGGTAGTCGATGAGCCCGGCGGCGTAGCGCTGGCTGGCCAGCCGCTCGGCCTGGGTGGCCGACGCCACCGCAGCCTGCAAGCGGTCCAGCCGCGCGCGGTCGGCGGCCAGCGCCACCAGCGCGTTTTCCACGTCGCGCAGGGCCGCCAGCAAGGCACTGGCCAGCGCCGCGCGCGCTTGCTCGGCCGCGGCGGCCTGGGCGCGCACCTGCGCCTCGGCCGCCCCGCCATCGAACAGTGACGCCGCCAGGCTGGCAGCCAGCGAGCGCGTCAGCGCCGCGACATCGAACAGGTCCGACACCCGCGGCGCTGCCAGGCTCAACGCACCGCCCAGCCGCAAGGTCGGCCACTGGGCCGCTTCGGCCTGGCGCACGCGGGCATACGCCGCCTGCAGCCGCGCCTCGGCAGCGGCAACGTCCGGGCGTTGGCGCAGCGCATCGGCAGGCAGCGGCAGCACCCATGCCGCTGGGGGCTGCGGCGCTGCCGCGGGCGGGGTGGGCAACGGTGCGGCGGGCGGGCGGCCGGTCAGCACGGCCAAAGCATGCATCGCCTGGCGTGCTGCTGCCTCCAGCGCCGGCACGGTGGCCGCCGTTTGTTCGACCGCGGCACGCGCGGTCTCCAGATCCAGCGCCGAGGCCAACCCCGCCTGGGCGCGCCATGCGGTCAACTGCAGCGCGGCGCGCTGGGCCGCCAGACTTTCCTGCGCCAGGCGCAGGCGCTCACGCGCCCCCCACCATTCGAAGTAGGTGGTGGCCACCTCGGCCGCCAGGGTCAGACGCACGCCGCGCAGCTGCGCCTCGCTGGCGCGCACATCCGCCTCGCTGGCCTGCACACCGGCGGCACGGCGGCCAAAGGCGTCGATTTCCCAACTGGCATCCAGCCCGGCGCGCCAGACGGTCCCGGGTGACGCGTTGCCGGTCTGGCTGCGCTGCACCGCCGCGCTGGCGTCCAGCGTCGGGCCGGTGGTCGCCTGGGCACCATCGCGCACCGCCCGCGCCTGCGCCACGGCGGCCAGCGCGGCGGCGACGTCCGGGTTGGCCTGCAGCGCCTGCTCGACCAGTTGCGTCAAACCGGCATCGCCAAACGCCTGCCACCACTGCGCGCCCGGCGCAGGGGCCGCGGGCTGGGCCGCCCAGGGTGCGGCCCAGTGGGCAGGCGCAGCCGGGGCCTGCAGCGCGGCGGGATCGGTCGGCGCAGTCGCACAGGCGGCAAGGCCCAGCACCGCCAGGGCCAGCGGCCCCGCACACACCCTTTGAGAAAGCAAGCGTTTCATGGTTCAGCGGTAGGATGACGCCGACATGTTGCGCGCATGTTGCGGCCTTGCAGCGCTGTGTGTCGGTGCAGCGCCCGCGATGTGGACCTCGCGCACCGCACGGTCGTCGGCCAGCATCACCAAGGCAAACAGCCACTGCGCCAATGACTCGGCCTGCGCGGTGCGGCGCGCCAGCAGGGGCGTGGCGGCGGGGTCGAGGACGACGAAATCCGCCTCGCTGCCAACGGCGAGCGACCCCACCACACCCGCCAGCCCCAAGGCTTGCGCGGCGCCCGCGGTGTGCTGCCACCACAGGTCGAAAGGCGACAGGCTCACCGCCGTCTTGGCCGCGCCGTCACCGCGCACGCCGGCGCGCGCGACGGTGTACGCCGCCCGCATGGTGGCAAAGGGGCTAAAGCTCATCCCCCCGCCCACGTCACTGGCCAGCCCCAGGCGCACACCGGCCGCACGGGCTGCTGCGTAGTCGAAAAATCCACTGCCCAAAAACAGGTTGCTGGTCGGCGACACGGCAACCGCCGCGCGCGTGTCGGCGAGCAGCGCCCAGTCGTCAGCATCCAGGTAAATGCCGTGCGCATAGACGGCACGCTCGCGCAGCAGGCCGAACCGCCCATAGACGGCCAGGTAGCTGCGGTCGTGCGGATACAGGGTACGCACCCAGCGCACTTCGTCCACATTCTCGGCCACGTGCGACTGCAGCCACACATCCGGGTAGCGCTTGGCCAGCGCCCCCGCCCCCTGCATTTGCGCATCGCTGCAGCTCGGCGCGAAGCGGGGGGTGATCGCATACCCCAGGCGGGCGCGGCCATGCCAGCGCGTCAGCAGCGCCTCCGTGTCCTGCAGGGATTGCTCGGTGTGGTCGCGCACCCCGTCCGGGCTGTGGCGGTCCTGCAGCACCTTGCCCGCAATGCAGCGCAGCCCGCGCGCCTCGGCCTCGCCCAGCAGCGCGTCCACCGAAACCGGGTGCGATGTCGCAAACACCAGCGCCGTGGTCACGCCTTGGCGCTGCAGCTCATCCCAAAAAAAGCGCGCCACCTCGCCCGCATAAGCCGCATCGGCAAACCGCGCTTCGTGGGGGAAGGTGTAGCGCTCCAGCCACGGCAGCAAGCCCTCGGCCGGCGAGCCGATGACGTCCGTTTGCGGGTAATGGATGTGCAGGTCGATGAAGCCCGGTGCAATCAGCTGGCCCCGGCGATCCGCGACAGGCACGTCTGGAAACTGTCGCCGCAGCGTGGCCCAGTCGCCGATCGCCACGACCCGCTGCACCCCATCCGCATCCCGCGCGGTCGCGAGCAACCCATCGGACTCGAACCGGTGACAGGGGTGATCCGCGTCCGGATCGAACCACAACAGCGAGGCACGCCAAGCTTGCATGGCCGCAAGCTTAGCCGGTTCGGCACGCGCCAGCCGCACGGCAGCGCATTACCCTTTGAGGTGCCGGTGCGGCACGCGCTGCTGGCGCCACCAGCCGTGCGGCCCCAACAGCAGCGACACCAAGTACCAGACGCCTAGCACCAGCACGATGGTGGGGCTGGTGGGCCAGTCCCAGACATAGGACAGGGCCAGCCCCGCCCACGCCAGCACCACCGCGCTGGCCGTGGCCACCGCCAGCAGCGGCTGCAACCGGCGCGCCCAAAAGCGCGCGCTCGCCGCGGGCAGGACCATCATGCCCACCGCCATCAGCGTGCCCAGGGCGTGAAACGCCGCCACCAGGTTGATCACCACCAGTGCCAGAAAGCCGTGGTGCGCCATCGCGCCCCAAGGGCTGACACCGCGCAAAAACGCCGGATCGACGCATTCCATGACCAGCGGGCGCCACAGCACGGCCAACCCCACGACGGTCAGAACCGCGACGCCACCCAGCAGGAGCAGCACCTCGTCCTCCAGCGCCAGCACCGAGCCGAACAGCACATGCAGCAGATCCACCTGGCTGCCGCGCACCGACAAAATCAACACCCCCAGCGCCAGCGACATCAGGTAGAACACCGCCAGCGCCGCGTCCTCGCGCAACACGGTGTGGCGTGCCACCACACCTGCGGCCCCGGCCACCACGATGCCGCCCAGCACACCGCCCAGGGTCATCGCCGGCAGCGACAGCCCGGCCAACCAATACCCTATCGCCGCCCCCGGCAGGATGGCGTGCGACATCGCATCGCCCATCAGGCTCATGCGGCGCAGCATCAACAACACGCCCACCGGCGCCGCGCTGACCGCCAGCAACAGGCAGCCCAGCACCGCACGCCGCATGAAGTCGAACTCCAGCCCGGTGGCGGCCAGCCAAGCCGCCAGCCACGATTCAGTGCCGATGGTCATGCACGGGCTCCTGGGTACCCGGCGCGTCGAGCTCGCACAGCTCGGCGCGCTCGTCAAACGCCTCTTGCAGCTGACGCGCGCGCAGCAGATGCGCGTCGGTCAGCACCTGCGCCGTGGGCCCGTGCGCTACCAGCTCACGCGCCAGCAACGTCGTGGTCGGGAACACCGCCCGCACCAGCTCGAAGTCGTGCAGCACCGCGATGACCGTGCGCCCGGCCTCGTGCCAGCGCTGCAAAATGCAAATGAGATCCTCCAGCGTGCGCGTGTCCACGCCGGCAAACGGCTCGTCCAGCAACACCACCGGGGCGTCTTGCAGCATGAGCCGGGCAAACAGCGCGCGCTGAAACTGCCCACCCGAGAGCGTGTCCAGGGTGCGCTGCTCGAACCCCTGCAGCCCGACCGCCGCGATGGCCGCCGACACACGGGCGCGCTGCTCGGGCGAGGCGCGCCGCAGCGGCCCCAGCTCATGCCACAAGCCCATGACAGCCAGCTCCGCAACCGTGACCGGAAACGCGCGGTCCACCTCGCTGGTCTGCGGCAGATACGCCACCTGGCGCGGCGCAACGCCACGGACCGATCCGTGCATGGGGCGCAAGCGGCCCGCCACCGCCTTGAGCAGGGTGGACTTGCCCGCCCCGTTGGGGCCCACGACCGCCGCCAGCTCGCCCGCGCGCCAGCGCAGGCTGACGTGGTGAACGGCCGGATGGCGCTCGTACCCGGCGGTCAAGTCCAGCAGTTCGATATCGGCCGGCTCGGGCATGCGCGGTCCTCGGAGCAGACGTAAAAAAGGCCAGTCGCAGGGACTGGCCTTGGGTATGTGGCGCGGCTGGCAGGATTCGAACCCACGACCCCTTGGTTCGTAGCCAAGTACTCTATCCAACTGAGCTACAGCCGCTTGCTGAAGCCGAAAGTATACACGAATTTTTGGCGGCTTCGGCGAGCTTGGTAGGCCGTGCAGGGCTCGAACCTGCGACCAAGGGATTATGAGTACCCGTCCCCAGCTCTCACAGGCCCAAATCAAGCCACTCAGTCCAACAAAATCAAGCACTTGGCCGAACGTAACCGAACGCGACCGAACGTGCCCGACCCCCGGCGAACCGAGCTGCGCAACAACAGCGCAACAACCGCTCCACCTCAGCGCCAGATTCTAGCCAGCCGCCATGAGGTCTAGCAACCCAGCGTCCCAGGCTTTTCAAACGCACCGCACGTCAACTGCCGCAGCGCCCACATGCCGCACCGCGGCCCGATTGGGCCAACCGTGCTGGCGCCCGCACGAGGTCGGCTTGGCGCAGCCAGGCCCAGCGAACACAGCCACAGACCCGACGGCAGCAGCCAGAAGGTATATACGCACCCGCCACCGGGTGCGTGCCAGAACAGGCCAGGTGCGCTGGGTGATGCACGCAGAAACGGCAGAGGAGTGGTAGGCCGTGTTGGACTTGAACCAACGACCAAAGGATTCCGGTTTGTGCCCGTTTCTGGGCTCCCTGGACTATGCCTTCACCATGACCCGAGGGGTCAACAGGTGGGCGCCGTCTAGTCTCTACACCTTCCCGCACGGCGGGCTTGGCTCGGCGTTGCCTTGTGCCTGGCGGCCGTCAGGGTTCGCCGAATTTGACGCCATTCACGCACCGGGTTTCCCACGGTGGTGCACAACTGCTGCTATGAGTCCTCTGCTCTGACCAACTGAGCTAACGGCCCACTCCGAGGAATATTTTAGCGACTGACAGCGGAGCATGACCCCGGGAGACCTCACGGCACGGCAGGGCGACCGAGCACGCATCGACACCAGCACTCCCGAACGGCTGCTGAGCTGCTGAGGCGATGAGCCCATGCGACCAACGCCATGGTGCGGTCGCCCTGGCGGGCTCTCGCTCGTGAGACCTGCCCATGAGCACCCCCACAACCCTGTGCTCCCACAGCGCAGGCCGTCTGGCGCGGCACATGCATTCACAGGCGTCCCAACGCGGCCCCTTTCGAGCAGGCCTTAGACGGCGCCACTGCGGCTCGCCACTCGGCCCAACAGCCAGGGAAGGCGCCTGGAGAGGTTTTAAAGCCGTGTCGCTATACGCATCGAGGACAACCTTTTGATTCAAAGGAGCACATCGATGCAGATAGCTGAAAGTGACTAGACCACAGTCGCCGCCACAGTCGCCGACACTGCGGCCCGCCATGAACCCCGTCGCAGCCACCCTGCCGCGCAGGAGCCGGGCAAACCGCCCCGCCCTGCCCCACGGCTTATCCGGCTGCTTCGCAAGCAGGGGGATACCAACGGCCACACCCTATCGCAAGTGGCCCATGAGCTGGGCGTAACGCTTGGGTATTTGCTGCAACTGCAAAGCGGTACCCGCGATACGCGCAACAACAGCCGGGAGTTCGCCCGGCATGCGCCAGCTACCTCGGGACCTCGACAGTCAACGTGCTGCTGGCAGCGGGCGCCATCGATGTCCGCGATTTCTCGATTGGCGGCAGTCCCGAGCGGCGCATTCGCGTCGGCCTTCGGGCTCTGCTGGACGACCCGCAGGTGGGCGCCCTTGTCGACGAGGAGGCTCTGGTGGCGGCGCCGGTGGGCGTTCAAGAGCTTCTGGTGCGGCTGTACGAGGAGGCCATCGGCAGCGAAGTGATTCCATCGCACGGCTTGCCGCCCTTGCTACAGTCGTCGCTGCGGCTCGCCGTGGCCTACGCAGCCCAGGACGTCTGCGACGAGGAGGTCACCCCATGAGCCTGCTCGGTGATGTGCACCTGGGTGCGGAGCGCGCCCTCAAGTTGTGTATCGTTCTTTCTGTAAATTCCATTTTGCCGGTTGTCTGCTGGGCGGGGATCTCCGGCGCTACGCGCCTACGCTCCCCGCCCAGCAGACAGCGCGAGGGTGGGTCTGACGCCATGACTTCGAGAAAGGAGTGTAACCCTCATGGCAATACGAGTCGAAACCAACCCCTTGGAAGCCGCTTATGCGATCTTGCT
>NZ_VJOL01000018.1 GCF_007556705.1 Tepidimonas thermarum | reverse complement strand
GGCCGTTGGAGAGCACGAAGCGGTCACGGTCGGCCCAGGCGGGGTTGGCCGGGTTGTGCTTGAGGTGGCGGCTCCACAGCGCCACGGCCATTTCGGCCATGCCCATGGGGGCGCCGGGGTGGCCGCTCTTGGCCTGTTCCACGGCGTCCACGGCCAGCATGCGGATGGCGTTGGCCATGCGGCGCGCCAGTTCAGGCGTCGGGGCGGCGCGGGTGGGGAGATCGCTCAGATTCATGTCGTGTCGGGCTCGCTCGGTCAGGGGGTGCGCTGGGCCGCCTCAGGCCAGGCCCAGCGCGCGCTTGCGGCGCTCCATCATGCGCCAGATGAAGGGCGTGAAGATGAGCTGCATCGCCAGCTCCATCTTGCCACCGGGCACGACGATGGTGTTGGCCCGGCTCATCCAGGACCCGTCGATCATCGACAACAGGTAGGGAAAGTCAATGCCCTTGGGCTTGGCAAAACGGATCACGCACACGCTTTCGTCGGCGGTGGGGATGTCGCGCGCGATGAAGGGGTTGGAGGTGTCCACCACCGGCACGCGCTGGAAGTTGACGTGGGTGACCGCAAACTGCGGACAGATGTAGTTCACGTAGTCGGGCATGCGGCGCAAAATCGTGTCCACCACCGCCTCCTGGCTGTAGCGGCGCTGCGTCTTGTCGCGGATGAGCTTTTGGATCCACTCCAGGTTGATCGAGGGCGCCACGCCAATGAGCAGATCCGGGTACTGCGCGACGTTGACGGTGTCGGTCACCACGGCGCCGTGCAGCCCTTCGTAGAAGAGCATGTCGGTGTCCTCCGGCAGGTCCTCCCAGGGGGTGAAGGTGCCCGGCTCCTGGCCGTAGGGTGCGGCCTCCTCCTCGTTGTGCAGGTACTTGCGGCAGCGCCCGCGCCCGGTCTCGGCGTAGGTGCGAAAGAGGTTTTCCAGCTCCTCGAACAGATTGGCTTCTGGCCCGAAGTGGCTGAAGTGGTGGTTGCCGCGCGCCTCCTCCTCGGCCATGCGCTCGCGCATGGCCTTGCGGTCGTAGCGGTGGAAGCTGTCGCCCTCGATGATGGCCGCCTTGACCCCCTCGCGCCGGAAAATGTTTTGAAACGTGCGCGTGACGGTGGAGGTGCCGGCGCCCGACGAGCCGGTGATGGCGATGATGGGGTGCTTCTCAGACATGTCGCGATGCTCCAGGGGGGTCTTCGATCGATGGGGGCGGGTGGCGCTCGTGGTCAGGCGCGAAACAGCGAACGCTCGGCAAACAGCGGGTTGTCGTCTTGGTAGGGCGTGGGCTCGCGGTGGTAGCGCTCGATGCGCTCGACCTCGTGCTTGCTGCCAAAGACGAGGCCGATGCGCTGGTGCAGCGCGGTCGGCTGCACCGCCAGGATCGGCTCGCGCCCGGTGCTGGCGCGCCCGCCGGCCTGCTCCATCAAAAACCCCACCGGGTTGGCCTCGTAGAGCAGGCGCAGGCGGCCGGGCTTGGTCGGGTCCTTGGTGTCGCGCGGGTACATGAAGACCCCGCCGCGCATCAGGATGCGGTGCGCTTCGGCCACCATGCTCGCGATCCAGCGCATGTTGAAATCTTTGCCGCGCGGCCCGGTTTTGCCGGCCAGGCACTCGTCCACGTAGCGCTTGACCGGCGGTTCCCAAAAACGGCTGTTGGAGGCGTTGATGGCAAATTCCTGCGTGTCTTCCGGCACCCGGATATCGGGGTGGGACAGGAAGAATTCGCCCAGGTTGGGGTCGAGCGTAAAGCCGTGCACGCCCGTGCCCACCGAGAGCACCAGCATGGTCGAGGGCCCGTAGAGGGCGTAGCCGGCGGCGAGCTGCTGGCAGCCCGGCTGCAAAAAGTCGGCCGCCGTGACGTCACGGCCGCTGTCAATGACGTCCTGCGGCGCGCGCAGGATCGAAAAGATGCTGCCCACCGACACGTTGACGTCGATGTTGCTCGAGCCGTCCAGCGGATCGAACACCAACAAATACTTGCCGCGCGGGTAGGCGCTGGGGATGTTGTAGGGCTCGTCCATCTCCTCCGACGCCATGCCGGCCAGATGGCCGCCCCACTCGTTGGCGCGCACGAACAGCTCGTTGCTGATGACGTCGAGCTTTTTTTGCTCCTCCCCCTGCACGTTGATGGCGCCGGACTGCGCGCCCAAGACGCCCCCCAGGGCGCCGAAGGCGACGCTGCGCGCAATGGCCTTGCACGCCAGCGCCACATCCAGCACCAGCGCGTTGAAGTCGCCGCTGGCGCTGGGGTAGCGGCGCCGCTGTTCGATGAGAAACTGCGTCAGCGTGGTGCGTTGCGACAAAGGCATGGGGTTCTCCTCGGGTTTTGTCGAATGCGTTGGGGGCGGTGCGGGTCACGGTGCCGTGGCGGCGGGTTGGGCCACCTCGCCGTGCCAGCGGCGCAACGTCGGCACATCGACGCCTTGCAGACTGTCGAGCACGCGCAGCGCCCCGTCGAAGCGGTGGTGCGCCGTAAAGGCGTTGGGGGTGACGATGGTGGCCAGCCCGGCCCCGCGTGCCGCCTGCAAGCCATTGGCCGAATCCTCGAACGCCAGACACGCCGTCGCGGGCAGTTGCAGCCGCGCCAGCGTTTGCTGGTACACCTGCGGGTGCGGTTTTTTGCGCGGTGCGGTGGACGCGTCCTCGATGACCTCGAAGGCCAGTTGCCAATCCGGCCCCATCGCGCCGCGCAGCAAAGCCGCGATGTTGACCGGCGAGGTGGTGGTGGCGATCGCCAGCCGCAGACCGCTGCGCCGTGCGTCGTCGATCAGTTCGAGCACGCCGGGGCGCAGCTGGACCGCGCCCTGTCGCACCGCTTCCTCGTAAAACGCGGTCTTGACCTCGTGCAACCGGTCGATGAGCGCGCGCAACTCGGTGCCGTCGATGTCGGCCCGGCTGGCGTTGACCTGCGCCCAGTAGTGCGCGATGCGCTCCTTGCCGCCCGAGACTTCGAGCAGCTGGGTGTAGCGTGCCTCGTCCCAGTGCCAGTCCAGCCCCTCGGCCGCGAAGGCGGCGTTGAACGCCGCCAGGTGCGCGCGCTCGGTGTCGGCCAACGTGCCGTCGACGTCGAAGATCAGGGCTTGCAGCATGGTGGGCCTCCGGTTGCGGGATGGCCCACTATAAGCATTCGATTACATAAGGTAAATTCACAATTTCTTTATCACCGATTCAGTTTTCACTAAATCATGCGCAACGCCACCTTTCGCCAGCTGCGCGTCTTCGTCGAAGTGGCGCGGCACCTGAGCTTTGCCCGCGCGGCCGAGGCGCTGCACCTGACACCACCGGCCGTGACGATGCAGATCAAGGAGCTGGAGGGACACGTCGGCCTGCCGCTGTTCGAGCGCCAGGGCCGGCGCGTGACCCTGACCACCGCCGGCGAGTACATGCTGGTCTATGCGCGCAAGGTGCTGGCCACGCTCAAGGATGCCGAGGACACCGCGGCGCGGCTCAAGCGGCTGGAGGTCGGGCAACTGACCATCGGCATGGTCGGCTCGGCGCAGTACTTTTTGCCGGCGCTGCTGACGGCGTTTCAGCAGGAACACCGGGGCGTGGACGTGCGGCTGGCCACCGGCAACCGCGAGCATTTGCTGCGGCTGCTGCAGGCCAACGAGCTCGACGTGGCCATCATGGGGCGCCCGCCCACGGGGCTTGCGGTGCGCGCAGAGCCGTTTGCCGCCCACCCGCATGTGTTCATCGCGCCGCTGCACCACCCGCTGCTGCGTGTGGGCCATCCGCGCCTGGAGGCCCTGGCGCCCTACCCCTTCATCGCGCGCGAACGGGGTTCGGGCACGCGAGCGCTGCTGGAGCAGTTTGCCCAACGCCAGGGGGTGGAACTGCGCATCGCCATGGAGCTGCCCGACAACGAGGCGATCAAGCAGGCGGTCATGGCCGGACTGGGGCTGGGCTTCGTGTCGCTGCACGCGCTGAAACTGGAGCTGCAACATGGCCTGATCGCGCGACTGGACGTGGAAGGCACGCCGCTGGTGCGCGCGTGGCACGTGGTGCATACCCTGTCCAAGCTGCTGTCGCCCGCGGCCGAAGCGTTTCGCTACTTCGTGCTGGAACGGGGCGAAGCGTTTTTGGCCGAGCGCTACGGCGCGCTGCTGCCGCTGGCACCCGCTGGCTGAGGCCGCCCGCGAAACCGCTGACGCCAGCGGCGCAGACCGTGGTGCACGCCCACCAGCGCCGGCCCGTACATGATCAGGGCCAGCCCCGCTAGGATCAGCGGCATGGCCACGAACACCCAGCCCGTCAGGCGCTCGCCACCCAGCCACACCCCCACGGCCAGGGCCACGAGCGGATTCACAAACGAATAGCTGCCCGCCAGCGCTACCGTCGTGCGCTGCAGCAGCCAGAGGTAGCAGTTGAGTGTGACCAATGTCCCCATGACCACCAAATAGGCCCAGGCCAGCCACGACGCCGGTGTGACCGCCGCCCAGTCCACGCTGCGGGCGCCGGGTTCGGCCACCCAGGCCACGAGCACGCCGATGGCGCCGCCGATGATCCACTGCGCACCGGCCGCCATCGCGGGGGCGGGCAGTGTCAGACGGCGCGATGCATAGGATCCCACGCTCCAACACAGCGGCGCTGCAAAGGCCAACAACGCCCCCAGCGGTGTGGCGCCAAAGTCGCCCTCCAGCGCCAACAGCCCAGCGCCCAGCGCCCCCAGCGCCAGTCCGACCCAGCTCGTGCCCGGCACACGCTCGCCGCCCAGGCGGGTCCACAGCGCCAGCCACATCGGCATGGTCGTGACCACGGTCGCCATCAAGCCGGAGCCAATCCCCTGGTGCTGCGCCAGCACCACCAGCGCCATGGCGGCAAAGGCCATGAGCGCGCCGATCCACGCACAGCCGGCCCACTGGCGCGGGCTGGGCCAGGCCTGCCCGCGCCACTGCGCAAGCGTCAGCATCACCGCCCCTGCGGCCAGGAAGCGCACCCCGTTCATGAGCACGGGCGGCAGCGAGCGCATGGCAACGCCCAGCGCGTAGTACGTCGTGCCCCAGACGATGTAGACGATGGCCAAGGCCCCGACGAGGCGCCAGCGTCCCTCTAAAGAACTGAAAAACGTTTGCATGATTGATTTCGTGGACGGATAATTTACGGCCATCAGCCATCAGGCCGTATTTTGGCCGACAAAACGCCGCCATGCAAGCAAATATTCAGCTCGACGATATCGACATCGGAATTCTTACGGCCTTGAGCGCTGACAGCCGTCGTTCTTATGCCGATGTGGCCAGCGAGGTGGGCCTGTCCACCGCCGCCGTGCACGAGCGGGTGCGCAAGATGGTCGAGCGCGGCGTCATCGAGCGCTTTTCGCTGCGCATCGACCCGCAGCGGCTCGGGTTGCACTTCACGGCTTTCGTGGCGATCCGCAACGACGGCGGGATCCACTGCCGCGACGTGGCCCCCCGCCTGCGCGAAATGCCCGAGGTGCTCGAGCTGCACAGCGTGGCCGGGGAATACGACTTCATCGCCAAGATACGCACCACCCATGCCCGTGCGCTGGAGGATGTGCTCTACCAGATCAAGGCCATTCCCGGTGTGGCGCGCACCACCAGCACCGTGGTGCTCAACACGGAGTTCGAAGACCGCCCGCTGCGCTGGTGGCCACGGCCACCCACCCCGTGCGCGGGCGGCTGAGGCGCCTGGCGTGGCGCGCTGGAGCGTTCAGGTGCCGCGTGCCGCGACGGGATCGTGCTGGCGGCGCCAGTCCTCCACCTGCGCGCTGAGGTCGGCCGCGCGCCGCAACACCAGCACCCCGGCGGGCAGACCGCGCCGGTAGCGCCAGGCCGCCGCTCCGCCCAGCCACAGCGCCACGCGGGCGGGCAGTTGCGCGCGCAGCGGCGCCACGGTGTCCAACACATCGCGGCGGCTGGCGCGCTCGCTGTAGCTCAAGGCCAGCACGTCGGCATCGGTGCGGCGCATGGCCTCTAGGATGTCCTGCAGCGGCGTGCTCACCCCCAGCGACAACCGTTCGCACCCCTGCAGGGCCAAAAAACACTCGGCCATGAGCAACCCGAGCTGGTGCTGCTCGCCCGGCGTCGTGGTCAGCAGCACGCGCGGTGCCCGCGTCGGCTGCGCCTCATCGAGGCGCACGATGGCTTCGCGCAGCACCATCTGGACCGCCTCGGTAAACAGGTGCTCCTGATAGACACCGATGTCACCGCGCAGCCAGGCCTGCCCCACCTCGACGCACAACGGGGCGATGACCCCCTCCACCGCCTGCGCCAGGCCCTGTGTGCGCACCGCTTCGCGCAGCGCGTCGCGCAGGCGCAGCGTCTGGTCCGTGCGCAGCCAGGCCATCCAGGTGGCCCAGTCGGTCGCGGCGCCGCGGCACCCATCCGGGGCACCTGTGGCCGGCTCCAGCGCGGCCACCAAGTCCTCCAGCGCCTGCGCGCCCAGGCCGACCACACGGCCTGGCCGGTGCCCGGCATCGAGCAGGCGCCGGATCAAGCGCAGGCGGGCCATCTGCTCGGCGTCGTACAGGCGGTCGCCACGCTCGTCGCGCCGTGGCACCGGAAAGCCGTAGCGGCGCTCCCAGACACGCAGCGTGTCCTTGCCGATGCCGGTCTCGCGCTCCACGTCCGCGATCGCCCAGCGCGCCACGGGTGCAGGACGTGGGTGGTCGGCAGAGGCAGAGGACATGTCGGGAACCTGGGCGTGCACAAAAGGTCTGTGCAGCATACAATGGTTTTTGTCTAGGACAAAAACGGCCTTGCACGGCTGGGTCGGCACAGGAGCACGCGCATGAAGGTCGCCATCATCGGATCGGGTATCGCCGGCCTGAGCGCCGCGCACCGCCTGCGCCACCACGCCCAGGTCACGCTGTTCGAGGCGCAGGAGGACTTTGGCGGTCACACCCACACCGTGGACGTGACCTTGCCCGATGCCACGGGGCGGCCGGTCACGCATGGCGTGGACACCGGTTTTTTGGTGTTCAACGAACGCACCTACCCCGGCCTGATCGCGCTGCTGGCCGAACTGCGGGTGCCCACGGCGCCGTCGGACATGTCGTTTTCGGTGCAGGTGCCGGGTGGCGCCTCGCGCCCGGCGCTGGAGTGGGGTGGCGCATCGCTGGCCAGCGTGTTTGCCCAGCGGCGCAACCTGGTGCGGCCACGCTTTTGTGGCATGTTGGCCGACCTGCTGCGCTTCAACCGCCTGTGCACGCAGCTGGCCCAACAGGGCCGCGAGGCCCAGTTGCAGCAGCCGCTGGGGGACTTCCTGCGCGCGCACGGGTTTGGCACGGCGTTTCGGGACTGGTATTTTTTGCCGATGATCGGGTGCATCTGGAGCTGCCCCACCGACCAGATGCTGCGCTTTCCCGTGGCGACGATGATTCGCTTTTGCCACAACCACGGGCTGCTGCAGATCCACGACCGCCCGCAGTGGTACACCGTAGCGGGTGGTGCGCGCCAGTATGTGCAGCGCATCGTCGCCGGCTTGCCGGATGCGCGGCGCCGCACGCCGGTGCGCCGCGTCGAGCGTGACGACGCCGGGGTCACCGTCCTGACCGACGCGGGTGCGCAGCGCTTTGACGAGGTGGTCATCGCCACCCATACCGACCAAGCGCTGCGCCTGCTGGCGCATCCGACGCCGCAGGAGCGTGCGGTGCTGGGCGCCATCCGCTACCAGCCCAACCGCGCCGTGCTGCACACCGACACCGCGGTGCTGCCGCGTCGCCGCGCCGTGTGGTCGGCGTGGAATTACGAACGCGCCGCGGACGACCAGCACGAGTCGGCGCGCGTGTGCCTGCACTACTGGCTCAATGTGCTGCAGCCGCTGCCGTTTGCCCAGCCGCTCATCGAGTCGCTCAACCCGGTGCGGCCGATCGCGCCCGAGCGCATCCTGGCCGAATTCGAGTATGCGCACCCGGTCTTCGACATGGCGGCCATCCAGGCCCAGCGCGCCCTGCCGGGCTTGCAGGGGTTGCAGCACACGTGGTACTGTGGGGCGTGGGCCGGTTATGGCTTTCACGAAGACGGGTTGCGTGCGGGCCAGGCCGTGGCCAGCGCCTTGCGTGCACGCCTGGAGGGCCGGCGTGCGGCCGCTTGAGCAACACCACCACCCCGCCATGGCGACGCACGTCCCCCCCTCGGCGGCCGACCCGGTCTGGATCGGCGAAGGGGTGGTGCGCCACCGCCGCCTGCGCCCACACGGACACGCGTTCGAGCATCCCACCTGGTTTTTGTGGCTGCCGATGCACCGCCTCGACGCCGCGGCGGCTGAAGCGGGCCTGGCGCTCAACCGCCCGGGTTGGATCGCCTTTTACGACGCCGACCATGGCGACGGACGCGGCCCGCAGACCGGCGGCGCCCGCGCATGGCTGCACGAACTGCTGCAGCACCACGGCATCGGTGACGCCGATGGCCCGCTGTGGCTGCACACCTATGCCCGCGTGTTCGGCTATGCCTTCAAGCCGGTCAGCTTTTGGTATTGCCACCGCTCGGATGGGGCGTTGCGCGCCATCGTCGCGGAGGTCAACAACACGTTTGGCGAACGCCACTGCTACCTGCTCGACGCCCCCGCCTGGGGGCGCACGTTGCAGGCGCACAAACGGTTTCATGTCTCGCCGTTTTGCCGCGTGGCGGGCGAATACCGCTTTCGCTTTTTGCACAGCGACAGCGGAGGTCAGCGCCGTTGCGTGGCGCGTATCGAGTATGGCGATGCCGATGGCGCGCTGCTGCTGACCAGCGTCAGCGGCACGCTCTCCCCCGCCACGCCGCGCCGCTGGCCACGCCTGCTGTGGCGCTATGGTTGGCACAGTGCGTTGGTGATCGCGCGCATCCACCTGCACGCACTGCGGCTGTGGCGCCGGGGTGTGCCCGTGCACGACCACCCCGCCCCACCGACCAACACCGTGACCGGCCAGGCCGTCACCGCCCCCCCACGCTTGGAGAACCCGACGCCATGAGCACGATGCTCGCGCCCCCGGCGCCCCCGCACCGTCCCGATCCGGCCGCGCTCGTCGGCGCACCGGCGCCCGTGCGCCCCGTGCTGCGCCTGTTGCAACGCATGCGCCACGGCACCCTGGAGCTCAAGACCCCGGACGGTCAGACGCTGGTGTTCGGCGAGCCAGGCAGCGGGCTGCGGGCGCGCCTGGAGCTGCGCGACTGGTCCGTGGCATCGGCGGCGCTGCGCAGCGGCGACATCGGCTTTGCCGAGACCTACCTGGACGGCGCCTGGTCCACGCCCGACCTCAGCACGCTGCTGCGCCTCATGCTGGCCAACCGCCAGACGCTGGAAGACATCATCCACGGCTCGTGGACGGGGCGGCTGCTCTACCGCGTGCGCCACTGGCTGCACCGCAACACGCGCCGCGGCAGCCGGCGCAACATCCACGCCCACTACGACCTGGGCAACGCCTTCTACCGGCTCTGGCTCGACGAGACGATGACCTATTCGGCCGCCTGGTTCGAAGGCGACCCCGGGCGCGATCTGGCCAGCGCCCAGCGCGCCAAGATCGCCCGTGCGCTGCGCATGGCGGGGGTGGCGCCGGGCACCAGGCTGTTGGAGATCGGCTGCGGCTGGGGCGCGCTGGCCGAAATGGCCGCGCGCGACTTTGGCGCGCGGGTCATCGGCGTGACGCTGTCCACCGAGCAGCTGGCGCACGGCCAGCAGCGCATGGCCGAGGCCCGGCTCGATGGCCAGGTCACGCTGCGCTTGCAGGACTACCGCGACATCGACGACGGGCCCTACGACGCCATCGTGTCCATCGAAATGATCGAGGCCGTCGGACGCGCCTACTGGCCGACCTATTTTGGCGCCTTGCAGCGCCTGCTGCGTCCGGGCGGGCGCGCGTGCATCCAGGCCATCGTCATCCGCGACGCGCTGTTCGAGCGCTACCTGCGCTCCACCGATTTCATTCAGCAGTACATCTTCCCCGGCGGCTGCCTGCTCAGCCCCGGCGCCCTGCACGACCAGGCCCGCCGTGCCGGGCTGCAGGTGGTGGACATGCTGGCCTTTGGCCGCGACTATGCCGAAACCTGCCGGCGCTGGCGGCACGATTTTGGCGCGCGCCGCGACGAGGTGCTGGCGTTGGGCTTCGACGAGCGCTTTGTGCGCCTGTGGTCGTTTTACCTGGCGTATTGCGAGGCCGGCTTCGACGCCGGGGACATCGATGTGGTGCAGTGCACCCTGGTGCGCCCCTGACGGCCCGCGCCGGCTGGCCGCGGCAGCGCAGGTCGCGCTGACCATCGCGGCGTGCGGGGTGCCTGCCATCGCCACGGCCACGACGACGGACACCCCTGCCGCCGTGGCGCCGGCGCCGCCCACGCCGGACGATCCGAGCGCACGCCTGCTGCCTGGCGCGACGGTGGTGGGCCAGGGCACGTTGCGCTATTGGGGCTTTGCGGTGTACGACGCCACCTTGCTGGCCGCGCCCGGCTGGCGCGCCAGCGATCTGGGCCGCCAGCCGCTGGTGCTGACCCTGCGCTACCAGCGCGGGTTTCGCGGTGCCGACATTGCGCGCCGCTCGCTGGAGGAGATGCGCCGCGCCGGCCCCATCGACCCCGCCGACGAGGCCGCCTGGCTGGCCGCGATGCAGCGGGTGTTTCCGGACGTGCGCGCGGGCGACCGCATCGCCGGCCTGCGGCAACCCGGCGTTGGGGCACGCTTCGTGCTCACCGACGCCGATGGCCGCCAGCGCATCCTGGGCGACATCGCCGACACGCGCTTTGCCGAACGCTTTTTTGGCATCTGGTTGGCCCCCACCACCTCGGAGCCGACCCTGCGCCAAGCCCTGCTGGGCCCCACGGCGACGACCGCAGCCCCATGACCGCCTCCGCCCTACCCCCGCGCGACGGTTGGCGCTACGGCTTGCCGGGGCTGCCGCTGGCCTTCGTGGCGCTGCCCCTTTATGTGCACCTGCCCCACCACTACGCCACGCTGGGCGTGCCGCTGGCGACACTGGGCGCGGTGCTGCTGCTGGCGCGTGCCTTCGACGCGGTGACCGACCCCCTGCTTGGCCGCTGGCTGGATGGGGTTTTTGCCGGCGGCGCGCCCGCCGTGCTGCGGCGTGCCTGGCCGCTGGCGCTGGCGCTGTGGCTGGGGATGTGGGGACTGTGGTTTCCCCCCGCCTGGGTGCACGGGCATTTGGCCGCCTGGGCGCTGCTGTTGGCCATGGCCACCACGCTGGCCTACAGCGCACTGGCCATCGCGCACCAGAGCTGGGGCGCGCGGCTGGGGGGCGACGCGGTGCGGCAGGCCCGGATAGCCGCCTGGCGCGAAGGTGCCACGCTCGTCGGCGTGGTTTTGGCGTCGGTGCTGCCGTCGTGGTGGGGATGGGGTGCCACGCTGGCGCTGCTGGCGCTGGCGCTGCTGGTGGCCTTGCACACCTGGGGCCAGGGGCCACAGCCGCCGGCGGTGCCCGGCGCGCCCGCGGGCGTGCCAGCCGATCAAACCGATCTTCGCCTGCCGTGGCGGTACCGCCCGTTTCGGCGCTTGCTGGCGGTGTTCGTGTGCAATGGCATGGCCAGCGCCATGCCTGCCACGCTGGTGCTGTTCTTTGTCTCCGACCGGCTGCAGGCGCCCGCAGCGCAGGGGCCGCTGCTGGCCGCGTATTTCGTTGCCGCGGCAGCCAGCCTGCCGCTGTGGCTGGCCTGGGTGCGCCGCGTGGGGCTGGCGCGTGGCTGGCTCACCGGCATGGCCCTGGCGATAGCGGTGTTTGTCTGGGCGGCACTGCTCGGCCCCGGCGATGTGGCCGCCTTTGCGGTGGTGTGCGTGCTCTCCGGGCTGGCACTGGGGGCCGACCTGGCGCTGCCCGCCGCCCTGCTGGCAGGCGTCATGGCCGACGCTGGCGACCGTGGCCGACACGAGGGCGCGTACTTTGGCTGGTGGAACCTGGCGGCCAAAGGCAACCTGGCGTTGGCCGCCGGGCTGGCGCTGCCGCTGTTGGGCCTGCTCGGCTACACACCGGGCAGCCGCGATCCGGCCGCGCTGCAGGCGCTCACCATCGCCTATGCGCTGCTGCCCTGCCTGCTCAAGGCGCTGGCCGCTGGGTTGCTGTGGCAGGGCTTTGTGCGCCAGCACCGCCCCACACCGCCAGCGCCGGTGCCCACCCCAGGCGCTACACCCCCGACTTGAACACCCGCGTTTGACTGGAGCCTGCCATGTCCACTTGGTCCCCCTCCCCCACGGCCACCCGGCGGTGGCTGCTCGCCGTGGGCGCCGCGTGGCTGCTGAGCGGCTGCGCTTCCCAGCGCATCGACGGCTACGCCGCGCAACGGCCCGCGCTCGACCTCAAAACCTACTTCAACGGTCGGCTGCTCGCGCACGGCATGTTTCAGGACCGCAGCGGCCAGGTGGTGCGCCGCTTCGTGGTCGAGATGACGGGGACCTGGGACGGCCACCAGGGTGTGCTCGACGAGCGCTTCACCCACAGCGACGGCAAGACCGAGCGGCGCGTCTGGCGCCTGGTGGACGAAGGCAACGGCCGCTACCGCGGCACGGCCGACGATGTGGTCGGCGAGGCCCGTGGCCAGGTCAGCGGCAACGCCTTTCACTGGCGCTACACGCTGCGCCTGCCGGTCGATGGCACGGTGTACGAGGTGGAGCTGGACGACTGGATGTACCTGATCGACGAGCGCGTGATGCTCAACCGGGCCGAGATGCGCAAATGGGGCATCCGGCTGGGCGAGGTGACGCTGGCCTTTACCAAGCTGAGCCCATGAACCTGAACCCACCCTTGCGCGACTGGACCGGCCGGCGCGTGTGGATCGTCGGCGCCTCCTCCGGCATCGGCCTGGCGGTGGCCGAGGCGTTGCACGCGCGCGGAGCGTACGTCGTGGCGTCGGCGCGGCGCGCCGATGCCTTGCAGGCCTGGGCGGGCGCAGCCCCCCAGCGCCAGGCCCTGCCCCTGGACGTGACCGACCGGGCGGCGGTGGAACAGGCCACCCAGGCCGCCTTTGCCGGTGGTGCGCTGGACCTCGTGGTCTGTTGCGCCGGGCACTACCGGCCACAGCGCGCCACCGCCATCGACACCGATGAGCTGCTGCGCCACCAACGCATCAATGTCGAGGGCACGCTGCACGTGGTGGGTGCTTGCGTGCCACGGCTGCTCACGCAGGGCAGCGGGCACCTGAGCCTGGTCGGCAGCGTGGCCGGCTACCGCGGCCTGCCACAGGCGCTGGCCTACGGCCCCACCAAAGCGGCCATGGCCAACTTGGCCGAGGTGCTCTACCTGGACCTGCGCCCGCACGGCCTCGGTGTCAGCCTGATCAGCCCCGGCTTCGTCGCCACCCCGCTGACGGCCCAAAACAGCTTTCCCATGCCGGCCCTCATCACGCCGGAGCAGGCGGCCGCCGCCATCCTGCGCGGTTGGGCGCGCGGTGCCTTCGAGATCCACTTTCCGCGCCGCTTTACGCTGTGGCTGCGCGCGCTGCGTTGGCTGCCCGACCGCTGGTACTTCGCCCTCATTCACCGCGCCACCGGACTCTGAATGCCCATGGATGCCCCGCCGCCACCCCCGTGCACCGCGCCCGCGGCGCCCAACACCCCCGCCACACCGGCAGCGCGGGTGGTGCGGTTTTTTGAAGCGCTCCACCCGGCCGCGCTGGACGCGTTGGCCGGCATCTACACCGAGGATGCGCGCTTTCAGGACCCCTTCCACACCGTGCAGGGGCTGCCGGCCATCCGTCGCGTCTTCGACCATATGTACGAGCGGCTGGAAGCGCCGCGCTTTGTCGTGCGGGAGTGCGTGGGCGACGCGCAGCAGGCGTTCGTGATCTGGGATTTCGTCTTTCGCTTTCGTGGCGAGGTGCGTGAGCGCCGCATCCACGGCAGCACCCACCTGCGCTTTGCGCCCGACGGGCGCGTGCGCGAGCACCGCGATTACTGGGACGCGGCGGCCGAGTTGTACGCCCAACTGCCGGTGTTGGGGGCACTCATGCGCTGGTTGCAACGCCGCGCCGCCGCCCCTGATGTGTGAGCGCCGCACGCCATGCCTGTCCACGTCGTTTGGTTCAAGCGCGACCTGCGGGTGCAGGACCATGCCCCGCTGGTGGCGGCGGCCGCCGCGGGCCCGGTGCTGGCCGTCTACATCGTCGAGCCCAGCCTGTGGCGCCAGCCCGACAGCGCCGCCCAGCACTGGGGCTTCATCCGCGAGAGCCTGGCCGAACTCGACGCCGCGCTGCGCGCCACGGGCCGCCCCCACGCAGGGCTGCACGTCCTGGTGGGCGAGGCCCTGCCCGCCTTCGACGCGCTGCACCGCCACTGGGGCATCGCCGCCCTCTATGCGCACCAGGAAACCGGCAACGCGCACACCTTCGCGCGCGACCGCGCGGTGCGGCGCTGGGCACGGCAACACGGCATCCCGGTGCACGAAACCCCCGCCTTTGGCGTGGTGCGCGGTCTGCGCCAGCGCGACGCCTGGCTGACCGCGCGCGAACGGCTCATGAGTGCGCCGCTGGTGTCCTGGCCGCTGCGCACCCTGGTCTTCGCCCCTGGGCCGCACCATGCCCCCACCGCCCAAGAGCCACCCTCCCGCGCGCCCGTGGCGTGGTATGTGCGCGACGGTGCCTGCCTGGCCCCCGGGCCGTGGCCCGACGCAGCCATGCTCGGTCTCGACCCGTGGGAGCCCCCGCAACACCAACGCGGCGGGCGTACGCTCGCGCAAGCGACGTTGACCGGCTTTTTGCACGAGCGCGCGGCGCACTACCGCGGTGGCATCTCCTCACCGCTGACCGCGCCCGACGCCTGCTCCCGCCTGTCGCCCTATCTGGCCTATGGGGTGCTGAGCCTGCGCGAGGTGGTGCAGGCGACACGGGCACGGCGCGCCGCGGCAGCCGCCACCCCGGCCGATGATGGCGGCACCCTGGCGCGCCGGCTGGCCACCGGTCTGCGCGCCTTCGAAAGCCGGCTGTATTGGCACTGCCACTTCATGCAGAAACTGGAAAGCGAACCCGAACTGGAGTGGCGCAACCTGCACCGCGGCTACGACGGCTTGCGTGAGCGGGCGTGGCAACCCGCGCACTTCGATGCCCTGCGACACGGGCGCACCGGCTGGCCGCTGGTGGATGCCTGCGTGGCCATGTTGCGCGAAACGGGCTGGCTCAACTTTCGCATGCGCGCCATGTTGGTCTCGGTGGCGGCCTACCCGCTGTGGCTGCACTGGCGCGAGGTGGGCCTGTGGCTGGCACGGCAGTTTCTCGACTACGAGCCGGGCATCCACTGGCCGCAGATGCAGATGCAATCCGGCACCACGGGCATCAACGCCACGCGCGTGTACAACCCGATCAAACAGGCCTACGACCACGATCCGCACGGCGTCTTCGTGCGGCGCTGGCTGCCAGCGCTGCGGCAGGTGCCCGACGCGTGGCTGTTCGAGCCGTGGCGCATGCCGCCGGCGCTGCAGCGGTGCTGCGGCGTGACCGTCGGCGTGGACATCCCCGCGCCGGTGGTGGATTTGGACCAGGCGTTGCGCGCGGCCAAGGCGCGTGTGCACGCCCGGCGTGCCGAGCCCGCCGTGCGCGCCCAGGCCGACGAGGTTGTGCGCCGCCACGGCTCGCGCCGCGGCATGCCCGCCGGGCGCGACGCGCTGGGGCGTGAGCCGGCCGCACGGCGCCGCAGCGCCCCGCCCCCCAACCAACTTAGCCTTTGGTGACCATGCGCCGCAAAGCCCACCTGCCCAGCAAAATCTGCGCCGTCTGCGGCCTGCCCTTCGCCTGGCGCCGCAAATGGGCGCGCGACTGGGAGCAGGTGCGCTACTGCTCCGAGCGCTGCCGGCGCCAGCGCGGTGCGACCGACCCCGCGCCGGGCGTCGCGCCACGGGCCACCCCGGCCCCCGGCGCCACACCGCGTACGCACCGCCGATGACGGACGCCTCGCCTCCCCGCCCGGGCCCCCTGCTGCGGCTGATCCTGGGCGATCAGCTCGACCCGCTGCACCCGTGGTTTGCCCAAGCGCGTGCCGACGTGGTGTACGTGCTGATGGAGATCCGGCAGGAGACCGACTACGCGCTCCACCACGCGCAAAAGGTGCTGGCCCTCTTTGCCGCCATGCGCGCGTTCGCGCGCCAGCTCAAAACCGCTGGTCATCGCGTGCGCTACGTCGCCATCGACGACCCCAGCAACCGCCAGCGGCTCACGGCCAACCTGGACGCCCTCATCGCCCGCTACCAGGCGACGGCGGTGGAGTACCAGGCCCCCGACGAGTGGCGCCTGGACACCGAGCTGCGCCAATGGGCGGCGCAGACCGGCGTGCCGGTGCGCATGGTGGACAGCGCGCACTTTTATGGACCGCGCGATGCCGTCGCGCGGGCGCTCGCCGGCCACCGCCAATGGGTGATGGAGCACTTCTACCGCCGCCAACGCCGGCAGCACCGGGTGCTGATGGAGGGCGACCAGCCCGCGGGCGGCCGCTGGAATTTCGATGCCGACAACCGCCAGCCCTGGCGCGGCAACCCGCCCGAACCGCCCGACCCGCGCCCCTGCCATGACCACCGCGCCCTGTGGGCCACCATCGTGGCGGCGGGGGTGCGCACCGTCGGCGACGCGCAGGCCGGCAGCTGTCGCTGGCCGATCGACCGCGGCGAGGCCCTGGCCCAGCTCGACGCCTTCGTGCAACATGCCCTGCCGCACTTTGGGCGCTTTCAGGACGCGCTGTCGTCACACCACCAGCGGCTGTTCCACTCGCAGCTGTCGTTGGCGCTCAACGTCAAGATGCTGCGGCCGCACGAGGTGGTGGCACGCGCCGAAGCCGCCTGGTGCAGCGGGCAGGCGCCGCTGGCCGCCGTCGAAGGCTTCATCCGCCAAATCCTGGGCTGGCGCGAATACGTGCGCGGCGTGTACTGGGCGCACATGCCCGGCTACACCCGCAGCAACGCGCTGGGCCACACCCGCCCGTTGCCGGCCTGGTACTGGAGCGGTGAGACCCGCATGGCCTGCCTGCGCGCCGCGCTGCGCCAAACGCTCGACAGCGCCTACGCCCACCACATCCAGCGGCTGATGGTCACCGGCAACTTTGCCCTGCTGGCGGGATGCGACCCGGCCGCGGTGCACCACTGGTACCTGGGCGTGTACATCGACGCCTTCGAGTGGGTGGAAGCGCCCAACACCCTGGGCATGAGCCAGTGGGCCGACGGCGGCCTGATGGCGACCAAACCCTACGTGTCCAGCGCGGCCTACCTGCAGCGCATGGGCGACCACTGCCAAGGTTGCGCCTACGACCCCCGGCAACGCACGGGCGCGCGCGCCTGCCCCTTCAACGCGCTGTACTGGGACTTTCTGGCCCGCCACCGGCAACGGCTGGCCGCCAACCCGCGCATGGCGCTGGTGGTGCGGCAGCTCGAGCGCATGCCGGCGGCCGACCTGCACGCGCTGCGCGCCCAGGCGCAAACCTGGCTCGAACGCATCGACGATCTCTGACGCGCGGCGCGCCCGGCGCACCGGTGGCCCCACGCCACCATGCAGGACGTTGCAGGCGGTGGCTCAGTTGAGCACTTCGACGTCGCTGCGCACGACCAGCAGGCCGTAATCGCGGTCAAAGGGGGTGAGCCCTTCCATCAGCCGGTCGCTGGTGGGCAAGTCGCACATCACCTCGATGCGCACGTTGGCGCTCATGCGCCAGTTGCCGCTGCGCACGCCATGGGTGCCGCGACCGCGGCAGTCGCTCACGGTGTAGCCCACGATGCCGAGCTTGTCGAACTCTCGGATCACGAGCGGCTCGAGCACCGCCTCGCAAAATATCGTCACCAGCTTGAAAGCCTTGGCCATGGGCGTTTACCCGGGTATGAGCGTTTTGGCCATCCCCATATAGACCGGGATGCCAATGAACAGATTGAAGGGGAATGTTACCCCAAGCGACGCCCCGATGGACAAGGCAGGATTGGCTTGTGGCACGGCGATGCGCATGGCCGCGGGCGCAGCGATGTACGACGCGCTGGCGTAGAGCGTGGCCAGCAGCGCGGCGTTGCCCTGCGAAAAACCCAGGTAACGCGCGGTGACGATGCCAATGACCGCCGACACCAGCGGCATGACGATGGCAAAGCCCACCAAAAATGCGCCGTAGGAGCGAAACGCCGCAATGCGCGATGCGGCCACCAGCCCCATTTCGAGCAAAAACAGCGCCAACAGCCCCTTGAAGGCATCTTTGAACACGGGCGCGATGGGCTCGTACCCCTTGACCCCGGCGACATACCCGATGAGCAGCCCGCCGATGAGCAACAGAATGCTCTTGCCAAAGAACACCTCGTGCGCCAGCCGCCCCCACTGGATGCGTGCCAAGGCCGACCATCCACCCGGCTGCCCCTCGCGCTGCTCGCCCACGCGCGCCAACACCACGCCCAGGATCAGCGCGGGCATTTCGAGCAGCGCCAGGTACACCACCATGTAGCCGTCGTGCGTCCATTGGCGCTCGATCAAGGTCGCCACCGCCACCGAGTAGGTCACCACGCTGACCGAGCCGTAGTGCGCGGCAATCGAGGCCGCATCGTAGTGGCCAAGCCGCCCGACGAAGCGCAGCACCGGATAGCCGATCACCGGAATCAGCATGCCCGCCGCCAGCACGACGGCGCTGCTGGTCAACAGCTGTGACAGTGGGTATTTGGACAGCTCCACCCCGCCCTTGAGCCCGATGGCCAGCAGCAAATAGATCGACAGCGCCTCGTAAATGGCCGCGGGGATCTTGAGGTCGGATTTGCTCAGCCCCGCCAGCAATCCGAGCAGGAAAAACAAGACGATGGGATCGAACACCATGCTGCGTCACTTTCTGTCGTTGTTCCGGGCCGCGATACCCCCGCGCATCAGCCTTGCCAGTGGCGCAGGTAGTCTTGCACCAGCTCGCGCACCGCGTGCGCCTTGATCACGAGCCCCAGGTCGATCATTTCGGTGCCCAGCGCCTGCAGCGCCGTGCTCGCGGGCACGGGTTGCGGCGTCAGGCGCAGCGATTCTTCCCGAAAAAACACCGCCGCCACCACACCGGCCAGCCACAACCCACTGCCATCGGCCGCGCGCACGAAAACCGGTGACCCGCTGGAGCCGGGATAGACCGCAGCATCGACCAAAAACTGGGGGCGGCCCTCGAAGTCCACCGCCGGCGGCGTCGCGGTGGTGCCGCGACGCAGGATCGGCAGCGCGTTGACCTGGTCCCACACGCCGCTGGGGTAGCCCACAAACCACACCTCCTCCAGCGCATCGAGCCGCGCCAGCTCGGGCGCGCCGGCCAAGCGGTCGCTGCCGATGGGCTGCACGTACAGCGACGCCCCCTGGGCCGCCGCAGCCTGCAGCAACGGTTGCAGGGGCAGCACGGCCAAGTCGATGTCGGGGTCCGGGTGGCGGTGCCAGGCTTCGCCAAACTCGTCGATGCGCACCTCGAAGCGGCTGCCCAGCAAGGGCTGCCCCTCGCGCGCCACGGGGAAGACCAGCGCGCCACTGACCACCTCATCCACCAGATGGCGGTTGGTGACGACGAACGCGGTGCGCCCGCGCGCATGCACATGCTCGACGATGAACGCGGTGCCGGTGCCGCTGCCGCCATCGGTCATTTGTGTCTCCACCCGCACCGTGTGGAACAGCAGCCGCTTGGCCGGTGTGTCAACGTCGAAGGGGGTGGGCACAGCGGTCACGGCAAGGCTCCAGCGTCGGGGTCAATCCAGCGTTGCGGTGCGCGCGCGGCGGTTGATCTGCATCACCGCGCGTTCGGCAGCGGCCAGCGCTTCGGCCGCCTCGGCCTCGCTGCCCATCATCATCAGGCGGCCAAAATTGCCAAAGGGCTTGACGTCCACCAGCGTGACGTTGGCGGCCTTTTCGGCTTCGTTGGCCGCATAAACGACGTAGCCCGCCGGCTCGCACTCGAAGATGAACAGCGTCTTGCCCGGCAGCAGCATCGAGCCGCGGCGCAGCTGGCGGTTGATCAGCGTCGCGTGGTCGGGCGTGACCGCGCGGATGTTTTCCGCCCACGCGATGCGGCAGGGCAGCCGGTCCTCCAATGTGGCGCCAAGCTGCTCGAGAATGATGTCGCCCGCGGCCAGCACCTCGCTTTGGTTGCGGTAGTGGATTTCCATCGATCCAAAGGCGCGCTCCACCACCTGCTCGCCCATGCGCACGTTGGTGGCTTTGAGCGCGATGTCGCTGAGCCGGTGCACCGCCATGCCCGGCGCCACCTCAATCCACATGCAGGCATCGCCCGGCACGGGCAAAAACCCCTGCGACGAGGTGCCCAGGTAGGAGGCCAGCTGCGGCTGCAGCGCATCGATGAAGACGAACGTGCGCAACTGCACGCGGGCGCGATCGGCGGCCAGCATGCTCATCGCGTCAGCCCCAGGTAGAGCGTGGGCAGCACCTCGGGCAGGCGCTGCACGCGCTCCACCACGGTGTAGTGGCGCGCGCCAAAAATGCGCTCGACGTAAGCGTCGGCGTGTGGATCGAGCGTCAGGCAATAGCTCACGATGCCGTCGCGCTGCAGTTCGTGCACCGCCCGCTGCGCGTCGTGGCGCAGGTACTGCGGGTCGCGCACGTCGATGTCGGCCGGCTCGCCGTCGGTGAGCACGAAGACGATTTTCTTGCGCTGCGGCTGGCGCTTGAGCTGCTGGCCCGCGTGGCGCAGCGCCGCCCCCAGCCGCGTGGAAAACGCGCCCTCCAGCCCCGCCAGGCGCGCTTTGGCCGGCTCGCCCCAGGCCTGATGAAAATCTTTGATGCGCAGGTAGTGCACGTCGTGGCGCCCATCGGAGCGAAAGCCATGGATGGCAAACCGGTCGCCGATGCGCGTCAGGGCCTCGGCCAGCAACGCTGCCGCCGCGCGCGCGAGGTCGAGCACGGTTTGGTCGCTGCCGCGCACCGCATCGTTGGCCGAGGCCGACAGATCCAGCAACAGCAGCACGGCCACATCGCGCGTGTGCAGCCGGTGCTGCATCATGATGCGCGGGTCGGGTTGTTGCCCCATGCGCAGGTCCACCCAGGCGCGCACCGCCGCCTCCAGGTCGAGCTCGTCGCCGTCCTCGACCTTGCGGATGCGCTGCAACCCTTGCGGGGCCATGGCCTCGATCAGGTGGCGCAGCCGCTGCACCACCGGTTTTTGCTCGACCAACAACGCGTCGATGCGCGCGGCATCCCCCGCAGTGGGATGACGCTCCAACACCGTGACCCAGTCGGGGCGCTCGAGCTGGATCTGGTAGTCCCACTCCGCGTAGTGCACCGGATCGGCCACGGGCGGACGGCCCAGCAGCGAGTTGATGGTCACGCCTTCCTGGTCGAGCCAGAACTCCGTGGGCAGGACCCAAACCTCCTGCGCGTCGTCGCCGGCAAACTCGACGTCAACCTCGTTGACCATCTCCATCACATTGACCTGGCGCCGCACCTGCTGCTGGCGCGCCCAGGTGGCGGCCAGCGCCACACGTTCGTCGTAGGCACCGCTGTCCCAGATGGCGCGGTTGTCGTCGCGGTAAATCGCCCGCTGGCCATCGAGCCGGGCGGAAAACGCCGGCCAGCCTTCGGCACGGATGCGCTCGCGCAGCGCATCGGCCAGGGCGCGGCCCAAGTCCCAGCTGCGCTGCGGGTCGTCGAGGTCGGGCCAGGCGGCCATACCCTGCACGCCCTGCTGCACCCAGGGGTCGGCATCGCGCTGCGCGGCCTGTTCATCCAACCAGGCCAGCGCCAGCCGGTTGATCAGATCCCCCGCGCGCGTGGGCGGATCGACAGGCGGCGGCTGCAACGCGCGCCATTGCTGCCGCAGCCTGGGGAAGCGCCGCACCGCCGCCGCCTCCACACGGGCGTCTTCCACCAGCTCGACGATGGCTTTGGTGAGCGCATCCAAACCGTCGCCGGGCAGGGGCTGGCGCGCAAACACCAGGTGCGCCGCGGCGTGGTTGGCGGCAGCGCGGTAGATGTCCAGCGCCGCCACCGGCGGGCCCGCGTCGCCGTGCGGGTGCACGTCGTCGTAGGCGTCGGCGATGTGGATGACAAAGTGCTCGATGTAGGGCCGCAGGCCTTCGCGCGATTCGAAGTCGCCCGCCGTGGGTCGCAAAAAGAAGTCGCGCCCCCACAACGCGCGCAAGTACAGGTTGAGCCGGCGCTGGATGTCGACAAACAGCGTGCCGCGGCGCTCCTGCTGCAGCACGGCCAGCGCGTCCGCGCTTTGCAAGCCAAAATAGCGGCGCTGACCCTCGGCGTCCCCGCGGTAGGCCTGCGCCCCCCACTGCACCCAGCGGCGCAGCCCCCCGAGTGTCAGCGACGCCAACAGGCGCGGCAGGTTTTCCAACATCGGCCGCAGGCCCTGCGGCGCTTGCGCCAACACGATGGCCAACACGCTCAGATACTGCCGAAACAGCTCCGGGTCGCCCAAGCGCAACGCCGCGGCCGGGGCGGTCTGCGCGATCAGCGTCAGCACCTGACCCGAGGTTTTCGACGCCATCGACAGCAAAAAATTGACGACGTCGGGGACCACGTCCTCACCGATGGCGCGGGCCACCGCCGGCGCGTGCTGGATGAAGCTGATGACGACTTCCTCGCCGCGGCCCAAGTGGTGCAGCGCCAGAGCGCCCTTGAGGTAGTTGTCCAGGGCGCGCGCGGACAGCGCCCGCGCCGCTTCCTGCCAGGCCCCGCGCAGCACGTCCTGCGCCTGGTGCGGCAGCTCGACCAGCAACTCGCCGTAGTCGTCCAGGTGGATGGCCATCGTGGCGCGGCGTGCGGGGCGTCAGAAATAGGTGGTCACGGCGGCGTCGAGCGCATCGCGCATGTCGGCGTCATCGGTGATCGGCCGCACCAGCGCCATGCGGCACGCAGACAAGGCCGGCACGCCCTGCGCGATCAGGCTGCCCGCGTGGATGAGCATACGCGTGGAAATGCCTTCATCCAGGCCGTGGCCCTTGAGGTTGCGCGCTCGCTCGGCAATGTGCACCAGCTTGCCGGCCGTCTCACGGTCGACGCCGGATTCGTGCGCGACGATTTCCGCCTCCACCTCGTGCTCCGGGTAGTCGAAGTCCAGCGCGCCGAAGCGCTGTTTGGTGGACTGCTTGAGATCCTTCATCAGGCTCTGGTAGCCGGGGTTGAAGGACACGACGAGCTGAAAGTCCGGATGGGCCTCGATGACCTCGCCCTTCTTTTCCAGCGGCAGCATGCGCCGCTTGTCGGTCAACGGGTGGATGACGACCGTGGTGTCCTGGCGCGCCTCGACGACCTCGTCGAGGTAGCAGATCGCGCCATAGCGCGCCGCCAGGGCCAGCGGCCCGTCCTGCCAGCGCGTGCCGCTGGCGTCGAGCAAAAACCGGCCCACCAGGTCCGAGGCGGTCATATCCTCGTGACAGGCCACGGTGATGAGGGGTTTGCCCAGCTTCCACGCCATGTACTCGACGAAGCGCGTCTTGCCGCAGCCGGTGGGCCCCTTGAGCATCATCGGCATGCGTACGGCATAGGCGGCCTCGTACAGCGCGACCTCGTCGCCCACCGGACGCCAGTACGGCTCGCGCGGGATGCGATACGCGGCCAGCGCATCGGCAGCCCCGGGATCCACGGCCACCGCCGGGCGCACCGGCGCACGGCCCGTCTCGCCCAGGGCGGCCGTGCTGGCTGGGCGCACGTCACGGGGGGGCGCCGCCACCGTGCCCTGTTGGGCCCGGGCGGCGTAGAGTCGGCGCGTAAGGGTGTTCATGTTCGCGAAAAACCGTTCGGGGGTCAGTCGGCGGGCCACATCAGTCGGGCCAAATGCGCCGCGGGAACAAGTCCTGCGCGCTGGGCGCGGGGGTATCCGGCAGGCGGGGCGCCGGGGCGGGGGCCGCAGCACGCGGCGGCAGCGGCGCCGGCGCCGCCTGGGCAGCGGGCACGCTGGAAGCGCGGCTGCGGCGCGCCCGTGGGGCCGCAGGCGGCTGCGGGGCAGCGGCAGGCGTCGCCGGCGCGGCATCGGCAGCGCTGCGTGCGCTGCGCACACTGGCGGCCAGGCGCCGGGCGGTGGTGCTGTTCATGGTTGCATCTCCTCGATCACGGCTTCGATGTCGGCCACCGCCGCCTGCGCGCGCGGTCCCAGGTCGTACACGCTGACCCCTTGCAGCGCGGCGGTGCGGTAGATCGCGCGCCGGCGCACCACGGCACGCAGCGCCGGCAGCTCAAATTCCCGCAACGCCTCGTGCATTGCGGTCGAGAGGGCGCTGTCGGGCTCGAGCTGGTTGATGACCAGCCAGGCGCGCAGCGCGGGGCGACGCGCCTGTTCGGCGCGGATCGCCTCGACCAGCCGCCAACTGGCCCACAAATCCAGGGGTGACGGCAACACCGGCACCAGCACGGCGTCGGTGTTGCGCAAGGCGCGCTGGGCGGCGGGGTGTTCCACACTGGGCGGGCAATCCCACACCACGTGGTCGGCCTGCGCGCGCCAGGCGTCCTCACCCACGTGCACCGGCAAGGCCGCGCTGCGCAGCCACTGCGTGGCCGACCCCTGCGGGTCGAGATCGCCCAGCACCGCGCTGCCGCGGCGCGCCAACCCGGCCGCCAATTGCACGGCCAGGGTGGTCTTGCCGGTGCCGCCCTTGGCGTTGAGCACCGTCAAACGCCGCGGCGCGCCCTTGGCCGTCATGGCGTTGCGCCCGTGGCGGCCGCCGCGATGCGCCGCGCCAGCTCGCGCTCGATTTCACCCAAGCCCGCGTCACCCGCGCCAATCGTGACATTGACGTAGGTGGTGCCAAAGCTGATGTTGTGCGGCGCCACGCCAAGCGTTTCCTGCACCGCGGCCACGCGGTCCAAAAAGGCGCGCGTGTCGGCGTAGCGCTCGAACGAAAAGCGCCGGAACAAGGTCGGCGGACGCGCCTGCTCGGTCCAGCCTTCGACGGTGGTGTCGCTCATCGGCCTCTCCTGTTGTTGGTTGTGCCGCCGTGGGCGGCGGCTTAGCCTGCCCGGCTCCACGCGCCAACGTGCGCAGCTTCCTCGGCGGCGAGTTCACGAAACAGCGCCTCGCTGGCAGCGTCGCGCACCCGGCGCGCGTGGTCGGCCGCGTCCTGGTACAGCACCACGGCGGTTTGCTCCAACTGGCGGTTGAGGGTGGCAAAGTCGGCCACCCCGCGGCCCAGGCGCGCCGGCGGCACCGTGCCCGCAGCAGGCGCCACACCCAGCTCGATGAGGCGCTGCATGAGCCGCTCGGCATGCGCCAGCTCCTCCATCGCCTCCTCGTGCAGGCGCTGCGCCAGCTCACCGTGTCCGGTCAGGCGCGCCAGCACCGACTGCGCCAGGTACTGCTGCACGGCGGTCATCTCGTGCTGCAGCGCGCGTGTCAGCCAACCCAGGACCCGTGCATCGGCCGCCATGTTCGCCCCCTCGACCTCGACAACGGCCCCGCGTCAGCTGCGCGTGGAGGTGACCTCGGCGTCGCGGCCACCGCCGTCGGCGTCGGGGCGCGTCGGCAAAATGCCTTCGACCTCGCTGTGCACGCGCGCAATGATGTGCGCAGCCACCAGGCCATCGCCCACCCGCTCGCACGCGTCGGCCCCCGCGCGCACCGCAGCATTGACCGCCCCGGTCTCGCCACGCACCAGCACCGTCACATAGCCGCCGCCGACAAACTGACGGCCAATCAGCCGCACCTCGGCCGCTTTGGTCATCGCGTCGGCGGCCTCGATGGCCGGCACCAGGCCGCGCGTCTCGATCATGCCCAGGGCAATGCCTGTCATCGTTGCCATGATCACACTCCTGTCATCGTTGATGCAACGCCGCCGCGGCGGGCGGCGCCTTGCATGGTGGGGGCATCAAACCGTGGGCGCCGTGGGCAGGATGCCCTCGACCTCGCTGTGCACGCGCGCAATGATGTGCGCAGCCACCAGGCCATCGCCCACCCGCTCGCACGCGTCGGCCCCCGCGCGCACCGCGGCATTGACCGCCCCGGTCTCGCCACGCACCAGCACCGTCACATAGCCGCCGCCCACAAACTGGCGGCCAATCAGCCGCACCTCGGCCGCTTTGGTCATCGCGTCGGCGGCCTCGATGGCCGGCACCAGGCCGCGCGTCTCGATCATGCCCAGGGCAATACCCGTTGTGTTCGCCATTGCTTTACTCCTCGTGGTCACAGTTACTCTCAAACACCTGAGCCGATCGGCTCACCCCTTGCTCGCCCCGGACCCCGTGTCCGTGGCTCGATGCGCTGTGGCAACCGGCGGGACTTCCTCATCCCACTGGTCGATGATTCCGCAGATGGTCAAATCGGTCATGCACGTGGGATCCGGCATGGCCAGGCGCGCCGCGCTGCCGGTGGTGGCAAACACCCAGCGCCCCACCGGCGCACCCACCGGGTCGGTGGCCACCGACACCACCCCCTGGGCGCTGCGCACCACGCGCAGCGAAGCGCTGCCCAGCCCCGGCACGCGGCGCGTGCACACCAAGTCGTCCATCACCCGTACGATGTCCATGTCCGCCTCAGCTTTCCGGGTTCCAGTGGTCGATGATGCCGACGATGGTCAGGTCGGACGGGAAGTCTTTGGCCCCGGCAGCCTCCCGCGCCGCCGACGACCCCACGCAAATAACCCAGTCACCCGGCACGCAGCCCACCGCGTCGACGGCCACGCTGCGCGCGCCGCCGACCTTTTCCTGCACCACCAGCAACGGCCGGTGGCCAAAGGCCTCGATGCGGTTGGTCGAGACCAGGGTTTTTTCCACGCGCATGATCTTCATGGTCGGTTGCCTCGCCTCATGCCCGCTCAGTGCCCCGCCACCGCGGCCGGCGCGTCGATGAGCGCCACCGTCTCGCGGCCGTGGCGGTCGCTGACCGCCACGCGCCCATGCAACAAGCCGCGCTCGTCCCAGTGGCGATAGCGGGCCCGGATCGCCGCCAACACACGCTGTCCACGCGCCACCGCACGCTCGCGCGCCCCCGGCACCCGCGACGAATAGGTAAAGTGCACCAGCACCGGCAATGCCAGTCCGCGCCGCAGATTCAAGCCGGTAAAGATCTTGACGCCGACATCCAGATCGGCCGTGCCCTCTTCCACCGTATCGAGATGGGCGTGGTAGTACTGGTTGCGCAGTTGCAGCGGCGGCAGCGCATCGCCCACGCAGACAAAGTGCTCATCGTGGCCCACGACGGCGTAGCGCCCGCCGTGGTGCTCGATGACGAACTCGATTTGCGACAGGTTGGCCTCCAGCCAGATCTGCGCCAGCCGCGCCAACCCGTCGTCGCCGGGCATGCGGCCCAGCACCCCGCCAAGCTCGCGCACGTGCGCGGCCACGGCTTCGTGCAGGTGCCGGCGCGCGTCCGCCGCGGCCATCCCCAGCGTCTCCCGGTACAGGGTGGCGGCGTCCAAAAAACGGTCGGCATGCAGCTGCCCGCGCGCATCGGGCAGGTGAATGCGGATCGCGTCGAGGTCGGTGTCCACGCCGATGAGCATGACCAGCGGCGCTGCCCCGTCCCCAAAGGTGTTGTCCACCGCGACGCGCAGCGCCTGCAGCCGCTCGATGGCGCCCGCCACCGCACGCGCATCGTCGCTGCCGTGCGCGGCACACCCCTCGTGCCGGGGCTGCGACGAGCAAAAGTGGTAGATGGCCACCTTGAGGTAGTCCAGCGTCTGCCCCTCGTCCATCAGGCCGCTGAGGCGCTCCAGCTCGCGCTGGGTCCAGTCCTGCACGTCCAGCTCGACGTCGAACAGCGCGCCTGCGTAGGCCTTGACGACCACCGCCTCGGCGGGCACGGTGCGCAGCACGAACGGCAGCACCCCCTGCAGGCGTCCGTCGGCGCAGGGGCTGACATCGAGCGTGTGCACGCCACACGCGCGCAGAACCTGCGGCTGCACCGGCAGCCGGCTGCGCCAGGGCGCGCCGTCCTGCTCCGCCAGGGCCACGCAGCGGCGGATGGTTTCGAACATCGCGTGCGCGTGCAGCGCCGCCATGTCCACCCCGGCAACCCAGGCGTTTTCCAAGGCCGACAGCGGCCATTCAAAATCCAGCCGCTGCTGCGCCAGCGCCTGCGCGCGCTCGACAAAGTCGCGCTCGTGCTGCCACGCCGAAAGGGTGCGCAGCACATCCTCGATGGCGTCGAACCGCCCACGCACCGTCTGCTCGTAAGCGTGCAACGCGGCGTTGAGGGCCACATCGGTCAGCGCATGGCGGCAGCTGCGCCCGGCGCCCGGCACACAGGCCGGGTTGGGCAGCGGCGCCTGCGCTTGCGGCACCACGCGCGCCGCGGGGGCGTGCAGGCCGTGGCGCGGCAGCGTGGCGCGCGCGGCGCGCTGCAGGGCGAGTTGCCGTTTACGCGTGTCCATGGTCGACCCTTAGCCGCGCGCCCCACCCGAGACGGTCACCACCGCACCGCGCGGCGTATTGCCGCTGCTGCCGGTGATGGGACTCAGGGGCACCTCGTCACGCTCCAGCGCACGCAGGTGGCGCGCCTGCGCCCCCAGCGGACGCGGCATACCCCGCTGCGTTGGGTTGCGCACAGCGGCGGATGCGCCTTCGGTACCGGTCACGCGCCGCTCGCTGCCCCAGGCATCACCGGTGATGCGCACCGAGCGCGGGGCCGCGCCCTCTCCGGTTACACGCTCGGCCGGCGCCAGCGCCGGGGCGCTGGCGGCCGCCCCGAGCCAGGGTACGCCGGTTGCAGCCGGCCCGTGGCGAAACTCGGGCGTGCCGGTGATCAACCCCTGCGCTTTCATGCCCGGGCCGGTCACGCGCTGCGACGTCTCGTCCGCGCCCGCACTGCCGGTGATGCGCTGGCGCCGCTCCCACGCCTGGCGCGCGGGCGGCTGCACGCTGAAGTCGCGCGGCGCCGGCGGGGCCTCGGTGGCGGCCAGTTCCGGATAGCGCGTGAGCCAACGGCCGCTGAGCGTGCAGCCGCCGCTCAAATTGTCGGGCCCAAGGTAGGGCGTGCCGGTCACGGGCTCACACGCGCCGCGCTCGTCACCCGTGATGCGGCCACCACCCGCGCCCGGGCTGTCACCGCTGACGGTGGCCAAGGCAAAACCCGCGGGCATGCGCTCAGCCGGTGCCGCGCTGGCCTGCGCCGCGAGCGCCACCGCCGCGCCGTCGGCGCTCGGCGCTTCGGCCTGCGCCGCGTGCACCGGGGCGCAGGCCCGGCGCGAGGCGGTACCGGCGCGCAAGCCGGCTTCTCCACCGCTGGACAACGCATATTGCGTGCCCGAAATCGGGCGCTGGGCGCCCGCTTCGTTGCCCGTAACCTTGGGGCTGCGCGCCACCGGTGTGCCGGTGACGGGGTTGTCGCCGCGCGACGACATCACGCTCACCTTGTGCGGCGCGCGTGGCGCCACCTGCTCGCACAGGGCCACGTCTTCCGCCGCCAAATAGCGCGTGCCGGTGATGCCGCGGCAGGCGCCGGTTTCGTTGCCGGTGACCTTGCTGTTGAGCCCGGCGTGGCTGCCGGTGACGCTGCGCCCACGCTCGGTGTGCGTGACCACGACCTTGGGTGGTGCGGGCTGCGGTTTGGCGGCGCACCAGGCCTCAAACTGCTCCTGACCAATGTATTCCGTCCCCGTCACCTGACGACAGGTGCCGGCCTCCATCCCTGTGACCTTGGCGCTGCGCTCTACCTGGGTGCCGCTGACACGCTGGCCCGACAGGGTGTGCCCGGACTCGGTGTGCGCGGCATCGCGCAGCGCAGCCGAGGGCCGCACGCGGCCCGAAGGCCGCGCGCTGCTGGCCGGGTGGGTCGAAGCCGCCAGCGCAGCGCGACCGCTGAGCGCCAACAGCATGCGGCGCTGCATGGCCAGCTGACGGCCGGTAGCCCCCTTTTGCAACGCCTCGCGCCAGTCGCGGTCGGGCATGGTGGTGGCCAAGCGCGCGGCCTGCGCCACGCGCGCCAACCCGCCTTTGCCGTCGCGCGCCATGGCCGCACGGCGTGCCTGGGCCAAGGCGCGCCCGGTGGGGGGGGCCACACGTGGCGCCTCGCCGCTGCGGGCCAACGCGGCCGCGCTGGCGGGTGCGGCAGCCTCGGCCTGTGCCGCCGCCAGCATGCGCGCCACGCCGTCTTCGGCCGGTGGACGCTGGCAACCACCGGTGCCGCCGCAGCCGCAGCCGCAGCCGCAACCCGCCGTCGCCGCCGCAGGCGCAGCGTCGGCCTGCGGGCTGCGCACGCGCGCCACCGTACTGCGCAGATTGGCCAGTGCGCCACGCCCCTGTTGGGCCAGCGCTTGGCGCCGCTGCCGCGCCAACTCACGCCCCGAAAGGGCAGCCTTTACCACGGTCCCGTCCATGGGGGACTCCTTCTGAAGCGAACGGTCGATCACTGGATGGGCTGCGGCCCCTTGCAGAGCCCGCGCCCGCAAACGCATCAGCGGTAGACGACGAACGTCAAACCCTGGCTTTGCGCGTAGTTGTCGTAAGCCACGAAGCGCACCATGTGGTTCGGAAATTCGCGGTGGCAGGCCTCGATCTCGGCCAGCACGGTATCGACCGACTGCTCACCAAACAGCGGCAGCTTCCACATGTACCAGTAGCTCTGCTTGGCCGGTGTGCCACGTTCGGTGTGCTCCACCGCCGGGTTCCAGCCCTGCGCCAAGGCGTAGGCGATTTGACGGCGCACCTGCTCCGGCGTCATCTGCGGCAGGTAGGAAAAGGTTTCGTGCTTGAGGGACTGCTTGTAGGCTTGCATGATGGATCTCCTGACTGCGGTCGGTTCGCGGGGCGACGGTCACTTGTGCTGCACGTCGAGCTTGTCGACGACGTCGAACTCGAACTTGATTTCCTTCCAGGTCTCCATCGCGATCTTGAGTTCGGGCGAGTGCTGCGCCGCCGCTGTCAGGATTTCCTTGCCTTCCTTCTCGACCTGGCGCCCTTCGTTGCGCGCCTGCACACAGGCCTCCAGCGCCACGCGGTTGGCGTGCGCGCCCGCGGCGTTGCCCCAGGGGTGGCCGAGTGTGCCGCCGCCGAACTGAAACACGGCGTCGTCACCAAAGATCGCCAGCAGCGCCGGCATGTGCCACACGTGGATGCCGCCCGAGGCCACGGCAAACGCGCCGGGCATCGAGCCCCAGTCCTGGTCGAAAAAGATGCCGCGGCTTCGGTCCTCCGGCACGAACGACTCGCGCAGCAGGTCCACCCAACCCAGGGTGGCCTGGCGATCGCCCTCGAGCTTGCCCACCACGGTGCCGGTGTGCAGGTGGTCACCGCCCATGAGGCGCAGCACCTTGGTCAGGACGCGGAAGTGGATGCCGTGGTAGGGGTTGCGGTCGATGACCGCATGCATCGCGCGGTGCACGTGCAGCAGCATGCCGTTTTCGCGGCACCAGTTGGCCAGACCGGTGTGGGCGCAAAAGCCACCGGTGAGGTAGTCGTGCATGATGATGGGCGCGCCGATCGATTTGGCGTACTCGGCGCGCTTGTACATCTCCTCCGGCGTGGGGGCGGTGACGTTGAGGTAGTGCCCCTTGCGCTCGCCGGTCTCGGCCTCGGCCTTGAGGATGGCCTCCATCACAAAGTCGAAACGCTGCTTCCAGCGCATGAAGGGCTGGCTGTTGACGTTTTCATCATCCTTGGTGAAGTCCAGCCCGCCGCGCAGCGCCTCGTACACCGCGCGGCCATAGTTCTTGGCCGACAAGCCCAGCTTGGGTTTGATGGTGCAGCCCAGCAGCGGACGGCCGTATTTGTTCATCAAATCGCGCTCGACCTGAATGCCGTTGGGCGGGCCGCCGCAGGTTTTGACGTAGGCGATCGGGAAGCGCACGTCTTCCAGCCGCAGCGAGCGCACGGCCTTGAAGCCAAACACGTTGCCCACCAGCGAGGTGAACACGTTGACCACCGAGCCTTCCTCGAACAAATCGATCGGGTAGGCGATGAAGGCATAAAACGCCGTGTCGTCGCCGGGCACGTCTTCGATGCGGTAGGCGCGGCCTTTGTAGTAGTCCAGGTCGGTCAACAAGTCGGTCCACACCGTGGTCCAGGTCCCGGTGGACGATTCGGCGGCCACCGCGGCGGCCGCCTCTTCGCGATCCACGCCAGGCTGTGGCACGATCTTGAACACCGCCAACAGGTCGGTGTCCAGCGGGGTGTAATCGGGCATCCAGTACGTCTGGCGGTACTCTTTGACGCCGGCGTTGTAGGTTTTGACGGCCATGCTCACTCCTCGGAAGTCTCGGGGCGGTTACTGCAAACCCGTGGTTGGGGGCTGGGGTGGATCGTAGGCGGACGCTCTATTTATGAAAAGTAAAATATTCAAACGGTTTTGTTTTATTGGAATAAACTCTTGAACCCGCGCCACCTCACCCTGCACCAACTGCGCATCTTTCTGGCCGTGGCGCAGCACGGCAGCTTCGCGCGCGCGGCCGAAGCGCTGCACCTCGCACCGCCCACCTTGTCGCTGCAGGTCAAGCAACTGGCCGACACCGTGGGCCAGCCGTTGGTGGAGCAGATTGGCCGCCGTATCTACCTGACCGCCGCCGGCCAGGCGCTGGCGCAGGCCGCCGCCGACGTCGATGAACGGCTGCGGCGCCTGGCCGAAGACGTGGCTGCGCTGCGCGGGATCGAAAAAGGCAGCGTGCGCCTGGCCATCCTGACCACGGTGAAATACGTCGTGCCCAAGCTGCTGGGCAGCTTTGCCGCCGCCCACCCCGGCATCGAGGTGGCCATGGTGGTGGGCAACCGCGGCGCCCTGCTGCAGCGGCTGGCCGCCAATCAGGACGACCTCTACATCCTGGGCCAGCCGCCCGACGACTGGGACGTGGTGTGCGAGCCGTTTGCCGACAACCCGCTGGTGCTGGTGGCCCCGCCCGGCCACCCCCTGGCACGCGAGCGCGCCATCGACCCGCGCCGCCTGGCGGGCGAACCCTTCATCCTGCGCGAGCCGGGCAGCGGCACCCGCGCCACGATGCAGCGTTTTTTCGACGCCCTGGGCGTGCCGCTGCGCGCCCGGCTCGAGGTGGGCAGCAACGAGGCCATCAAACAGACCGTGGCGGGCGGGCTGGGCCTGGCGGTGCTGTCCGCGCACACGGTGGGCGCGGAACTGGCGCTGGGCGAGCTGGTGCAACTGGACGTGCAGGGTTTTCCGCTGTTGCGCCAGTGGCACATCGTCTACCCGCGCGGCAAGCGGCTCTCACCGGCGGCGGCAGCCTTCAAAGACTGGCTGTTTGCGCATCGGGATCCGGCGGTGGCACCGGCGGCGCATCCGGTGCCTGCAGCCGCTCGGCGCGCACGCGGTCGATCCGCCGCCCCTGCATCGACAGCACGGTCAGGCGCCACCCCTCCACCGCCACCGCATCCCCCGGCTTGAGCAGGCGTCCGGCCACCGTCTGCATCAACCCGGCCAGCGTGCCATACAGGTCGCGCTCCTCGTCGGGCAGGGCCCCGATGTCGAGCCGGCTCTTGAGTTCATGCGCCGGCATGCTGCCATCCAGCAGCCACGATCCGTCCGGCTGCGGCGTGGCCCAGGCGTCGTGCGGCTCGTCGGACGAGAGCTCACCCGTGATCGCCTCCAGCAGGTCCAGCGGTGTCAGCAAGCCCTGCACCTCGCCGTATTCGTCGACCACGAACACCATGCGCATCGCGCGCGCACGAAATTGCTCGAGCAGGTCCAACCCGGACAGCGTTTCGGGCACGAACACCGCCGGTTGCACGTCGCGCACCCAATCGTGTTCCCGCCCCCCCTTTTCGTCGAGCGCGATCAGGCGCGACAGGTGGATCACCCCGAGCACATCGTCCAGCCCTCCGCGGCAGACCGGGTACCAGGAATGCCCGCCGTGCCGGGCGTTGATCAACACCTCGCCCAAGGGGCGTTCGGCATCGAGCCAGACGATCTCGGCGCGCGGCACCATCAGGCTGCCGAGCTGCCGGTCGTCCAGCGCCAAGACGTTGCCCACCATGCGGTGTTCGCCGCGCTCGATCACGCCCGAACGCACCCCGTGGGCGAGCTGGGCCTGGATTTCCTCCACCGTCACCTCGTGCCGCGGCAGCGGCGGGATGCCCAGCAAGCGCAACAAAGCGTTGGTGGACAATGCCAGCAGCGCCACCGCCGGCTTGGCCACCTTGGCCAGCGCCAGCAGCGGCCGCGCCATCCAGCGCGCGATCGCCTCCGGGGCTGTCTGGCCGATGCGTTTGGCCACCAGCTCGCCGATCACGATCGTGACATAGGTCACCGCCACGACCACCGCCGTGGTCGCTAACGCGTGCGCCCACCCCGCGGGCAGCCCCACGCCCTGCAGGGCAGCGGCCAACCCGTCACCAAAGGCGCCCTCGCCCACGATGCCGTTGAGCAGGGCCACCGTGGTGTTGCCCATTTGGATGGTGGAAAAAAACAGCGTCGGGTTGTCCTGCAGCCACAGCGCGGCCCGCGCGCCGTGGTCGCCGTCGCTGGCCATCGCCTCCAGGCGCACGCGGCGGCTGGAGACGACGGCGATCTCGGTCATCGAAAACAGGCCGCTGAGCAGCGTCAGCAGCAGGATGAGCAGCACGTCCATAATGTTGTGCAATGGCACTGTACCTGATTGGCGATGTGCAAGGGTGTGACGAGGCCCTGCAACGGCTGTTGGCCGAGCTGGGGTTTTCCCCCAGCCGCGACCGCTTCATCGTGCTGGGCGACCTGGTCAACCGGGGGCCGGCGTCGCTGGCGGCGCTGCGCCGTGTCATGCGCTTCGACGGCGCGGGCGACACCCTGCTGGGCAACCACGACCTGCACCTGCTGGCCGTGGCGGCCGGCGTGCGCCCCCCGCACCGCAGCGACACCCTCGACGAGATCCTGAACGCCCCCGACCGCGACGCGCTGCTCGATTGGCTGGCGCAGCGGCCGCTGGCGCTGCACGAGCGCGGCTGGCTGCTCGTGCACGCTGGCGTGCTGCCCGCCTGGAGCGTGGAGCAGACGCTGGCGCTGGCGGCCGAAGTGCAGCACGTCCTGCGCAGCCCGCAGCGCCACGCCTGGCTGCAGCAGATGTACGGCAACGACCCCAACGCCTGGCGCGCGGACCTGCAGGGGCCGGCGCGGCTGCGCGTGATCGTCAATGCGCTGACGCGGCTGCGGTTTTGCACGCCGGAAGGGGTGATGGAATTTGCCACCAAAGACAGCGCCGCCGACGACCCGCCGGGCTACGTGCCGTGGTTCGACGTGCCCCAGCGTCAAACGGCGGGCACGCCAGTGGCCTTTGGTCACTGGTCGACGCTGGGCCCGCTGCGCCGCGCCGACCTGCTCGCGCTCGACACGGGTTGCATCTGGGGCGGGCAGCTCAGCGCGGCGTGCCTGCCCGATGCGCCCGTGACCGATGCCCGGCGCGTGGAGGTCATCCGGCTGCCGTGTCCGCAGGCTCGGGCGCCGCTTCGGGGGCTTTGAGCGCCGGCAGTGGCGCGCGCAGCAACGCCGCCACCTTGCGCCGCGGGCGAATGTAGGCGGACAGGCCCTTGGGCGCGGGCGCCTTGGCAGCCTTTTCCCACTCGGGTGTCGCCTCCGGCGGCAACGCCGGTTCGTACGGCCGGTCGTAGAGCGGGTCTGCCGCGCGCCGGTCCGCGCCGCTGCCGCGTGGCGCCCGTGGCGCGCGCGCAACGGGCGCGGCCGGTGCAGCCGCTGCCTCAGCGCCTGCACCGCTTTGCCACAGCCGCTGCCCATCGTTGATGCGCCCGGGGCGCGCGCGCGGTGCGCGCTCGTCTTCGATCTCCAACGGCTCGACCTCGGCTTTGCGGCCGATCAGCTTTTCGATCTCCGCCAGGGAACGCGCGTCGCGCCCGCTGACGAAGGAAATGGCCAGCCCGGACGCGCCAGCCCGCCCGGTGCGGCCGATGCGGTGCACGTAGTCCTCGGCGTTGAACGGAATGTCCACGTTGAACACCGCCGGCACGTCCTTGATGTCCAGCCCGCGCGCGGCCACATCGGTGCAGACCAGCAAATCGACCTGCCCCTGCTTGAACGCGTCGAGCGCCTTGAGGCGCTCATCCTGGCTTTTGTCGCCATGCAGCGCCGCCACGCGAAAGCCATCGCGCTCCAGCGCGCGGGCCAGCCGCGCGCAGCCCAGTTTGCTGTTGACGAACACGAAGGCCTGCGTCACACCGTGCGCGCGCACCAGCTGCTTGAGGGCCTGGCGCTTGTCGTCCTCCTCCACGCGGAAGAAGCGCTGCTCCACCGTGGACGCGGTGGTGTTGGCCCGCGCCACCTCGATGACCACGGGATCTTGCAAATAGCTGGCCGCCAGCCGCTTGATCTCGGGCGAAAAGGTGGCGGAAAACAGCAGCGTCGTGCGCTGCTTGGGCAGGTAGGACAGGATGCGCTGCAGGTCGGGCAAAAAGCCGATGTCGAGCATGCGGTCCGCCTCGTCGAGCACCACGTACTCGACCTGGTTGAGCACCGCGGTCTTGGCCTCGATGTGGTCCAGCAGGCGCCCGGGCGTGGCCACCAGGACCTCGACGCCCTTGCGCAGCTCTTCGACCTGCGGCTTCATGTCCATGCCGCCAAAGACGACCGCGCTGCGCAGCGGCGTGTACTTGGCGTAGAGCTTGATCTGCTGCGCGACCTGGTCGGCCAGTTCGCGCGTGGGCAGCAGCACCAGCGCGCGCACGGGGTGGCGCGCGGGCGACGTGGAGGTGTTGGCGTGGCGCAGCAGGCGCTGCAACAACGGCAGCGAAAACGCCGCCGTCTTGCCGGTGCCGGTCTGCGCCGCGCCCATCACGTCGCGCCCTTGCAGCACGACCGGGATGGCCTGCGCCTGGATGGGCGTCATCGTCTCGTAGCCCATCTCGGCCACGGCCCGGGCCAGCGGTTCGGCCAGATTCAGTTCGGAAAAAGCTTGACTCATGTGGCGCTATTGTCGCACCGCAGCACGAAAGACGCCACCCACAAACGACGCAGGGGCCCATCGGCCCCTGCATCCGCCCCTCGTGCGCCCGGCACCAAGGCCACGGCAGCGCAGCCGTCAGGCGTACGACGGCGCCGGATCGCTGGTCGGGCGGCCCTGGAAATCGGTCCAACAGCGACGCGTGAAATCGTAGAGCTTGCAGCGGCGCGCGGTGTCGAAGTACCAGCGCCAGCTAAAGCGCTGGATGATGATGCGCCCGGGCAGCATGTCCTCCAGCTTCTTTTGCGCCTGCTTGAGCTTGTACAGCGGCACGCTCATGTCCACGTGGTGGGCGGTGTGCTCCATGATGTGGTGCATCAGCGCGCCGATCTTGAACGGAAACTCCAGATGCACGGTGGTGGAGACGAACGGCGCGGCCTTGGCCCAAGCCACCTTGTCATCGTGCCACTGCACGGCCGGGTGGGTGTGGTGCACGTACACCACGAAGCCGATCATCGCGTTCCAGAACACGAACGGCACGACAAAGCCCATGAGCACCTGCAGCCACACCGACTGCCCGGTGGCCAGCGCCGCCGCCACCATGCCGCCGATCCACAACAGCCCCACCGCCAGCACAAACACGCCGTCCCAGAAGAACTCGGGCCGGCGCGTGCCCATGTAGGTCTTGCGCGGGAAGAACATGCGCAACCACCACATCTCGATGAAGTAGTACAGCGCCGGCCCCCAGCCGCTGCGGTAGATGCGCTCGAGCAGGCGCCGCCCCGGCGGGAGCGCGTCGAACTCCGCCTTGGTCAGCGGCGCCCACACGAAGTCCACCCCTTTGAGGTTGGTGTAGCCGTGGTGCACCACGTTGTGCCCCACCTCCCACAAGCTGTAGGGGGTCAGCGAGGGGATCATCGCGATGCGGCCCAGCACCTTGTTCAGGCCCCGGTGCGGCATGTAGCTTTGGTGGCAGGCGTCGTGACCGATGATGAACAGCCGCCCGATCGTAAAGCCCGCCGCCAGGGCGCACAGCAGCTTGGCCCACCACGCCTCGAAGGCGATGGTGCCGGCGATCAGCGCGGCAAAAATGGCCCCATCGAGCACCAGCAGGGCGATGGCGATGGCGGTGCGCCGCTCACCCAGCGGCGTGATCCAGCTGCGGATGACCTTGCGGTGGGGCAGCGGCTGCCCCGGCGGGATGGGTTGCGACGCCTCGGGCGCGGAAACGGTTTCGGTGACAGACATAACGGCACGCAAGAAAGGCACAACGGAAGCCAAACCGGCGCGAGTATGCCCGATCATGCCCAAGCCCGCTTGCGTTCCATCAAACGAAACGCACCACGCCCCCGCCACTGTTGCCTCTACCACACAGACAGCGGCCGTTTTATAATGCACGGCTTTGCTGGCAACATCCACCAACCGCTTTTAGGAATTCGACACACCATGGCAACCAAATCCAAGAAGTCGCCGCGCCTGGCCTCTGGCCGCAAGCGCGCGCGCCAAGACGTCAAGCTCAACGCGCACAACAGCTCGCTGCGCTCGCGCTACCGCACCGCCATCAAGAAAGTGGAAAAGGCCGTTGCCGCCGGCGACAAGGCCAAGGCCACCGAACTCTTTGCCCAAATGCAGTCGATCGTCGACTCGATCGCGGACAAGGGCATCTTCCACAAGAACAAGGCGGCCCGCGACAAGAGCCGCCTGTCGGCCAAGGTCAAGGCTCTGGCCGCCGCGTCCGCCTGACGGACACCTCCCCCGCCCGGACGTTGCTGGCCGCCAGCCAGCGACCGTCTGCCTTGGAACGGGTGCGCTGCCAGCAAAGCCACCCCCACGCCGCCGCGGCACCCGCCCCGGCGGCGTTTTTACGTGCGGCACCGCCATGGACCCACCCAGCCGGTGGCCACGCCGTTGCACCGCAGCGGCGCGTTGACGCCCACACGCGGGGAGCGGTCACGAGCGCGGCGGATCGGGCAGCAAACAGGCTTCGGTGACGACGAGGTCGTTGTCGCGCGCAAACCCCAGCACGAAGTTCCACGCCCGCTCGTCGTAGTCGCGCAACGCGCGGTTGACGACGACGCACTTGATACCGTTGACCACGGTCGGGATGACCCAAGGGGAGTAGCCCAGGTGCGCGCCGTGCCCTTGCGCCGCCTGGGGATGGAAAGGCCGCATCACGCCCGCCAGCCGCTCCGCCCAGTCGCTGGGACGAAACGTGCGGCCACTGTGCGTGACTCCCTGAATGAAGATTTCTTGGGCGTTGGGCGTGACCATCGCACGAATGAATGGGCCGCGGCCGGTGGGCGCACGGCGGCGTGATGGGGGGCAACCACCCCGGCAAACGGGGCGACGGTGACGCTGGGGATCGCCCAGCGCACGCGGCAGTATTATATCTTATATAAGACTTCACCCCTGACCGCGCGCGCGAGCACGGCCCGGCGTGGCCCTAGAATCCACCCATTGCCGCCCGGCCCGGGCACCCACGAACGCAACGCCATGAGCCACCCATCCGCCACCCCTCCCACCGAGCCGCACGTGATGCCAACCTACGCGCGCGTGCCGATCATGCTGTCCCACGGCCGCGGCTGCCGTGTCTGGGACGTCGATGGGCGCGAATACCTCGACGCGCTGGCGGGCATCGCGGTCAACACGCTGGGTCACGCCCACCCGCGCCTGGTCAAAGCGTTGCAGGAACAGGTGGGCCGCCTGATCCACGTCAGCAACTACTACCACCACCCCTGGACCGAGCCCTTGGCCGCGGCCCTGTGCGAGCGCAGCGGACTGGACAACGTTTTTTTCTGCTCCAGCGGGCTAGAAGCCAACGAGGCCGCCCTCAAGCTCGCACGCAAGTTCGGCCACGACAAGGGCATCGCCCGCCCGGAAATCGTCGTCTACGAGCGCGCCTTCCACGGCCGCTCCATCGCCACCCTGTCCGCGACAGGTAACCCCAAGGTGCAGGCAGGCTTTGAGCCTCTGGTGGACGGCTTCATCCGCGTGCCCATCAACGACCTGGAGGCGCTGCGCCGCGCCACCGCCGGCAACCCCAACGTGGTGGCGGTCTTTTTCGAGGCCATCCAGGGCGAAGGCGGCGTGCACCCGCTGGATGCCGACTACATCGCCGGCGTGCGCGCCCTGTGCGACGCGCACGACTGGCTGCTCATGATCGACGAGGTGCAGTGCGGCATGGGCCGCACCGGCAAGTGGTTTGCCCACCAGTGGGCCAACATCCGCCCCGACGTCATGCCGCTGGCCAAAGGGCTGGGCTCGGGCGTGCCCGTGGGCGCGGTCGTGGCCGGCCCCCGCGCCGCGCGCCTGTTCCAGCCGGGCAATCACGGCACCACCTTTGGCGGCAACCCCTTGGCCATGCGCGCCGGGCTGGAGACCATCCGCATCATGGAAGACGAGGGCCTGCTGGCCAACGCCGCCACCCAAGGCGAGCACCTGCTGACCCAGCTGTGGGCCGAGCTGCATGGCCTGCCCGGCGTGCGCGAGGTGCGCGGCAAGGGCCTCATGATCGGCATCGAGCTCGACCGCCCCTGCGGCGACCTGGTGCTGCGCTGCGCACGGGCCGGTTTGTTGCTGTCGGTGACGGCCGAGCGCGTCATCCGACTGGTGCCGCCGCTGATCCTGTCGCGCGCCGAAGCCGACGAAATCATCGCCAAACTGGTGCCGCAGGTGCGGGCCTTCCTGGACGAGACCCACGCATGAAACACTACCTGCAATTCAAGGACCTCAGCGCCGAGGAATACGCCTACCTGTTCCAGCGCGCCGACTTCATCAAGCGCAAGTTCAAGGCAGTCGAAAAATACCAGCCGTTTGCCGACCCCGACCGCACCCTGGCCATGATTTTCGAGAAGGCCAGCACGCGCACGCGCGTCAGCTTCGAGGCCGGCATGTACCAGATGGGCGGCTCGGTGGTGCACCTGACCACCGGCGACAGCCAACTCGGGCGCAGCGAGCCCATCGAAGACACCGCGCGCGTCATCAGCCGCATGGTGGACCTGGTGATGATCCGCACCTTCGAGCAAAGCAAAATCGAGCGTTTTGCCGCGCACTCGCGCGTGCCGGTCATCAACGGTCTGACCAACGAATTTCACCCCTGCCAGATCCTGGCCGACCTGTTTACGTGGCTGGAATACCGCGGCCGGCGTGCCGACGGCACGCTCGACGTCGGTGCCCTGCGCGGCATCACCGTGGCCTGGGTGGGCGACGGCAACAACATGGCCAACACCTGGCTGCAGGCGGCGCAGTTGCTGGGGTTTCGCCTGCACATCAGCACCCCGCGCGGCTACGAGGTCGATCCCGCCGTCGCCGGTGTGCCGCGCGCCGACTTCTGGCGCGTGTTCGACGACCCGATGGATGCCTGCCGCGGCGCGGACCTGGTCACCACCGACGTCTGGACCAGCATGGGCTACGAAGCCGAAAACGAAGCGCGCAAACAGGCGTTTGCCGCCTGGTGCGTGACGCCCGCGATGATGGCCCAGGCCAAGCCCGACGCCCTGTTCATGCACTGCTTGCCCGCGCACCGCGGCGAGGAAGTCACCGCCGAGGTCATCGACGGCCCCCAGTCCGTCGTCTGGGACGAAGCCGAAAACCGCATGCATGTGCAAAAAGCGTTGATGGAATACCTGCTGCTGGGCAGACTATGATCCATGCGGTTTCGAGCGCAGCGGCCAAACCGCATGCATGTGCAAAAAGCGTTGATGGAATACCTGCTGCTGGGCAGACTATGACCCATGCGGTTTCGAGCGCAGCGGCCAAACCGCATGCATGTGCAAAAAGCGTTGATGGAATACCTGCTGCTGGGCAGACTATGACCCATGCGGTTTCGAGCGCAGCGGCCAAACCGCATGCATGTGCAAAAAGCGTTGATGGAATACCTGCTGCTGGGCAGACTATGACCCATGCGGTTTCGAGCGCAGCGGCCAAACCGCATGCATGTGCAAAAAGCGTTGATGGAATACCTGCTGCTGGGCCGTATGGGCTGACACCCCGAGGATGAACGAGTGCCAGCGCTGCGGCGCGTGCTGCGCCGCCTTCCGTGTCGATTTTTCCGTGTACGAAACCCAAGCCTGCGGCGGCACCGTGCCCGATGGGCTGGTGGTGGACGTCGCGGGCGCAACCGTGCGCATGCGCGGCACCGACCACTGGCCACCACGCTGCGCGGCGCTCACCGGCGCCATCGGCCGCCAGGTAGCCTGCGGCATCTACGAGTGGCGCCCGGCCCCGTGCCGGGAGTTCGAAGCCGGCAGCGACGCCTGCGCGCGCGCCCGCGCCCGCCACGGCTTGGCGCCGCTGTAGCGGGCCGCCGCGCTACCCCCGCCGCAGCACCTGCTCGATGCGTCGGCACAGCGTGCGCAGCACCTCGATGCGTGACCACAGCTTGTCGTCCGACGCCACGATGTGCCATGGCGCCACCCGGGTCGAGGTGCGATCCACCATGTCCTGCACCGCGCGCTCGTAGGCGGGCCACTTTTCCCGGTTGCGCCAATCCTCGGGGGTGATCTTGAACTGCTTGTGCGGTGTCGTCTCGCGCTCGCGAAAGCGCCGAAGCTGCTCCTCAGGCGTGATGGCCAGCCAGAACTTGACGATGATCACGCCCGCCTCGGCCAGCTCCTCCTCGTAGGCATTGATCTCGCCGTAAGCGCGCATCCAGTCCGACTCGGTGCAAAAGCCCTCGACGCGTTCCACCAGCACCCGCCCGTACCACGAGCGATCGAAGATCACCGCGCGCCCATGCGGGGGGATGTAGCGCCAAAAACGCCACAGATACGGCTGCGCGCGCTCGTTCTCGTTGGGGGCGGCCACCGGCACCACCCGGTAGTAGCGCGCGTCCCAGGCCCCCGTCAGGCGCCGGATGGTGCTGCCCTTGCCTGCCGCGTCCATCCCCTCGAACACCACCACCAGCGCGCGCTGGCGCATGCGCGGATCACGGCTGAGCAGGTTGAGCCGGCCCTGCCAGCGCTCCAGCAGCCGGTCGTAGCGTTCGCGCGACAGCTGCCGGCTGTAGTCGAGCGCGCGCAGCACGGTTAGGTCATCGGCCAAACCGGTGTGGAGGGCGCTGGCGGGCACCGGGCTGGGCGGTGGCACGCTCGCCTTGCTGTGCCGCAACACCGACAGCAGATGCCGTCCGGCCGTCAGGTTCCGGTAGGCCTCATCGCTGCCTTCGATCACGATCCAGGGCGCCTCGCCCAAGCTGGTCTTGCGCAGCGCCTCGTCGCTGGCCTCGATGAAATCATCGTAGCGCTTCAGATGCGCCTTTTCGCGCGGGCCGATGCGCCAGGCCGTGCGCGGGTCGCTGGACAGCGCCTTCAGGCGCGCCTTGGCCGCGCGGTAGGACAGGTGAAACCAGAACTTGACCAGCACCACCCCTTCGGCGGTGAGCATGCGCTCGAACTGCCGAATGCGCTCCAAGCGGTGTGCAAAATGGTCGCGGCTGTCGCGCCCCTCGACGCGCGCCAGGATCGGGTCGGTGTACCACGACCCGAACAAAATCCCGATATGCCCCTTGGGCGGCAGCACCTGCCAAAAGCGCCACAGCTCCGGCCGGCGCCGGTCTTCGTCGGTCATGGCGTCAAACGCCTCGGTGCGGATGTGCCGCGGATCCATCCAGGCGTTGAGCGTGTTGACTGTCTCGCTGCGCCCGGCGCCATCGACGCCGTTGATCAGGATCACGATGGCGCGGTCGGCGCTCTTGAGCAGCGCATACTGCGCCTCCAGCAGCGCGGCGCGCAGCGCGGGCACCTCCGCCTTGTAGGTGGCGCGGTCGATGCGGTGACCGATTTCCGCCGAAGCAAACATAAGGGCTCCTCCTCTGCCGTGGTCAGGCCGCATCATGACACACACGCACGCCGTGTGAAACGCTTATAATGGCGGTCTTTGCTGGCAAAGCCCCGTCTGCCGTGATCACCTTGACGATGGGGAACCCCTGCCAGGCGCGCCGGCGATGGGTCTGATCTTCCCCGCGTGCGGCACCTGGTGCATTTTCGGAAACCATTGGCCAATGACCACCATCCGCGTTAAAGACAACGAACCGTTCGACGTCGCCCTGCGCCGCTTCAAGCGCACGATCGAAAAGCTGGGCCTGCTCAACGAGCTGCGTGCCCGCGAGTTCTACGAAAAACCCACCGCCGAGCGCAAGCGCAAGAAGGCTGCTGCCATCAAGCGCCACCTCAAGCGGGTGCGCTCGCAGCAGTTGCCGCAGCGCCTGTACTGAGCGCCGTCAGCGCATCGGGGTGCCCCAGGGCCCCGCACCCCGATGACGTTACCGCCCGCGCGCCGGTGACACCAACAGCCCGCCCGAGGACGCTCTGGCGGGCTTTGTCGTTTCTCGATCCACCCTCTCACCGCAGAAAGTTCCCATGGCACTCAAGGACCGCATCACCGACGACATGAAGGCCGCCATGCGCGCCAAGGACAGCGCCCGCCTCGGGGCCATCCGGCTGTTGTTGGCCGCCATCAAACAGCGCGAAGTGGACGAGCGCATCACCCTGGACGATGCGGGCGTGATCGCGGTGGTGGACAAACTGCTCAAACAACGGCGCGACGCCATCGCCGCCTACGAGCAGGCCGGCCGCACCGACTTGGCCGACAAGGAACGTGCCGAAGCCGCCGTCCTCGAGGCCTACCTGCCCGCCCGCCTCGACGCGCAGGCGGTCAACGAAGCGGTGCAGGCCATCGTGGCCCGCCTGGCCAGCGAATGGGGACGCGCGCCCACGCCGGCCGACATGGGCAAACTCATGGCCGCGGCCAAGGCCGAGCTCAGCGGCCGCGCCGACATGGCCCAGGTGTCTGCCGCGGTTAAGGCCGCCATCGCCCCCTGAGCCCCGCCCCCCGCGCGGCATGACGACCGCCCTGGTGCCACCGCTGGCCGCCTGCGCCCCCGTGGGCGTGTTCGACTCCGGGGTGGGCGGCCTGTCGGTGCTGCTCGAAATCCGCTGCCAGCTCCCCGCTGAGCGGCTTATTTACGTCGCCGATTCGGGCCACGCCCCCTACGGCGACAAACCGCCCGCCTACGTGCAGGCGCGCGCCGAGCACATTCTGGCGCAGTTGCGGCGCGCCGGCTGCAAGGCGGTGGTCGTCGCCTGCAACACGGTCACCGGCCTGTCGATCCAGGCCCTGCGCGAGCGCCACCCGGATTGGCCCATCGTCGCCATCGAGCCCGCCGTCAAACCCGCGGTGGCCCTGACCCGCAGCGGCATCGTCGGCGTGCTGGCCACGCGCAACACGGTGGCCAGCCCAGGATTGGCCCGCCTGATCGCAGCGCACGCCGCCGGCGTGCGCGTGCTGCCGCAGGCCTGCCCGGGCTGGGTGGAACGCGTCGAGCGCGGTGAACTCGACGGCCCCGAGACCGAAGCCGCCGTCGCGCAGCAGGTGCGACCGCTGTTGGCCGTGGGGGCCGACGTGCTCGTGCTGGGCTGCACGCACTACCCGTTTTTGCGCCCGGTCATCGAACGCGTGGCCGGCCCCAGCGTCATCGTGCTCGATCCCGCCCCCGCCGTCGCGCGCGAGCTGGCGCGCCGGCTCGCGCAGGCGGGCCTGGCGGCGCCGGGCCCCGCCCCGGGTGACGTCGCCTTTTGGACCAGCGGCGACTTGGCACAAACCCAGCGCGTGATCGCGCTGCTGTGGGGGCAGGCCGTGCAGCCCCAACGCTTACCCGATGACCCGGCGTGACCGCCATCCCCACCTTGGGTACCATGGAACTGCTCTTTCTCGCGCTGGCGCTGGGCGCCGGCCTGCAAATCGCCAAAGTTCGTGAACAGCAGCGGCGCATCCAACTGCTGGGCCGCTACCTGCAGCCGTACCGCATCGAACGCCTGATGGAAACCCTGTTGGACGGCTACCTGCGCGCCTTGGACGAGGACGACCCCAGCCGGCGCGAGCAAATCTGGAACATGCTGGCCAGCGCCGAAACCGAACTGCGCGACCAGGTGCGCCAGCTCGCCGCCGACGTCGAGTCGGTATGGCCTGACGATGCCCTGGTCAGCACCCTGCCCATCGCGCTGCCGCACGCGCACAAGCTGTTTCCGCGCGCCACCTTCGACCTGCGCCGCGCCCTGGCCCTGCACGCTGCCGGCATCGACACCGTCGTCACCAACCAGGCCGCGCGGTCTGCGCGCGACAAAGCCTACATGCTCAGCGCCGAGATGTTGCTGCTGCAACACACCTGCCACTGGTTCTGCCGCTCGCGCACCGTGGCCAACGCCCGCCTGCGCGCCCGCCACCACACCACCCACGCCCAAGTCCTGCAAGCGGTGTCGCCGCAAACGCGCGAGGCGTACCGGCGGTTGGTGGGACGCTAGAGCAGCCGCCGACACCCGCCCTTGCATCGGTTCGGGCGGGCATAGGGATAGGGGCGGTCAGTATGCCTGACCGAGCCCCTCCCACACCACCCGGCATGCGGGTCCGCACCGGGCGGTTCGAGAAGTTGAGGTCATGAGAGTCGGGGTAGGCCAAGTTGGTCGAA
>NZ_VJOL01000017.1 GCF_007556705.1 Tepidimonas thermarum | reverse complement strand
GTGTCGGTTGCACCGACCAAGCCCACGCGGGTGGTGCGGCGCCGCGGGAAGGACGGCCGGACTGATTTTGTTGGCCCATGGCGCACGCGATGCGGCCTGGGCCGCGCCGTTCGAGCGCGTGGCCGCCGCCGTGCGCGCCGCGCGCCCGGGGCTGGCGGTGGCGCTGGCCTACCTGGAATTCATGGCCCCCGACCTACCCAGCGCCGGTGCCGCCCTGGCGCAGGCCGGCTGCCGCCACGTCACCGTGCTGCCGTTGTTTTTGGGCGTGGGCGGCCATGTGCGCAAGGACCTGCCCGTGCTGCTGGAGCGCCTGCGCGCACAGCACCCCGGGGTGCGCTGGACCCTGGCCCCAACGATTGGGGAGGATGCACGGCTGGTGGCGGCGATCGCCGCCATCGCCCTCGACGCCGCCGACGCTGAATATGACGTCCGGTTATAGATATCAAACAATCTTTTCGTTTGTTTTTTCATAACCAAAACAGAGAATCGCGGGCATCGATGACTTGATGCCACGCGATGTACCGGTACTCCGACTTCGACCGCCGCTTCCTTCGCCAGCGCGCCGCACAGTTTCGCGATCAGCTGCAACGCCACCTGCGCGGCGAGCTCAGCGCCGACGACTTCAAGCCTCTGCGGCTGCAAAACGGCTGGTATGTGCAGCGCCACGCGCCCATGCTGCGCGTGGCCATCCCGTATGGCGAGCTCAGCAGCCACCAACTGCGCACGCTGGCGCGCGTGGCACGCGAGTTCGACCGCGTCCGCGAAGGCCCGTTTGCCGGTCAGGGCGGCTATGGCCACTTCACCACGCGGCAAAACATTCAGTTCAACTGGATCCCGCTGGCGCGCGCGGCCGACGTGATGGACGTGCTCGCCGAGGCCGACTTGCACGGCATCCAGACCAGCGGCAACTGCATCCGCAACATCACCACCGATGCGCTGGCCGGCATCGCCCCGGACGAGGCGGTGGACCCCCGCCCCTACTGCGAGCTGCTGCGGCAGTGGAGCACGCTGCACCCGGAGTTCGCCTTTTTGCCGCGCAAGTTCAAGATTGCGGTCACGGGCGCGGCCGATGACCGCGCCGCCATCGCCTGGCACGACATCGGCTTGCACGTGCACCGCGACGCCCAGGGCGCGGTGGGCTTTCGCGTGCGTGCCGGTGGCGGCATGGGGCGCACCCCGTTGATCGCGCCCGAGCTGCGCGCCTTCGTGCCGTGGCAGGAGATCCTGCTCTACCTGGAGGCGATCCTGCGCGTCTACAACCAGTACGGGCGGCGCGACAACCTCTACAAAGCGCGCTTGAAAATCCTGGTCAAGGCCGAGGGCCAGCGCTTCGTGGACGCGGTGGAGGCCGAATACCAAGCCCTGCGCGACGACGACGCGCTGGGTGCGGCGCTGCGCCTGAGCGATGCGGCCCTGGCCGCGGTGCAGGCCCACTTTGCGCCGCCACCGAGCGCCATACCGTCCGCCGCCGCCAACGCCGCACCGGCCGCGCCCGCCGATGGCGCGCTGCCGGCCGCCTACCACCGCTGGCGCGCGCGGCAGGTGCTGCCGCACCGCATCCCCGGTCTGTGCGCGGTCACGCTCTCGCTCAAACGCGCCGGCCTGCCACCGGGCAACGCCACGGCCGAGCAGCTCGACGCCGCCGCCGAGCTGGCGCAGCGCTACAGCGCCGGTGAGGCGCGCGTGACCCACGAGCAAAACCTGCTGCTGCCCTGGGTGCGCGAGGCGGACCTGCCCGCGCTGTGGCAGGCAGCACAAGCGGCCGGCTTTGGCGCCGCCAACCACGGGCTGCTGACCGACCTGATCGCCTGCCCGGGCGGCGACCTGTGCGCACTGGCCAACGCACGCACGCTGCCGATTGCCGCCGCGGTGCTGGAGCGCTACCAGGACCCGCACGAGCTGGAAGCCATCGGCGAGCTGGCGCTGCACATGAGCGGCTGCATGAACTCGTGCGGCCACCACCACAGCGGGCACATCGGCATTTTGGGCGTGGACAAGGATGGCAGCGAGTGGTACCAGCTCACGCTGGGTGGCTCGGACGGCCAAACGCGCCATGGGTCGGCGCGCGCCGGCCGCGTGGTCGGCCCCGCCTTTGCCGCGGACGAGATCGTCGACGCCATCGACGCGGTGCTGGCCACCTACCTGGAGCAGCGCGCACCGGGCGAGCGCTTTTTGGACACGCTCGCACGCCTGGGGCTGGAGCCGTTTCGCGCCGCCACCGACGCCGTGCGCCAAACCACCGCCACCACCGTTTGAGCGAGCCCCCCATGACGACGCTGCACTTCATCGATCCCCGCACCGATGGCTGGCGGCCCGCGCCGGACGAACCGGTGCCGCACCCAGCACCTGGCCTGCTGCTGCGCCACGACCAGTGGCGCGCGCTGCGCACGCGCTGGCCGGCGGAAGTCCCCGTGGGCGTGGTCTGGCCCAACGACATCGACATCGCCGAACTGGCGCCCGATCTGCACCGGCTGGACCTGATCGCCTTGCAGTTCCCGCGCTGGACCGACGGCCGTGCCTACAGCCAGGCCCGGCTGCTGCGCGGGCGCTGGCGCTGGCGCGGCCAGCTGCGCGCGGTTGGCGACGTCATCGCCGACATGGCGCCGCTGCTGTGGCGCTGCGGCTTCGACGGCGCGCAGCTGCGCGCGGGCGAATCGGTGGCCGTCGCGCAACGCGCGCTGCGCGCCTTCGACGGCCACTACCAGCCCGATGTGCGCACCGCCCCCACCGCAACGGAGACCCCCCATGGCTGACGTCATGTCCCTGTCGATCGACATCCCCCCGCCCCAGCCGGGCCGCGCGATCGCGCTCTACGCGCGCGAAACGCCTGGCCACGCGGCGCGTGTGGCGGCCACGCTGCAACGCCTGCGCGACGCGGCGGCCACCCACCCGGGGCGCATCGTGCAAGCCACCAGCCTGGGCGCCGAGGACATGGTGCTGACCGATCTGATCGTGCGCCACCGGCTGCCCATCGCCATCGCCACGCTCGACACCGGGCGGCTGCACGCCGAAACGCTGGCGCTGATCGAGCGCGTGCAGGCCCACTACGGCGTGGCGGTGGAGGTCTGGCAGCCCGACGCTGCGGCGGTGGAGGCCTTCGTGCGCGAGCACGGGCCGGACGCGATGTACCGCAGCCGCGACCTGCGCCACGCCTGCTGCGCGCTGCGCAAGCTGGCCCCGCTGCAGCGCCTGCTGGTGGGCCGCAGCGCCTGGATCACCGGCCTGCGGCGCGAGCAATCGGCGCACCGTGCCGAGGTGCCGTGGCAAGAGGCCGATGCCCAGGGCCGCACCAAGTTCAACCCGCTGGCCGACTGGTCGTGGGCGGACGTGTGGCATTACATCGCGCGCCACGGCGTGCCCTACCACCCGCTGCACGACGCCTTCATGCCCAGCATCGGCTGCGCCCCGTGCACCCGCCCCATCGCTGTGGGCGAGGACTTCCGCGCGGGCCGCTGGTGGTGGGAGCAGGACGACACCCGCGAGTGTGGCCTGCACCTGCCCACGCGCGCGACCCCCAACCCCCTTGCCACCGAGGAAGGCACCGCATGAACGCCCCCACCGCCCCCCACCATCTGTTACCCGACATCGACTGGCGCCACCTGGACGCCCTGGAGGAAGAAGCCATCTACCTGCTGCGCGAGGCCGTGGCCGCCTTCGAGCGCCCGGCGCTGCTGTTTTCGGGTGGCAAGGACTCGTGCGTGGTGCTGCACCTGGCGCGCAAGGCCTTCCAGCAGCGCCAGCCCGACGGCAGCTGGGCCGGCCGGCTGCCGCTGCCGCTGGTGCACATCGACACCGGCCACAACTTCCCCGAGGTCATCGCCTTTCGCGACGCATGGGTGCGCCGCCACGGCGACACGCTGATCGTGGGGTCGGTGGAGGACTCGATCGCGCGCGGCACGGTGCGGCTGGCCGACCCGCTGGCCTCGCGCAACGCGCACCAAAGCGTCACGCTGCTCGAGACCATCGAGGCGCACCGCTTCGACGTGCTCATCGGCGGCGCGCGCCGCGACGAGGAAAAGGCGCGCGCCAAGGAGCGCATCTTCTCGCACCGCGACGCCTTTGGACAGTGGCAGCCCAAGGCCCAGCGGCCCGAGCTGTGGACCCTGTTCAACACGCGCCTGCAGCCGGGCGAGCACATGCGCGCCTTCCCGATCAGCAACTGGACCGAGCTGGACGTGTGGGCCTACATCGCGCGCGAGGACATCGCGCTGCCCTCGCTGTACTGGGCGCACGAACGCGCCGTGGTACGCCGCCAGGGTCTGCTGGTGCCGGTGACGCCGGTCACGCCAGCGCGCGCGGGCGAGACCGTCGAGACCGTGCGCGTGCGCTTTCGCACCGTGGGCGACATGACCTGCACCTGCCCGGTCGAAAGCGACGCCGACAGCGCCGCGGCCATCGTGGCCGAGACGCTGCGGGTAGCGATCAGCGAGCGCGGCGCCACCCGGGTGGACGACCGCACCAGTGATGCCGCCATGGAGCGGCGCAAGCGTGAAGGGTATTTTTGACATGAACGCCACCACCACCCACCGCACCGAGCACGCGCGCCACGCGGCGCTGCGCTTTTTGACCGCCGGCAGCGTCGACGACGGCAAGAGCACCCTGATCGGCCGGCTGCTCTACGACAGCCGCGCCCTGTTGGCCGACCAGGTGGACGCGCTGCGGCGCCACAGCCGCGACGGCGGCGCGCTGGACCTGTCGCTGCTGACCGACGGCCTGGAGGCCGAGCGCGAACAGGGCATCACCATCGACGTGGCCTACCGCTACTTCGCCACACCGCGGCGCAAGTTCATCATCGCCGACGCCCCGGGCCACGAGCAATACACCCGCAACATGGTGACGGCCGCCGCCGGCAGCCACGCGGCGGTGGTGCTGGTCGATGTGACCAAGCTCGACCTGTCCCAGCGCCCGCTGGTGCTGCTGCCGCAGACGCGGCGTCACGCTCTGCTGGCGCACCGCCTGGGCGTGCCGCACCTGGTGTTTGCGGTCAACAAAATCGACGCCGTCGCCGATCCCGCCGCCACCTTCGCCGCCGTGCGCGCGGCGCTCGAGCATTTTGCCCAGCGCGCCGGGCTGGAGCCGGCCGGCATCGTGCCCGTCTCGGCGCTGCGCGGCGACAACGTCACCCAGCCGCTGCGGGCCGAGTGGTACGACGGCCCGTCGCTGCTGGCGCTGCTGGAATCGCTGCCCGTGCTGCTGCCCGACGCCGACTTGCCCTGGCGGCTGCCGGTGCAATGGGTGGCGCGCGCGGGCGACGGCACCGGACACCAGCCGCGCGTGTACTGGGGCCGGCTGGCCGCCGGGACGGTGCGCGTCGGCGATGCGGTGGCGGTATTTCCCTCCGGCGAGGCGGCCCGCGTGGCGCAGGTGCTGCACCACGGCGGCACCCCGTTGAGCGCCGGCGAAGCCGGTCAGTCGATCGGACTGGTGCTGGATCGGGCGCTGGACGTCTCGCGCGGCGACTGGCTCGCTGCCCCCGGCGCGCTCAGCGGCCAGCGGCGCTTTGGCGCCACCCTGGCCTGGCTGGACACCGAACCCGCCATCGTCGGGCGGCGCTACTGGCTGCGCCACGGCCACCGCTGGGTGCAGGGGCGCATCGCGGCGATCGAGCACCGCCTCGACATCGACACGCTCGCACCCACCGAGGCGCAACAGCTCGGCGTCAACGACATCGGCCAGGTGGTGGTGGAGGCAGCCGAGCCGCTGCCGCTGACCGCGTTCGACGGCAACCCGGACGGCGGCGCCCTGATCGTCGTCGATCCGGCCACCCACCGCACCAGTGGCGCGCTGCTGGTCAACTGAGATGGCGACCGTTGCCTTCATCGGCGCCGGGCCCGGCGCCGCCGACCTGATCACGGTGCGCGGCGCGCGCTGGTTGGCCCAAGCCGACGTGGTGCTGGCCGACGCGTTGACCGACCCCGCGCTGCGCGACTGGGCCCCGCGCGCGCGCTGGATCGACGTGGGCAAGCGCGGCTTTGACCGCGCCACCGGGCAGGAGGTGATCCACGCCCTGCTGCTGCACCACGCCGCCAGCGGGGCGTGCGTGGTGCGCCTCAAAGGGGGCGATCCCAGCGTCTTTGGCCGGCTGGAGGAGGAGCTGGCCGTGGTGCGCGCGGCCGGACACGAGGCGGTGGTGGTCCCCGGCGTGACCGCCGCCCTGGCCGCGGCGGCCGATGCGCAGCGGCCACTGACCCGGCGCGGGCGCGGGCGCAGCGTCGCGCTGACCACGGCCATGACGCGCGAGCACGACCTGGGCGCCGGCCGCCACGCCGACACCGAGGTGTTTTACATGGCGGGCAAGCAGCTGCCCGGGCTGGCGCGGCAGTTGGCGGCGGCGGGCTGGCCGGCCACGACGCCCGTGGCCGTGGTGTCGCGCGCTGGCTGGCCCGACGCCATCCACACCCAGCACACGCTGGCCTTGCTGGCGCAGGCCAGCATGCTGCACCGCGGGCGCCCGACGGTGGTGCTGGTAGGCGTCGGGGCCGAGGACCCCAGCGCCGCCGCGCCGGTGCCGCCCGCTGCGGGCGCGACGGCACTCAGGCCAGCACCAGCTTGAAGCCAACCCAGGTCAACAACAACGACAGCAGCGAGCGCACCAGCGCCACCGGCGCCCACTGCACCAGCCGGCTGCCCAGCCAGATGCCGGGCAGCGAACCCGTCAGCAGCCAGCCCAGCAAGCCCCAGTCCACCGATCCCAGCGACGCATGGCCCAGGCCCGCCACCAGCGTCAGCGGCACGGCATAGGTGACATCGGCGGCCACCAGGCGCGCCAGGGGCAGGTGCGGGTAGAGCAGCATCAGCACCGCGACACCGATGGCCCCGGCGCCCACCGAGGTCAGGGTCACCAGCGCCCCGATCAGCGTCCCCAGCGCCAACGGCGCCCAACGCCAGCGCGGGCGCTGCTGCTCGGCCTCCGGCACATCGGCGTGCACCACGGCGCGTGACCCCGTGGCGGTGCTGCGCCACCACCAGCCGGCGCGGACCACCTTGTAGAGCGTGGCCGCCGCGGTCAGCCACAGCATGATGCCCAGCGTCACTTTCATCGCGGCGTGCACCGCCGGATGGGCCGTGCCCACCTGCGCCAAGGCCAGCAGCATCAGGCCCGCGCCCGCCACACCACCGCCGGTCAGCTGCGCCACCACCCGCCAGGGCACCAGCCGGTGGCGCGCAAACGACACCGCGCCGGCGCTCTTGGTCAAAGCGGCAAACAACAAATCCGTGCCCACCGCCAGATGCGGTTGCACCCCGAAACCGTAGATCAGCAGGGGGGTCATGAGCGAGCCCCCACCAACGCCGGTCAGACCGACGATCAACCCAACGGCCGCGCCGCCCCCGATGTACGCCCATTCGATCATGGGGCACGACTCTAGGCGCGATGCCATCAAACCCCAACGATTTTTTTGCTCTTTCCTTATTCCCTTTGGGCATGTTCATCCACGCCGGCCAGCACCTGCCGCACCGCGCGCTGCCAACGGGCCTGCTCGGCCTGGGCCCATGCGCGCGGGCGCGCCGGATCGAAACGGCGCTGCACCCGCCACAGCGCGCGCAGCTCGTCCACCCCGCGGTACACACCCGCTTGCAGGCCCGCCAGCCACGCAGCCCCCAGCGCGGTGGTTTCGGTCACCTCGGGCCGCACCACCGGTACCCCGAGCAGGTCGGCCTGAAACTGCAGCAGCACGTCGTTGACCGCCGCGCCACCATCGACGCGCAGCTCCTGCAGCGCCCCGGCCCCCGCGGCCCGGGCGTCGGCTTCCATGGCCTGCAGCAGCTCCAGGGTCTGAAAGGCGATCGACTCCAACGCCGCGCGCATGCGGCTGCCAGTGCGGCGCGCCCAGCCCGGTGAAGGCCGGCACCAGCGTCACGCCAGCGCTGTCGGGCACGCTGGCGGCCAGCGCCTGCACTTCGGCGCTGGCGCGGATGGCTTGCAGCCCGTCGCGCAGCCATTGCACCACCGCGCCGCCCACGAAGACGCTGCCCTCCAGCGCAAACGCGGGCTGCCCGGATGGCCACGGCGCCGCCGCCGTGGTCAACAGGCCATGGTGCGACGGCACGGGGTGGCGCCCGGTGTGCAGCAGCATGAAGCAGCCCGTGCCATAGGTGTTCTTGGCCAGCCCGGCATCGAAGCAGGCCTGGCCAAAGAGCGCGGCCTGCTGGTCACCCGCCACGCCGCCGATGGGCAGCGCCGGCGGCAGATCGAGGTCATCGGCCTGCAGCACCGCGGCATCCACCTCGCCAAACGGGTGGGCGCTGGGGTGCACCGTGGGCAGCCAGGCCGCAGGCAGATCGAACGCGCGCAGCAGTTCGTCGCTCCAGGCGCCGGCGCGCAGGTCCCACAACAGGGTGCGCGCGGCATTGCTGACGTCGGTGGCGTGCACCCGGCCCCCCGTGAGGCGGTGCAGCAGCCAGCTGTCCACCGTGCCAAAGGCGAGCTCCCCCGCCTCGGCCCGCGCACGCAGCCCGGGCATGCGGTCCAGCAGCCATGCCAGTTTGCCGGCTGAGAAATACGCATCGAGCCGCAGCCCGGTCACGGCTTGCGCCCGCGGCTCCAGGCCGGCGGCGCGCCAGCGCGCGCAGGCCTCCTCGGCACGGCGGTCCTGCCAGACGATGGCGCGGTGCACGGGCCGGCCCGTGGCGCGCTCCCACACCACGGTGGTCTCGCGCTGGTTGGTGATGCCCAGCGCGCGCACCTGCCGCGCACGCGGGCCAAGCTGGCGCAGCACCGCCACCAGCGTATCGCGTTGCGTGGCCCAAAGCTGCTCGGGGTCGTGCTCGACCCAGCCGGGCTGGGGGTAGTGCTGCGTGATCTCCTGCTGGGCCTGGGCGACGATGCGGCCGTCGAGGTCGAAGGCGATCGTGCGCGAACTCGTCGTCCCTTGATCCAGCGCCAACAACAGGGCCATGGTCGTCGTCCTCGTGTGGCAACGCCGCGCTAGCGCGGCGGCAATGCGTCGGCCACCACGCAGGCCACATCGGCCTCGCGCAGCAAGGCGTCAAAAGGGGGGGGTGGCGGCCGGTCGGTGTAGACGCGCGTGAGCGCGCTGACGTGACCCACCTCCACCATGGCCGCACGGCCAAATTTGCTGTGGTCGGCGCACAGCCACACCTGACGCGCCTGCTCCAGGATGGTGCGCGCGGCCTTGACCTCTCGCACGTCGTAATCGCGCAGCGTGCCATCGGTCTCGATGCCGGAGATGCCGATGAGCGCGATGTCGACGCGAAACTGCCGCAAAAAGTCGATGGTCGCCTCGCCCACGATGCCGCGGTCGCGCGCACGCACCACCCCGCCCGCAATGATCACCTCGCAGTCCGGGTTGTCCGAGAGGATGGCGGCGACATTGAGGTTGTTGGTGATGACGCGCAGGCCCCGGTGCTGCAGCAGGGCGCGGGCCACGGCCTCGGTGGTGGTGCCGATGTTGAGGATGAGCGAACAGCCCGCCGGCACGTCGCGGGCGACGGTGCGCGCAATGGCCTCCTTGGCGGCGGCGTTGAGGGTCTGGCGCTGGCGGTAACCGAGGTTTTCGACCGTGGACACCGGCATGCGCACCCCGCCGTGGTAGCGCGCCAGCAGCCCCTGCTGTTCGAGCTCGCGCACATCACGCCGCACCGTCTGCAGCGTCACGCCAAAGCGCTGGGCCAGGGACTCGATGGTCATGGCCCCGGCCTGCCGCACGGCGGCCAACAGCGCGCTTTGGCGCGGATTGAGCGCGCGCCGGCGGCGCGCAACGGGGCTGTCGGGCATGCGCGAATGGTAACGCCGCCGGTGCGCGCAACCATGCGGGAAATCCCGCCAAACAACACAAACGATCATAAACGAATACAATCAAACGTAAACCGACAGCTTCGCTTTGCCATGTCCGCGCCCACAGCCCCGTCCGAACCCGCCCCGGCGTTGGCCGTCGATGTGCTGATCGTCGGCGGAGGGATCAACGGCTGCGGCATCGCGCGCGACCTGGCCGGCCGGGGCGTGCGCGTCCTGCTGTGCGAGCAGGACGATCTGGCCGCGCACACCTCGTCGGCCTCCTCCAAGCTGATCCACGGCGGCCTGCGCTATCTGGAATATGGCGAGCTGCGCTTGGTGCGCAAGGCGCTGGCCGAGCGCGAAGTGCTGATGCGCATGGCCCCCCACCTGATCGAGCCGCTGCGCTTTGTGATGCCGCACGACGCGGCGATGCGCCCGGCATGGATGATCCGCACGGGCCTGTGGCTGTACGACCACCTGGCGCGGCGCGCGTGGTTGCCGGCGTCCCAGGCCCTCGACCTGGCGCGCGACCCGGCCGGTGCGCTGCTGCAGCCCCAGTGGCGGCAAGGCTTTGCTTATGCCGATGGCTGGACCGACGACGCGCGGCTGGTGGTGCTCAACGCGCTGGATGCGGCCCAACGCGGCGCGCAGGTGCGCACCCGCACGCGCTGCGAGCGGCTGCAGCGCCACGGTGCGGGCTGGATCGCCACGCTCACCGACGCAGCCGGGCAGCCGCTGACGGTGCAGGCGCGCGTCGTGGTCAACGCCGCCGGCCCCTGGGCCGAGCGGCTGCTGCGCGAGCGCGCCGGCTTGCCGCCCCGGCGCCACCTGCGGCTGGTGCGCGGCAGCCACATCGTCGTGCCACGACTGCCCGGGCACACCGACGCCTACCTGCTGCAGGCGCGCGACCGGCGCGTGGTGTTCGTGCTGCCGTTCGAACAGCGCTTCAGTCTGATCGGCACCACCGACGTCGAACACACCGACGACCCCGGGCAGGCCAGCATCGCCCCGGAGGAGATCGACTACCTTTGCCGCGAGGTCAACCGCTACCTGCGCACCCCCATCGCCGCCAACGACGTGGTGTGGCACTACAGCGGGGTGCGGCCGCTGTTGGACGACGGGGGCGACGCCGCCGCCGTCACGCGCGACTACCGGCTCGAGCTCGACACGGTCGACGGCGCTGCGCTGTTGACGGTGTGGGGTGGCAAGATCACCACCTACCGCACGCTGGCGCGCGAGGCGGTGCAGCGGCTGCAGCCGGTGCTGGGCCTGGCGCGCGTGGACGACTGGACCGCGCACACCCCTTTGCCCGGTGGGGACATGGACCGCGTCGTCGGCCCCTGCGCCACCCCGATGGCGGCGCGCCAGCGCCTGCTGCAGCACCTGCGGGCGCGTTGGCCCTGGCTGGACGCCGCCACGGCGGCGCGCTGGGTGCGCGCCTATGGCACGCTGGTGTTGCCATGGCTGCAGGACGCGCGCGGCGCGCACGATTTGGGCCGCGAGGTCGCGCCCGGCCTGTACGAGGTGGAGCTGCAGCACGGGGTGGAGCACGAGTGGGTGCACAGCGCTGACGACGTCCTGTGGCGGCGCAGCAAGCTGGGCTTGCACCTGACGCCCCGCGCGACGGCAGCGGTGCAGGACTGGCTGCAGCGGCACGGCCGCGCCACCCTGGGATAAACCCCAAGGGGGGTGGGCACGCGCACCACGTGTCACTAAACTGTCACCATGCGTTCGGATACTCGCGGAGCGTTTCTGGTCTTTTCGTATCCGTTCCCATTTCAAGGAGTCGCGATGAACAAGCCCCTCAAGCGCTGGCTGGCGGCCAGTGCCCTGGCGCTCGGCGTCACCAGCGCCCATGCGCAAACCGAAATCGTCTGGTGGCACTCGATGGGCGGCGCCCTGGGCGAGTGGGTCAACGATTTGGCCAAATCGTTCAACGACAGCCAGAAGGACTACAAGGTGGTGCCCGTCTTCAAGGGCAGCTACGACGAGTCGATGACGGCCGCCATCGCGGCCTTTCGCGCCGGCAACGCGCCGCACATCCTGCAGGTGTTCGAAGTCGGCACCGCCACCATGATGGCCAGCCGCAACGCCATCGTGCCCGTGGCCGAGGTGATGAAAAAAGCCGGTGTGACCTTCGACCCCAACGCCTACGTGGACGCGGTCAAGGGCTACTACACCGCGCCCAACGGGCAGATGCTGAGCTTCCCGTTCAACAGCTCCACCACGGTGCTGCACTACAACAAGGACGCTTTCAAGGCCGCCGGGCTGGACCCGAACAAGCCGCCCAAGAGCTGGCCGGAAGTGGCGCTGGCAGCCGCCAAGCTCAAGACCGCGGGGCATCGCTGCCCGTTCACGACGAGCTGGCAGAGCTGGACGCAACTCGAGAGCTTTTCCGCCTGGCACAACGTGGAGTTCGCCACCAAGAACAACGGCTTCGGCGGCCTGGACGCGCGGTTGGCGTTCAACAGCCCGCTGCACGTGCGCCACATCGAAAACCTGGGCAACATGGCCAAGCAGGGCCTGTTCGTCTACAAGGGGCGCGGCAATGCGGCCGACGCCACCTACGTCTCGGGTGAGTGCGCGATGATGACCGGCAGCTCCGCGCTCTACGGCAGCGTCAAGCGCAACGCCAAGTTCGACTTTGGCATCTCCACGCTGCCCTACTACCCGGACGTGCCCGGCGCACCGCAAAACACCGTCATCGGCGGCGCCAGCCTGTGGGTCATGGCGGGCAAAAAGGACGCCGACTACAAGGGCGTGGCGCAATTTTTTGCCCACCTCTCCAAACCCGAGGTCGCCGCCGCCAGCCACCAGCGCACGGGCTACCTGCCGGTCACCCGGGCCGCCTACGAGCTGACCGAAAAGTCCGGCTTCTACAAACAAAACCCCGGCACCGACGTCTCGGTGGAGCAGATGATCCGCAAGACCACCGACAAGTCGCGCGGCATCCGGCTGGGCAATTTCGTGCAAATCCGCACCATCGTGGACGAGGAGCTCGAGCAGGTCTGGGCCGGCAAAAAGAGCGCCAAGGAAGCGCTGGACGAGGCGGTGCGCCGCGGCAACGAACAGCTCGAGCGCTTCCAGCGCGCCAACCAGGGCCGTCTGTAAGCGCCCCCGCATGGACAAGCGTGTTCACTTCCGGTCGCGCGGGCTGCCCTGGTTGCTGGTGGCCCCGCAACTGGCGATCGTGGCGGTGTTCTTTTTCTGGCCCGCCGGGCAGGCGTTGTGGCAAAGCGTGCTGGAGCAAGACGCCTTCGGCATGAGCACCACCTTCGTCGGGCTGGACAACTTTCGCCGCCTGTGGGACGACGCGTCGTACCTGCAGTCGTTTCGCGTCACCGCGGTGTTTTCGGTGCTGGTGGCCGCCATCGGGCTGTCGGTGTCGCTGCTGCTGGCGGTGATGGCCGACCGTGTGGTGCGCGGCACGCACGTCTACCGCACCCTGCTCATCTGGCCCTATGCGGTGGCGCCGGCGGTGGCGGGCGTGCTGTGGATGTTCCTGTTTGCCTCGCCCATGGGGGTGGTGGCGTGGGCGCTGGAGTTCGTCGGCGTGCCCTGGAACCACCGGCTCAACAGCGACCACGCGCTGGCCCTGATCGTGTTGGCGGCGGTGTGGAAGCAAATCTCCTACAACGTTTTGTTTTTCCTGGCCGGGCTGCAGTCGATCCCGCGCTCCCTGATCGAAGCCGCCACGCTCGACGGCGCCAGCCCCTGGCGGCGTTTTTGGACCATCGTCTTCCCGCTGCTGTCGCCGACCACCTTCTTTTTGCTGGTGATCAACGTCGTCTACGCCTTTTTCGACACCTTTGCCATCGTCGACGCCACCACCCAGGGTGGGCCGGGCAAGGACACCGCGATCCTCGTCTACAAGGTCTACCACGACGGCTTCAAGGCCATGGACATGGGCGGCTCGGCCGCGCAGTCCGTGATCCTGATGGTCATCGTCATTGCGCTGACGGTGGTGCAGTTCCGCTTCGTCGAGCGGCGCGTCCAGTACTGAATCCACCATGGTCGAACGACGTCCCTGGCTCGACATCCTGGCGCACGCCATCCTCATCATCGGCGTGGCCATCGTCGCCTTTCCGGTGCTGTTGACGCTGGTGGCCTCGACGCAAAGCGCGGCCGACATCACCACCAGCCGGCCGCTGTCGCTGCTGCCGGGCGGCCACCTGCTGGACAACTACCGCCTGGCGCTGCTGGGCGGTGAAACCAGCGTGGGCAGCCGCTTTGCCCCGGCGCTGCCGATGCTGGGCGTCAGCCTGGTGATGGCGCTCACGATCGCCGTGGGCAAGATCGTCATCTCGCTGCTGTCGGCGTTTGCCATCGTGTACTTCCGCTTCCCGCTGCGCGGGCTGGTGTTTTGGGCCATCTTCGTGACGCTGATGCTGCCGGTGGAGGTGCGCATCGGCCCCACCTACGAAGTCATCGCCCAGCTGGGCCTGCTCAACACCTACGCCGGGCTGACCGTGCCGCTGATGGCCTCGGCCACCGCGACGTTTTTGTTTCGGCAGTTTTTTCTGACCGTGCCCGACGAGCTGGTGGAAGCCGCGCGCGTCGATGGAGCCGGGCCGATGCGGTTTTTTTGGGACGTGCTGCTGCCCATGTCGCGCACCAGCATCGCCGCGCTGTTCGTGATTCAGTTCATCTACGGCTGGAACCAGTACCTGTGGCCGCTGCTGGTCACGACCGATGAAGCGATGTATCCGATCGTGCTGGGCATCAAACGCCTCATCGCTGGCGAGTCGTACACCGAGTGGAACATCGTCATGGCCACCGCCATGCTGGCCATGCTGCCGCCAGCGGTGGTGGTGCTGGCCATGCAGCGCTGGTTCGTCAAGGGCCTGGTCGACAGCGAAAAATAACCCCATCCCCTCATGGCATCTCTGCAGTTCGAACACGTCGTCAAACGCTACCAGACGGCGCGCCACCAAACCTATACCGCCATCCACGGCCTCAGCGCCGCGATCGCCGACGGCGAGTTCGTCGTCATCGTCGGCCCCTCGGGCTGCGGCAAATCCACGCTGCTGCGCATGGTGGCGGGGCTGGAGACCATCAGCGCTGGCACGATCCGCATCGGCGAGCGGGTGGTCAACACCCTGGAGCCGGCGCAGCGCGACATCGCGATGGTGTTTCAGAACTACGCGCTCTACCCGCACATGAGCGTGTTCGACAACATGGCCTATGGGCTCAAGCTGCGCGGCTTGCCCAAGGACGAAATCCGCCGCCGCGTCGAGCAGGCGGCACGCATTTTGGAGCTGGGGCATTTGCTGGAGCGCAAGCCGTGCCAGCTTTCGGGCGGACAGCGCCAGCGCGTGGCGATGGGGCGCGCCATCGTGCGCCAGCCGCAGGTGTTTTTGTTCGACGAGCCGCTGTCCAACCTGGACGCCAAGCTGCGCGTGCAAACGCGGCTGGAAATCCAAAAACTGCACCGCGAGCTGGGCATCACCAGCCTGTTCGTGACCCACGACCAGGTGGAGGCGATGACCCTGGCGCAGCGCGTCATGGTGATGAACGGCGGGCGCATGGAGCAATTTGGCACGCCCGAGGAGGTCTACCACCGGCCGGCGACCACGTTCGTGGCGACCTTCATCGGCTCGCCGGCCATGAACCTGCTGCGCGACGTGCCGGGCAGCACGTCCGGTCAGCTGCTGGGCATCCGCCCCGAGCACTTGCTGCTCGCCGACGACGGCGGCGGCTGGCCGGTGGCGGTGGATGCGCTGGAGCTGCTTGGCGCCGAGCGCCTGATCCACGGACGCACGCACGGCCAACCGATCACGGTGCGGCTGGCCGAGAGCCACCCCTGTCACCCACGGGTGGGTGACACCATCCACGTGCGCCCCATGCCCGACCGGGTGCACGCCTACGACGCCGCCACCGGGCAACGTGTGTGAGCGGCCCCGCCATGACCACGCACCGCCCCACCCCCGCTGCCGACTGGCCCTTCCCGCGCTGGATCGCGCACCGTGGCGCCGGCAAGCTCGCCCCGGAAAACACCCTGGCCGCCTTCGAGCTCGGCTGGCGCCTGGGCTGGCGCGCGTTCGAGTGCGACGTGAAGCTCTCGGCCGACGGTGTGCCGTTTTTGCTGCACGACGCCACGCTGGAGCGCACCACCAACGGCCAGGGGCGCGCCGGGGACCTGCCCTGGGAGGTGCTCGCGCCGCTCGATGCCGGCGGCTGGCACAGCCCCGCCTATGCCGGCGAGCGGCTGCTGCGGCTGGACGCGCTGGCGGACTGGGCCGTGCCGCGTGGCGCGCTGCTGAACCTGGAAATCAAGCCGACGCCGGGCACGGAAGCCGCCACCGGGGCGGCGGTGGCGCAGGCGGCCGACGCGCTGTGGCGCGCGCACGGCGCCGGGCAACCCGGGGGACCGGCGTGGCCGCTGTTGACCTCGTTTCAGCCGGCGGCGCTGCAAGCGGCGCAACAGACCTGCCCGCACCTGCCGCGCGGCCTGCTGCTGGACAGTCTGTGGCCTGGGTGCTGGGCGGTGGCGGCCGCCCTGGACTGCGTGGCGGTCGTCCTCAACCACACGCTGTGGACCGAGGCGCTGATCGCGCAGCAACGCGCCGCCGGCCGGCGCACCCTGGCCTACACCGTCAACGATGCCGCGCGCGCGCGCACCCTGCTCGACTGGGGGCTGGACGCCGTCATCACCGATCGCGTGGACCGCTTGGGGCCGGCAACGCGCCGTCCGGGGTGAGCGCTTTCACTCCACCGCGTGCGCCGTGCCGTTGACGGGCGGCGCCACGTCCGCACCCCGTCATCGGACACAGCCGGACATCCCGGCGTCGTCGAGCAGCTCGGCGGCGGCGCGGCCGAGTCCGGCTGGATCCAGCCCCTCCAACGGCAGCACGCGCCACGGTGCCGCGGCGCGTGCCTGCGCGCGCCGGTACAGCGGATCGTAGTGGTGCGTCATCAGCTCGGCAAACAGGTCGGTCAGGTTCCCGGCCAACGCCCAGTCCTGCCAACGCGCCAGCGTGTCGTTGGCTTGCAGGCCGCGCAGGGCCATCAGCCGGCGCGCCAGAGCCTGCGGGTCGCGCCCCAGCCAGGCGTAGTCCTGCAACACCAGCGCCAGCCGCGCCGCAAACGGCACCTCCAGTTGCACGCGCGGGGCCTGCTGCAGCGCCAGCGTCAGCACGGCGGGCAGCTGCACCTGGCCGATCTTGCGGCTTTCCGCCTCCACCCACACCGGCTGTGCGGGGTCCAAGCGGCGCAGCGCGTCCACCAGCGCGGTGTCAAAGGCCTTCTGACTCGGTTGCGGCTGGCCATCGGGCCACGCCCCCAGGATGGAGCCTCGGTGGCGCGCCAGCCCTTCCAGATCCAGCACCTGCGCGCCCGCCGCCGCCAGCGCGTGCAGCAACCGGGTTTTGCCACTGCCGGTGGGGCCCGCCAGCACGCGCCAGCCCAGGCGCGGCGGCAGGGCGTCGAGCTGCTCGACCACCCAGCGCCGGTAGGCCTTGTAACCCCCTTGCAACTGGGCGGCGGCCCAGCCGATCTGGCGCAGCCACAGCACGAAGGCACCGCTGCGCTGCCCGCCGCGCCAGCAATAGACCAACGGCCGCCAATGTGCGGGCTGGCCTTGCCACAAGGTCTCGACATGGCGGGCGATGTTGCGCGCCACCCAGACGCCGCCCAGGCGCCGCGCCTCGAACGGGCCGCGCTGCTTGTACAGCGTGCCGACGATGCGGCGCTCGTCGTTGTCCAGCACCGGGCAGTTGATGGCGCCGGGCACGTGGTCCTCGGCAAACTCGGCGGGACTGCGCGCGTCGATGCGCGCATCGAACGCGTCGAGCTGGTCCAGGGTGACAATATCGGGCTTGGCCGCCATGGCCCGTACTGTAAGGGACCTTCGATGAACGAGCATGCACGCGACCCGCAGCGCCTGACCCAGTGGGCCCACGGGGGCGGCTGCGGCTGCAAGATTGCGCCCGCGGTGCTGCAGGAGCTGCTGGCCCGGGTGCCAGCGCACCTGGCGCCCCCTGAGCTGCTGGTGGGCACCGCCACCAGCGACGACGCCGCCGTGTACCGCCTGCGCGACGACCTGGCGCTGGTGGCCACCACGGACTTTTTCACGCCGGTGGTGGACGACGCCTTCGACTTCGGCGCCATCGCCGCCACCAACGCCCTGTCGGACGTCTACGCCATGGGCGGCCAGCCGCTGGTCGCACTCGCCTTGGTGGGCATGCCCATCAACCAACTGCCCCAGCCGGTCATCGCACGCGTGTTGGAAGGCGGGGCCACCGTGTGCCGCGACGCCGGGGTGGCGCTGGCCGGCGGGCACTCGATCGACACGGTGGAGCCGATCTACGGCCTGGCCGCAATCGGCACCGTGCACCCGGATCACGTCAAGACCAACGCCGGCGCACAGGTGGGCGACGTGTTGGTGCTGGGCAAGCCGCTGGGGGTGGGCGTGCTGTCGGCTGCGCTCAAAAAAGGGTTGCTCGACGCCGACGGCTACGCCCCAATGCGGCGCTGGACCACGCTGCTCAACCGCGCCGGGGCCACGCTGGGGGCGCTGCCGGGTGTGCACGCCATGACCGATGTCACAGGGTTTGGTCTGGCCGGGCATCTGCTGGAGATGTGCCGCCCCGCCGGGCTGCTGGCCCAGGTGGACACGCGTGCGCTGCCGGTGCTGGACATCGCCCGCGCGCTGGTGCGGCAGGGCATCTGGACCGGGGCCTCGGGGCGCAACTGGGCCAGCTACGGCGATGCGGTGGACCTGTCGGCACTGCCAGAGGCCGAGCGAGCGCTGTGGCAGACCTTGGTGAGCGACCCGCAGACCAGCGGCGGCCTGCTGGTAGCGTGCGCGCCGGATGCGCTGGACGCGGTGCAGGCGGCCTTTGCCGCTGCTCAAGGGACACCGGGCTGGGTGATCGGCCGCATGCAGGCCCCGCCCCCTGAGGGGGCACCGGGGCTGGTGCTGCGCTAGCCGCCGTACACGTTGGCCGTGTCCCGGTCGCCCCCTTACGCGCCGCTGCGGATGGCCGCCACCAGCGCCTGCGTGTTGTGGCGCATGAGGGCGATGTAGTCCGGCGCTGGCCCTGCGGGCGCGGACAGCGCATCCGAATACAGCGGCACCGCCGACGGCCGCACACCGGCTTCTTTGGCAATGCGCTCGATCAGGCGCGGATCGGTGAGGCGCTCGATGAACACCGCGCGCACGCCCTCGGCGCGAATCAGGCGGATCAAGCGCGCCACCGTGGTGGCGGAGGGCTCGCTGGCGGTGCTCACCCCTTTGGCCGCCAGGAAGGTCACGCCATACGCGCGGGCGTAGTAGCCAAACGCGGCGTGCGAGGTGACAACCTTGCGGCGCGCTGGCTCGATGGCCTGCCAGGCGGCCACGATGTCGTCGTGCAACGCCTGCAGGCGCGCCCGGTAGTCGGCGCCACGCTGGCGGTAGTGCGCGCAGCCATCGGGGTCGGCGGCGCACAAGGCGGCTTCGATGCGCTGCACCGCGTGCATGGCGTTGCGCACATCTTGCCAGGTGTGCGGGTCCCAGTCCCCGTGGTCGTGGACGTGGGCGTGGTCGTGCCCGCCATGGCCGTGCTGCCCCCGGGCCGGCAGCGGATCGGGCAGGCCATCGCTGACGCGCACCAGCGCGCCTTGGTAGGCAGCGTTGCGCAGCAGGCGCTCCAGCCATCCCTCAAACCCCAGGCCATGGGCCACGACCAGCCGCGCCGCGGTCAGGCGACGCGCATCCGCCGGGCGCGGCTGAAAGACGTGGGCATCCGCCTCGGGCCCCACCAGCGCATCCACCTGCACCCGATCGCCCCCCACCTGACGCACCAGGTCGGCCAAAATACTGAAACTGGCGACGACGGGCAAAGCCCCTTCCGCCCGGACCGCCGACACCCTTGCCAGCATCGACACGGCCACCCCACCAGCCCAGCGCATCAGCCCGCGCCGCGACCACCCCTCGATACCCACGGATTGCGACATGCACACACTCCTTCGACCTGCCGGCCACGACGGACGGCGGCATTGACAGACAATGGTGAGCACCCGATCATAATGCAACTTTGTGGCGTTTATGACTGACCCCCTACCCGCCCCCTTGACGGACCGCCTGCGTGCGCATGGCCTGCGGCTGAGCCGCGCGACCCGGGCAGCCGTGGCTTTGCTGGCGCAGCCCCCGCGCCGCGTGTGGCGCCACGCCACCCTGCAGCAGGCGCTGCAGGCGCAGGGGATCGTGGTGGACCGGGTGACGCTGTATCGGCTGCTGGAGCGCCTGCATGCCGCCGGTTTGGTGCGCTGTCTGGCGGGTGACGACCCCCAGCAGCGCGCGCGGGCCTGGGTCTGGTGCGACGACGGCGCACACCCCGCGCTGCATGCGGTCTGGGCGTGCGACACCTGCCAGCGCCGGCTGGATCTGGACGAACTGCCCGAGGCTTTGCAGCAAGCCGCGCATCTGTGGCAGGCGCAACTCGAGGCGCTGGGGCACCAGGGGGCGCGGCTGGACCTCGCCTGGCATGGCGTCTGCCGGGACTGTGCCCCGACCGACTCCGCCCCGGGCGCGACAGGGCACACTGCCCCCTGAGAGAGCGACCGTCCCCGCCGGCAGACAGCGACGAATCAGTGGCGCGCAGGCGCTGTGGCCTTGGCGGCAGCGTCGAATCCGCCCTTGGCCTTCCACTCCTCCATGCCGCCCTGAAGGATGCGCACGTTGTCCCAACCCGCTACCCGCAGCGCAAAGCCCGCCTGCGCCGACAGGGAGCCGGTGTTGCAGTAAATCAGCACCATGCGGTCGCGGGGGATTTCGCTGCGGCGTGCCAGCACCTGGCGCCACTCCATGTTGATCGCACCGGGGATGTGCCCCTTGGCGTACTGGGCCGCATCGCGGGCATCGATGACCAGGATGCGGGCCCACGCCTCCTTCGGAATCTGCTCGGCGAAGATCACCCCGCCGCCGTAGTCAACGAAGTCCAGATAGGCCGCCATATCGTCGATCACGGCGGCCTTGGTGTCGGCGTGGGCCTTGGGAGCCAGCGTCAGGCTGGCCGCCACGGCGGCGGCAAGGGCGTAGAGGCGTAGGGTCATGCGGGGCCTTGATTCGATCCGTTTATCAGCAAGGATGGATATCGTAACCTCGCCCACATCCCTGCTCACTCCACCGTCACGCTCTTGGCCAGGTTGCGCGGCTTGTCCACGTCCGTGCCGCGCAGGCAGGCGGTGTGGTAGGCCAGCAGCTGCAGCGGCACCACGTGCAGGATGGGGCTCAGGGTCCCGTAGTGCTCGGGCATGCGGATCACATGCAGCCCCTCGCCGCTGGTGATGTGGGTGTCGGCATCGGCCAGCACGTACAGCACCCCGCCGCGTGCGCGCACCTCCTGCAGGTTGCTCTTGAGTTTGTCGAGCAGCGCGTCGTTGGGCGCCACGGCCACCACCGGCATCGCGCTGGTCACCAGCGCCAGGGGGCCGTGCTTGAGCTCGCCGGCCGGATAGCCCTCGGCGTGGATGTAGCTGATCTCTTTGAGCTTGAGCGCGCCTTCGAGCGCAATGGGGTAATGCGGCCCGCGCCCCAGAAACAGCGCATGCTCCTTGGCGGCAAAATCCTCGGCCCAGCGGATGATTTGCGGCTCCAACGCCAGCACCGCCTGCAGCGCCAGGGGCAGGTGGCGCATGGCGCGCAGGTGGCGCGCCTCGTCCTCGGCGCTCAGCCGGCCCTTGGCTTGCGCGAGCACCAGCGTCAGCAAAAACAGCGCGGCCAGCTGGGTCGTGAACGCCTTGGTGCTGGCCACACCAATTTCCACCCCCGCGCGCGTGACATACGCCAGCTCGCATTCGCGCACCATGGCGCTGGTGGCCACGTTGCAGATGGTCAGCGTGTGGCTCATGCCCAACGACTGGGCGTGCCGCAGCGCGGCCAGGGTGTCGGCGGTCTCGCCGCTTTGGCTGATGGTGACGACCAGCGTGCGCGCATCGGGCACGCTGTCGCGGTAGCGGTACTCGCTGGCGATTTCCACCGTGGTGGGGACGGCTGCGATCGACTCCAGCCAGTAGCGCGCGACGCAACCGGCGTAGTAGCTGGTGCCGCAGGCCAGGATGAGCACGCGGTCCGTCTCGCCAAAGACGCGCCAGGCCGCGCGCGAGCGGATGCCGTGGTCGTCGAACAGCTCGGGCACGATGCCTTCGACCCCTTCGAGCGTGTCGGCCAGCGCGCGCGGCTGCTCGAAGATTTCCTTTTGCATGTAGTGCCGGTAGGGCCCCAGCGCCACATCCTGGCTGCCCAGCTCGACCACGCGCACCGGCCGCGCGGCGTCGTCGAGCGCGCGCCCGTCGGCGCCGACGACGCGGTAGCGGCCCAGGGCCATGTCCACCAGATCCCCCTCGGCCAGGAAGACGATGCGGTCGGTCACGCCCGCCAGCGCCAGCGCGTCGCTGGCCAGGTAATGCGGCACGGGGCCGTCCGTGGCGGAGCCTATGCCCAGCACCAGGGGCGAGCCGGCGCGCGCACCGACCAAGCGCTGGGGTTCGTCGTGGTGCAGCACCGCGATCGCGTAAGCGCCGTGTAGGCGGGCCGTGGCCGCGCGCACCGCCGCCAGCAGGTCACCGTCGTAGAGGCTGTCGATCAGGTGCGCGATGACCTCGCTGTCGGTCTGACTCTCGAACACGTAGCCGCGTGCTTGCAGTTCCGCGCGCAGGGCCTCGTGGTTTTCGATGATGCCGTTGTGCACCAGCGCCACGCGCGGCGCGCGCTGCGCGGCGTCGGGCCCCGGCCCGCGGCTGACGTGCGGGTGGGCGTTGTGCACGGCCGGCGCCCCATGCGTGGCCCAGCGCGTGTGGGCGATGCCGGTGGCCGCCCGCAAGCCGTCGGCCTGCACCTGCGCCTGCAGCTCGGCCACGCGCGCGGTGCTGCGCGCGCGCACCAGACCGCGCTCGGACGGCCACGGCGCATCGGCCAGCGGCGCCCCGCGGTGTACCGCCAGCCCGCACGAGTCGTAGCCGCGGTACTCCAGCCGCTGCAAGCCCTGCAGCAACACGCCCACCACGTCCGTGGTTCCTACTGCCCCCACGATTCCGCACATCGATCTGTCCTCCAAATGCCGATGAGCGCGAGCGTACGGTGGCGCAAAAGCAATCGGGTTACATTTATAAACTGTTTACGAAATTTTTTTCTACACCCATCCAAGCAAAAAATTTTCTTTCAAAATTCTGGTCTTTATGAGTGATCTTTCTATCGACGATCTCGACCTGTGCCTGCTCGACGCCCTGCAGACGGACGCCAGCCAGTCGCTGCAGGTGCTGGCGGCGCAGTGCGGCGTGTCGGCACCCACCGTCCTGCGGCGCCTGCGGCGGCTGGAGGCAGCGGGCGTGATCGAGCGCCGCGTGGCCATCCTCCAACCGCAGCGGCTGGCTGCCGCGCTGGGCGAAGGCCTGACGGCCATCGTCGAAATCGGCCTGGACCACCAGGGCGAGGAGCACCTGCGCGCGTTCGAAGCCCGCGCGGTGACCGAGCCCGCGGTGCAGCAGTGCTACCGCGTCAGCGCCGGGCCAGACTTCGTGCTCGTGGTGGCGGTGCGCAGCATGGCCGACTACCACGCCCTGGCGCAGCGGCTGTGGACCGAACAGGGCAACGTGCGCCAGGTCAAGGCCTACTTCAGCATTCGTCGTGCCAAATTCGACCCGCGACTGCCGCTGCCACGCCACAAAGGGGCAGACAAGCGCCCCGTGGCTGGCGTATGATTTTTTCCGTTCATCGCTCCCTTTGCCACGAGAGGAACCGCCGCATGGTCCATGTCCCTTCAGCCGTCGCGCGTGTCCTGGCGCTGTTGGTCTTGCTCGTGGGGGCCTGGAGCGCCCACGCCCAAGAGCTGGTGAGCGTGCGCAGCCCGGTCGTCAACCTGCGCGCCGCCCCCGGCACCGAGGCCGAGGTGCTCTGGCAGCTCAAGCGTGGCTACCCACTGCTGGTGCTCGAACGCCGCGGCGACTGGCTGCGGGTGCGCGACTTCGAAGGCGACGAGGGTTGGGTGGCCGCGCGCGTCACGTCTGACGCACGCTACCACGTGGTCAAGGCACGCACCCTCAACCTGCGCAGCGGCCCCGGCCTGGAGTGGCAGGCGGTGGGCACGGCCCGCTATGGGGACGTGCTGGCCACGGTGCGCCGCCAGGGGGACTGGGTGCAGCTGCGCTCGCCCGACGGCAACGGCACCGTCTGGGCCGCCAGCGACCACCTGTGGGGGTGGTGACCATCCCCCAGATCCGCACCCGCACGGGGCGCATTCAGGCAGATGGTTTGGTCGGCCGCCGCCAGCCGGGCACGGTCACGGCTTTGGCCCGCGCCACCGTCAGCGCCCCGGCAGGCGTGTCCTTGGTCACGGTACTGCCCGCGCCCACCGTGCCACCCGCCCCCAGCGTGACCGGGGCAACGAGCACGCAGTTGCTGCCCACGTGCACATCGGCCTCGATGACCGTGCGGTGCTTGCGCGCACCGTCGTAATTGGCAGTAATGCTGCCGGCGCCGTAGTTGACGCGCTCGCCCACGGTCGCATCGCCCAGGTAGGCCAGGTGGTTGGCCTTGGCCCCGGCGCCCAGGGTCGAATTCTTGACCTCGACGAAATTGCCGATGTGCACTTCCGGCCCCAGCCAGGTACCCGGGCGCAGGCGCGCAAACGGCCCCACCCGCGCGTGCGCCCCCACGGTCACGCCGGCGGCGTCACCCTCGATGTGCGTAAACGGGTGCAGGACGGCGCCGGCTTCGACCGTGGCGTTGGCGATCACGCAATGGGCGCCCACGCGCACACCGTCGCCCAACACCACACGCCCTTCGAACACGCAATTGACGTCGATCTCCACGTCCTGTCCGCACACCAGCTCGCCGCGCACGTCGATACGGGCCGGGTCGGCCAGCCGCACGCCGTGTGCCAGCAGCGCCTCGGCCGTGCGCCGCTGGTAGGCCCGCTCCAGCGCCGCGAGCTGCGCCGGGCTGTTGACGCCGGCCACCTCCACCGCATCGGCCACGCGGTGCGTCAGCACCAGCACCCCGTCGTTCACGGCATGGCGCACCACGTCGGTCAGGTAGTACTCACCCTGGGCATTGCGGTTGTCGAGCCGCTGCAGCCAGCCGCGCAGGCGTGCCGTCGGCGCGGCCAAGATGCCGCTGTACACCTCGGGGATGCGGCGCTGCGTGTCGTCGGCGTCCTTTTCCTCGACGATGGCCTGCACCCGCCCGGCGGCGTCGCGCACCACGCGGCCGTAACCGTGCGGATCGGCCAGCTCCACGGTCAACAGCGCCAGCGCGTCGGGGCCGCCTGAGGCCTGCGCCGCCAGCAGCGCGGCCAAGGTCTGCGGCTGCGTCAGGGGCACGTCACCGGAGAGCACCAGCGTCACGCCATCGTCGGCCAACAGCGGCATGGCCTGCTGCACCGCGTGCCCGGTTCCCAGTTGCGGCGCCTGGCGCACCGCCTGCCACGCCAGCCCCTCGGCCAGGGCCGGCAGCGCCGCCTCGACCGCCTCGGCCCCATGACCGGTCACCACCACGGTTTGGCGCGCGGCCAGCCCCCGCGCCACGGCGAGCACATGCCCCAGCAGCGCACGCCCGGCCAGGCGGTGCAGCACTTTGGGAAGCGCGCTTTTCATGCGGGTGCCTTTGCCGGCAGCCAGTATCACGACGTCCACGGGACGGGGCATGGGTTCCTCCAAACGGTGGGGGTGGGATCAAACGTTGACCGATTATCCTGCCGCCCTCGTGCCGCGTGGCCGTTGGCTGCCCGGGTGGACAGTGCCGGGGCGAATGGTGCTACGCTAGGCGCTGGCCCGGGGTGAACCCACGTGGGCGCCGTGGCGGGCGCCTACGTGCGTGGGTGCCACAGATGGTGGCCCACCCCGAGCTGCGGCTTTGTTGCGTCACTGCCAACCCTGCTCCACCATGACCCCTGCATCCACCCCCATGCCCGCAACGCCACCCCGTTTCGCCGTGTTGGGCGCCGGCGCGGTGGGCGGCTATTACGGTGGGCTGCTGGCCCGCGCCGGGGTGCCGGTGGTCCTGATTGGCCGCCCGGCATTCGTGCAGGCGGTGCGCGCGCAGGGCTTGCGGCTGCAAACCGCAGCGTTCGACGAGCGCATCCGCGTGGCGGCGGACACCGACGCCGCAGCCGCCGCGGGCGCGGACGTGGTGCTGGTGTGCGTCAAGTCCGGCGACACCGAGGCCGCCGGTGCCGCGCTGCGCCCCCACCTGGGGCCGCACACCGCGGTGCTGAGCCTGCAAAACGGCGTCGACAACGCCGAGCGGCTGGCCTGCGTGCTCGGGCGCCCCGTGGTGCCGGTGGTGGTGTACGTGGCCGCCGGGGTGGAGGCTCCGGGCCATGTGCGCCACCATGGCCGCGGCGAGCTGGTGCTGGCGCCCTTTGCGCAGGCCGCGCGCGTGCAGGCTGCCTTTGCCCAGGCCGGCGTGGCGACGACGGTGTCGGACGCGGTGCCCCAGGCGCTGTGGACCAAACTGGTCATCAACTGCGCCTACAACGCGCTGTCGGCCATCACCGCCCGGCCCTATGGCTGGCTGTGGGCGCAGTCCGGCGTGCCAGAGCTGCTGCGGCAGGTGGTGCGCGAGTGCGTCGCCGTGGCGGCAGCCGATGGCATCAACCTGGACGCGGCGGCGCTCGAGGCGGACGTGGCCCGCATCGCCACCAGCATGGCCACGCAACTGTCGTCCACCGCGCGCGATCTGTTGCGCGGCCACACGACGGAGATCGATCACCTCAACGGCTACGTGGTGGCGCGCGCCCGCGCGCACGGCCTACCGGCCCCGGTCAATCAGGCGTTGCAAACCCTGGTGCACCTGTTGGAGTCGGGCCGCGGCGCCTGAACACGCACCCCGCGCGCACGCGCCGGCCGCAGCCAAGCTGCGACAATCGCCCCCATGCGAGACACCTACGTCCTGACCCTGTCCTGTGCGGACAAGCCCGGCATCGTGCACGCCGTCTCCGGCTTTTTGCTGGAGCTGGGCGGCAACATCGAAGAGGCGGCCCAGTTCAACGACCGCGACAGCGGGCGCTTTTTCATGCGCGTGCAGTTCACCTGCCCCGGTCGCGACACCGACGCGTTGCGCGCGGCGGTGCAGGGTTTTGGCGCCGCCCAGGGCATGAGCTGCAGCCTGCACCCCTGGCACGAGCCGATGCGCACCGTCATTTTCGTGAGCCAGCAGGGGCACTGCCTCAACGACTTGCTGTTCCGCTGGAAAAGCGGCCTGCTGCGGCTGGACATCCGCGCCATCGTCAGCAACCACCGCGACTTCTATCAACTGGCTGCCGGCTACAACGTCCCCTTTCACCACATCCCGGTCAGCGCCGCCACCAAGGCGCAGGCCGAGGCGCGGCAGCTCGACATCATCGAGGCCGAAGGCGCCGAGCTCGTGGTGTTGGCGCGCTACATGCAAATCCTCTCCGACGGCATGTGCGAGCGGCTGGCCGGGCGCGCGATCAACATCCACCACAGCTTCCTGCCCAGCTTCAAAGGCGCGCGGCCGTACTACCAGGCGCACGAGCGCGGCGTCAAGCTCATCGGCGCCACCGCCCACTACGTGACGGCGGACTTGGACGAGGGACCGATCATCGAGCAGGACGTGGCGCGCGTGGACCACAGCATGACGGTGGACGACCTCACCGCCATCGGGCGCGACACCGAAAGCCAGGTGCTGGCGCGCGCCGTCAAGTGGCACAGCGAGCACCGCGTGCTGCTCAATGGGCAGCGCACGGTGGTGTTCCGGTAATCCCACGGCTGACCATGGCGCCGCGCATCCCCCCCATCCAATGCCTGCTGACCTTCGAGGCGCTGGCGCGCCTGCGCAGCGTCACCCAGGCGGCGGACGAGCTGTGCGTCACCCCCAGCGCCGTCAGCCACCGCATCCGCCAGCTCGAGGAGCAGCTGGGGGTCAAGCTGTTTGGACGGGCGGATTTTTCCCTCACCACCGAGGGCAGCGAATACCTGGCGCAGGTGCGCGAGGCCCTGGCCGCGCTGCAGCGCTTCCCGAGCCGGCAGGCCACGCCGGGGCGGCGCAAGTTGCGGCTGGCGGTCACGCCGACGTTTGCGCGCTCGATCCTGATGCCGCGGCTCAAGCACTTTGCCGAGGCCTACCCCGAGATCGACCTGACGCTGCAGGTCAGCATCCCGCTGCTGGACGTGGTGGCCGAGGATGCGGACCTGACGATCCGCTTTGGCACCGGGCGCTACCAGGACGTGGAATTCACCTGCATCCTCAAAGACGAGGTCACGCCGCTGGCGTCGCCGGCGTTTGCGCGCGAGCACGGACCGTTCGAAAAACCCGAGGATCTGGAAGGTCTGCCGCTGCTGCGCAGCCCGCTGGAGCCGTGGCGCACCTGGTTTGCCGCGCACCACCTGGATTGGCCCGAACCCAGCGACGGCTCGCAGTTCAACGACATCGGCCTGATGTGCGACGGCGCCGCCGCGGGCATGGGCGTGGCGCTGGTGCGCCTGAAATTGGGCGCCCCGTGGCTGGACAACGGTACGCTGGTGCGGCTGTACCCGCACAACGTACCCAGCCCCCACGCGCACTACCTGTGCTGGCGCGCGGGGGCGATGGAGCGCTGGGAATGTGCCACGTTCGCCGAATGGCTCAAACAGGCCGTCCGGTGAACGCGCCCGCGCCTCACTCGACGCGGATGCGCTTGCCCGCCACGGCCGCCTTCTTCGGCAGGGTCAGCGTCAGCACGCCGTTTTCGTAGCGGGCGCTGGCCGTGGCCTCATCGACGTCGCTGGGCAAGGCAAAGCTGCGCGACACCTGGCCGTAGTAGCGCTCGCTGTGCAGCACCTTGTCGCCGTCGCGCTTGACGTCCTCCTGGCGCACCTCGGCGCTGAGTGTGACGACGTTGTTTTCGACGGTGACGTGGATGGCGTCCTTGCTGACACCCGGCAGTTCGGCCGAAATCGTGTAGGCCTGGTCGGACTCGCTGATGTCGACCTTGATTTGCTGCGGCAGCGGCTCGCCGTGCAGCGGCCGGATGTAGAAGCCCGGCGCCAGATCGCGGAAAAATTCGTCGAACAGGCTCATGCGGCGCGGAATCAGGTTGCTCATCGTGACCTCCTTGGGGATGTGGAGAACCGTTTGGCAGCCCCGCCAGCGCCTCCACCCCCGCAGGCGGGACCGTGCATCGATACCTCCAACATAGGGACACGCGCGGCAGGCTTCAAGACCCCCGCCATGGGCCTTTGACACAGGTCAAAACCGCCCGGCCCGCACGGGCTTCACAGCGCGATCAAGGATTTTTCAGCCACCGGCGTGCACACTGGCCTACACTGTTTGCCAACGCCGCCGCGCGCCACCCGTGCCCCGACCATGACCGCTTCCGACACGCCCGAATCCCGCGCCGTGCAGCGCGCCGACCGCCAGGCCGAGGTGGTGCGCGCCCTGTCGCTGGTGCTGCCACCGCACGCGCTGCTGTGGACCGCCGAGGACACCACCCCATACGAATGCGATGGCCTGACCGCCTACCGCGAGCGCCCGCTGGCCGTGGCCCTGCCCGAGACCGAGGAACAGGTGCAAGCGGTGCTGCGCACCTGCCACCTGCTCAAGGTGCCGGTGGTCGCGCGCGGCGCCGGCACCGGGTTGTCGGGCGGCGCGCTGCCACACCCGCTGGGCGTGACGCTGTCGCTGGCCAAGTTCAACCGCATCGTCGCCATCGACCCGCTGGCGCAAACCGCGGTGGTGCAGGCGGGGGTGCGCAACCTGGCCATCAGCGAGGCCGCGGCGCCCTACGGCCTGTACTACGCGCCCGACCCCAGCAGCCAAATCGCCTGCACCATCGGTGGCAACGTCGCCGAAAACTCGGGTGGCGTGCACTGCCTCAAGTACGGCCTGACGCTGCACAACGTGCTCAAGGTGCGTGGCTACACGGTGGAGGGTGAGCCCATCACGTTTGGCGGCGACGCGCTGGATGCGCCGGGGCTGGATCTGCTGCCCCTCGTCGTCGGCTCCGAGGGCATGCTGGCGGTGACGCTGGAGGTCACCGTCAAGCTGACGCCAACGCCGCAGCTGGCGCGCTGCATCATGGCCAGCTTCGACGACGTGCGCAAGGCCGGCGATGCGGTGGCGGCGGTGATCGCAGCCGGCATCATCCCCGCCGGGCTGGAGATGATGGACAGGCCCATGACCGCCGCGGTCGAGGACTTCGTGCACGCCGGCTACGACCTCGACGCCGAGGCGATTCTGCTGTGCGAATCGGACGGCACGCCCGAGGAGGTGGCCGAGGAAATCGAGCGCATGAGCGCGGTGCTGCGCGCGGCGGGCGCCACGGCGATTGCCGTCAGCCGCGACGAGGCCGAACGGCTGCGCTTCTGGAGCGGGCGCAAGAACGCCTTTCCGGCCAGCGGGCGCATCAGCCCCGACTACATGTGCATGGACTCGACCATCCCGCGCAAACGGCTGGCCGACATTCTGCTGGCCATCCAGGCCATGGAAAAGCGCTACGGCCTGCGCTGCGCCAACGTCTTTCATGCAGGCGATGGCAACCTGCACCCGCTGATCCTGTTCGACGCCAACGACCCCGACCAGCTGCAGCGCGCCGAGCGCTTTGGCGCCGACATCCTGGAGACCAGCGTCGCCATGGGGGGCACGGTCACCGGCGAGCACGGGGTGGGGGTGGAAAAGCTCAACAGCATGTGCGTGCAGTTCAGCGCCGAGGAGCGCGAACAGATGTTCGCCCTCAAACGCGCCTTCGACGAGCACGGCCTGCTCAACCCCGGCAAGGTCATCCCCACCCTGCAGCGCTGCGCCGAATACGGCAAGATGCTGGTGCGTGGCGGACGGCTGGCCCACCCCGATTTGCCGCGCTTTTGACGCCGCCGTCGCCCGGCGGCGGGCGGGGCTTGCGCTACAGTTGCTGGCATGCAACCGCCGCCACGCGACCCCTGGCCTGAACACCTGCCGCCGTCGTTCTTTGCGGCCCTGGCGGGCGACGCTGCGGAGCCGCCGCCCGACGATGCGGCACCGGTCGCCGAAGACGACGCGCTGCGCCTGCTGCGCGCGTTGCCGGACGGGGTGCTGAGCCTGGACGCCACGCTGCGCTGCCGCCACGCCAACCCGGCCATCCAGGCGCTGCTGCGGCCACACCTGACCTGGGATCAGATCGACGGCCTGCCCTGGCACGAAGCGGTGGACGACGACTGGATCGACACCCTGCTGCCGTGGGTGGCGCCGGCACTGCGCGGCGAGCCGGGGCGCATCGCGGTCGAGCGCAACCGCGACGGCAGCGCCACCCATTGGGAGCTCGTGCTGCTGCCCGACCGCTGCGGCGACACCGTGGTCGGCTTGTTCGTGCTGCTGCGCGACGACACCGACCGCCAGCGCCAGCAAGCCGCGCTGCGCGAGCAGCAGCAGGATTTGCAGCAGCGGCTGCAGCGCCAAGACACCCACCTGGCGCTGCAACAGGCGCGCTGGCAGGCCCTCACGGCGGGGTTGCGCGACGCCGCGATTTTTTTTCTCGACCCCCATGGCGCCATCCAGGACTGGCCCGCCAGCGCCGAGCGCCTGCTGGGCTACGCCGCGCAGGACGTGCTGGGCACCACCGGGCCGGATGCGCCGCAGCGGCCGTACCCGCTGCCGCCCGACACCGCGCAGGCCCTGGAGCGCGCCGGTCTGCTGGGGCAGAGCGAATCGACCGGCTGGCTGCGCCGCGCCGACGGGTCGCGGCTGTGGGCGCACATGGTCTACGCCACGCTCAACGGCCCGGATGGCGAGGCCCTGGGGACGGCCTGCCTGGTGCGCGACATGACCGAGCTGCGCCGGCTGGAGGAGCTGCTGCGCGAACTCAACCAGGCGCTGGAGCGCAAAGTGGAGGAGCGCACGCGCCAACTCCAGGCGCTCAACCAGGACCTGGAAGCCTTCTCATACTCCGTCTCGCACGACCTGCGCGCCCCACTGCGGCACATCAACGCGTATGTGCAGCTGCTGCGTGAGGACCTGGGCGAGCCGCTGTCGCCCGACGTGGCCGAGGACCTGCGCACCATCGAAGGCGCTGCGACCCACATGGGACAGCTCATCGAGGGGCTGCTGGCCTTTGCGCGGCTGGGCCGCGCCGACCTCAACCGCCAGCCCGTGGACATGCTGGACCTGCTGCGCAGCAGCCTCAACCGCGTGCGCCACGACCCCGCCCTGCGCCGCCCCGATGGGGCATGCGAGGTGCAGCTGCCGGCGGCGCTGCCGGCCGTCGAGGGCGACCCGCTGCTGCTGTCCCAGGTGTGGGACAACCTGCTGGGCAATGCCTTCAAGTACAGCCGGCCGCGGCAGCCCGCGGTGATCGCCATCGGGGGCGAGGTGCGCCCCGGGCCCGATGGCGCCCCCGAGGCGGTGTTTTGGGTGCGCGACAACGGCGTCGGCTTCGACAGCACCCGGGCCACGGGGCTGTTTGGCGTCTTTCAGCGCCTGCACCGCGCGCAGGACTTTGAAGGCACCGGCATCGGCCTGGCGCTGTGCCGCCGCATCGTCGAGCGGCACGGCGGCCGCATCTGGGCCGACAGCCGTCCGGGCGCCGGCGCCACCTTTGCCTTCGCGCTGCCGCTGCCGCGCAACGCCAGTGCCGCGTCGGAGCCTCCGTTGGACACCGCACCGACCGCCTGAGCACGCCCTCCTGGGCGCCCACCCCGCCCCTTCGACCATGCCACCATCGACCGTGCTGGACGCCGCTGCCACCGCTGCCGCGCTGCCCTATCCCGCCCTGGCCGACGCCATCGCGTCGCTGCTGCACGACGACGGCGTCACCGTGCCGCCGCGCCTGGTGCAACCGCTGCCCGGTGGCGGCAGCCTGTTCGTCATGCCGGCCAACGACGCGGCGGTGGCCATCACCAAGCTCATCACGTTCGTCCCCGACAACCCGGCGCACGGACGCCCCGCCATCCAAGGCGACATCGTCGTCTTTGACGTGCGCACGGGGACGCGCCGCGCGCTGCTGGACGGCCCCACCGTGACGGCACGGCGCACGGCCGCGGTGACGCTGCTGGCGGCGCGGCACCTGGCGCGCCACCGCGAGGGGCCGCTGCTCATCGTGGGGGCCGGCGTGCAGGGCCGCGCGCATCTGGAGGCGCTGGCCACCGGGCTGGGCGTGCGCGCGGTGCGCATTGCGTCGCGCACGGCCGCCAGCGCCGACGCGCTCGTCGCCCATGCGCGCGCGCTGGGCTTGCACGCGCAGCGCGTCGACGACGCCAACGCCGCCCTGGCCGCCTGCCCGCTGGTGGTGAGCTGCACCTCGGCACAGGCGGTGGCGCTGCACGCCCGCCCGCGGGCGGATGCCTTCGTGGCCGCGGTGGGGGCTTTCACACCGCGCATGGTGGAGTGGGCACCCGACGTGTGCCAGCACCTGGCCGCCACCGGCACGCTGGTGGTGGACACGCGCGACGCCGACCACGAAGCCGGCGACTTGCTGCAGGCCGGGCTGGACGTGGCCGCCTTGCCCACGCTGGCCGACGTCGTGCGCAACACCCCGGCATGGCAGCGGGCGCGCCGCCCTGACGGGCCGGTTTTCTTCAAAAGCTGCGGCTGGGCCGGCTGGGATCTGGCCGCCGCGCGCTGCGTGCTCGCCGGCTTGGCCGGCTGATCCCCGTTGGCATTTTTCAGGAGTTTTTTTATGGTGCAACGCTTCGACGTCGGACCGCGCCTGTCCGAGATGGCCATCCACAACGGCACGGTGTACCTGGCCGGCCAGGTGCCCGACGATGCCACCCAGGACATCGAGGGCCAAACGCGCCAGGTGCTGGGCATGATCGACGCCCTGCTGGCGCGCGCCGGCACGGACAAAACCAAGCTGCTCATGGTGCAGATCTTCCTGGCCGACCTGGCCGACTACGACGGCATGAACCGCGCCTGGGACGCCTGGGTGCCCGCTGGCCACACGCCACCGCGCGCCACCGTCCAGGCCCGCCTGGCCAAGCCAGCGTGGAAGATCGAAATCGTCGCCACCGCGGCGCTGTGACGCCAACCGTCGCAGCGCGTGCGCCCACGCCGCCTGCGCACGCTCAGCGGTAGGTGCGCAGGTGGATGCTGGTCTCGGTGCTGTGGATGCCCTTGATCAGCCGGATGCGCTCCAGGATGTCGGACAACTCGTTCATCGAGGTCGCCTCCAGTTCCGCCAACAGGTCCCAGCGGCCGTTGGTGTCATGCAGCTTGACCACGCCCGGCTCGCCCAGCAGGCTGGCGATCACCGCGCGCGTCTGGTTGCCTTCCACCAGCACGCTCATCCAGGCGCGGATGCGCTCGGGCTCGGACTCCGGGCGCAGCCGCACCGTGTAGCCCAGGATCACCTGCGCGTCTTCCAGCCGGCGCAGGCGGTTGGTCACGGTGCCGCGCGACACCTTCAGTTTGTACGCCAGATCGGCCACGCTCAGGCGCGCATTGCGCCGCAGCAGCGCGATCAGGGCCTGGTCCAGTTCATCCATGGCCACCCCGGATTTTGACGATTTGACAATTTACTCCTGACATTTCGACAGACTTTCGCCAAAACGTCAACATTTTGCCGTTTTACATTGACTGCGGGGCGGTGGACACTCTGGGCCTGATCCGCAATATCGCCAAACAAAACCGGAGACCCCGTATGACGACCCGTTCCACCCCCCGCCTGGCCACCCGCTACCTGAGCGCCCCCACCCTGGTGCACCTGGTGCAGACGCTGGGGGTCGAGACCTGCCTGCGCGGCATCGCCGAGCACATCCGCGCCGACTTTTTGCGCTGGCCCGACTTTGACAAAAGCGCGCGCGTGGCCAACCACTCGGCCGTCGGCGTGATCGAGCTCATGCCCATCGCCGACGACGCGCTCTACAGCTTCAAGTACGTCAACGGCCACCCCAAAAACACCCGTGAGGGGCTGCCCACGGTGATGGCCTTTGGCGTGCTCGCCGACGTGGCCACCGGCACCCCGCTGCTGAGCGAACTGACGCTGACCACCGCGCTGCGCACCGCGGCCATGTCGGCCGTGGCGGCGCAGGCGCTGGCCCGCGCGGACAGCCGCGTCATGGCGCTGATTGGCAACGGCGCGCAAGCCGAATTTCAGGCGCTGGCCTTTGCGCACCTGCTCGGCATCCGCGAACTGCGCCTGTTCGACACCGACCCGGCCGCGACCGACAAGCTCAGCGCCAACCTGCGCGACAGCGGCCTGGTGCTGACGCGCTGCGCCAGCACGGCCGAAGCGGTGCGCGGCGCCGACATCGTGACCACGGTCACGGCCGACAAGACCAACGCCACCATCCTGACGCCGGACATGATCGCACCTGGCATGCACATCAACGCCGTCGGTGGCGACTGCCCCGGCAAGACCGAGCTGCACCCCGACGTGCTGCGCGGCGCGCGCGTGTTCGTCGAATACGAGCCGCAAACCCGCATCGAAGGCGACATCCAGCAGCTGCCGGCCGACTTTCCGGTCACGGAGCTGTGGCAGGTGCTGGCCGGCCAGGCCCCCGGCCGGCGCAGCGCCGACGAGGTCACGGTGTTCGACTCGGTCGGTTTTGCGCTGGAGGACTTCGCGGCCCTGCGCTTCGTGCACGCGCAGGCGCAGCGCCTGGGCCTGGGCGAGACGCTGGACCTGATCCCGGACCTGGACGACCCCAAGAACTTGTTCGGCCTGCTGCGTCCGCGCACCGCGTCGCTGCGCCGCGCCGCGTGAGGTGGCCTGAGACGACGTGATGCAACCCGGGGCGGCGGCGCCTGGCCACAGGCACTGGCCCCAGACACCCGGCACCCGGCGCATGCCGGCCCCCGATGCCCACCGCCGTCAGAACAACGGCAGCCGGTGGGTGTGCTTGACCTCCTCCATCACCGCATAGGTGCGCGTCTCGCGCACCCCCGGCAACTGCCACAGCACGTCGCCGGCAAAGCGCCGGTAGTCGGCCATGTCGGCCACGCGCGTCTTGACCAGGTAGTCAAAGCCACCGGCCACCATGTGGCACTCCAACACCTGCGGCGCAGCCTGCACCGCCGCCTTGAACTGCTCGAACACGTTGGGCGTGGTGCGGTCGAGCAACACCTCCACGAACACCAACAACCCACCGCCCAGCTTGGCGGGGTTGAGCCGCGCCTCGTAGCCCAGGATGTAGCCCTCGCGCGTGAGGCGCTGCACGCGCGCCAGCACCGCTGTCGGGGACAGGCCGACGGCTTCGGCCAGCTTGAGGTTGGCGATGCGTCCGTCACGCTGCAGCGTGTCGAGGATGCGCAGATCGATGCGGTCGAGGTCGTGCATGGCAATACCGTCCCATTCGCGTCAGCGTGGTATTTTTCACTATTTTTACCTATAAATACGAAATTTCATTTTTCTTTTTTGCCATCAAACTTGATGCATCGACTGCTTTGCTGACCTCGATGCGCCATGAACGCCCCCGTCGCCTCCCCCTGGCTGCAAGCCGCCGCCTCCGCACCGTTTGCCGACCCCGTACCGCCACGCGCGGCCACCATGGGCGCGCTGGCACCGTTGCAGCGCGCACCGGAAACCGAATGCATCCCGGCACTGCTCGAACAGGCCCGCCTCGGCGCCGCGCAGCGCGCCCGCGTCACCGAGCGGGCCCAGCGCCTGGCCGCGGGGCTGCGTGCGCGCGCCCCCCAGGCCGGGCGCGAGGGGCTGGTGCAGGCCCTGTTGCAGGAATACGCCCTGTCCTCGCAGGAGGGCGTGGCGCTGATGTGCCTGGCCGAGGCGCTGCTGCGCATCCCGGACGCGGCCACGCGCGATGCGCTGATCCGCGACAAGATCGGCCGCGGTGACTGGCGCGCCCACCTGGGCCGCAGCCCATCGCTGTTCGTCAACGCTGCCACCTGGGGTCTGCTGCTGACCGGCAAACTCACCGCCACGCACAGCAAAGCGGGGCTGGGCGGTGCGCTGGCGCAGCTGCTGCGCCGCGGCGGCGAACCCCTGGTGCGCCAGGGGGTGGATTTGGCGATGCGACTGCTGGGCGAGCAGTTCGTCACCGGCCAGACCATCGCCGAAGCGCTGCAACGCGCCCGGCGGCGCGAGGCGCAGGGCTTTCGCTACTCCTATGACATGCTGGGCGAGGCCGCGCTGACCGCCGCCGACGCGCAGCGCTACTTCGACGCCTACCGCGCCGCCATCGACGCCATCGGCGCTGCCAACGATGGGCGCGGCGTCATCGACGGCCCCGGCGTGTCCATCAAACTGTCGGCGCTGCACCCGCGCTACAGCCGTGCCCAGGCCGCGCGGGTGATGGCCGAGCTCTACCCGCGCCTGTTGGCGCTGGCGCAGGCGGCGCGGGCGGTGGACATCGGGTTGCACATCGACGCCGAGGAGTGCGAACGGCTGGAGCTGTCGCTGGACCTGCTCGAGCGGCTGTGCCACGAGCCGTCGTTGGCCGACTGGCACGGCATCGGCTTCGTCATCCAGGCCTACCAAAAGCGCGCGCCAGCCGTGGTCGACCATGTGATCACGCTGGCGCGGCGCAGCGGCCACCGCCTGCTGGTGCGCCTGGTCAAGGGCGCCTACTGGGACAGCGAGATCAAGCGTGCCCAGCTCGACGGGCTGGACTACCCCGTCTACACGCGCAAAGCCTACACCGATGTGTCCTACCTGGCCTGCGCGCGGCGCCTGCTGGCCGCGCCGGAGGCGGTGTTCCCGCAGTTTGCCACCCACAACGCGCAGACCCTGGCCGCCATTTACGAAATGGCCGACCCCGCCACCTGGCACCCGCACCAGTACGAATTTCAGTGCCTGCACGGCATGGGCGAGCCGCTGTACGAGCAGGTGGTCGCGCCGGTCGAAGCCGGCGGTCTGGGCCGGCCCTGCCGCATCTACGCGCCGGTGGGCACGCACGAGACGCTGCTGGCCTACCTGGTGCGCCGCCTGCTGGAAAACGGCGCCAACACCTCGTTCGTGCACCGCATCGCCGACGCCAGCGTAGCGCTGGAAGCGCTCACCGAAGACCCGGTCGAGACGGTTCAGGCGTGGGCGCGTGCCGAGGGTGCGCTTGGCCTGCCGCACCCGCGCATCTCGGCGCCCGCGACCCTGTACGGTGCCGTGCGCGCCAACAGCACGGGGCTGGACTTGACCGACGAGGGCGCGCTGCAATCCATCGCCAACGCCCTGGCGGCCAGCCGCGCCGCGCCGCTGTGCGCCGGCCCGCTGCTCGCGCCCGAGGCAAACGCCACGCCAGCCGCCAGCGCGCCTGGCCCCGAGCGGACGATCGTCAACCCCGCCCAGCACGCCGAGCGCGTGGGCACGGTGGTGGACGCCACGCCGGCCCAGGCCGACGCCGCGGTGGCTGCCGCCACGGCGTTTGCCCCCGCATGGGCGGCCACCCCGGCCACGGCACGCGCCGCCGCGCTGGCCGGCGCCGCCGATGCGCTGCAGACCGAGCTGCCGGCTTTCGTGGCGCTGCTCATGCGCGAGGCCGGCAAGACCGCCGGCAACGCCGTGGCCGAGGTGCGCGAGGCCATCGACTTTTTGCGCTACTACGGCGCCCAGGTCAGCGACGCGCGCTGGCCGCAGGACGCCGCGCCGCTGGGCCCCGTGGTGTGCATCAGCCCGTGGAACTTTCCGCTGGCCATCTTCACCGGGCAAATCGCCGCCGCCCTGGCGGCGGGCAACCCGGTACTGGCCAAGCCGGCCGAGCAAACGCCCCTGGTGGCCGCGCGCATGACGGCGCTGCTGCACGCCGCCGGCGTCCCGCGCGCCGCGCTGCAACTCTTGCCCGGCGCGGGCGAGACGGTGGGGGCGGCGCTGGTGGCCGATGCGCGCATCGCTGGCGTGGTGTTCACCGGCTCCACCGAGGTGGCGCGCCTGCTGCAACGCGCGCTGGCGGGGCGCACGCGCACCGGCTCCGATGGTCGCGTCCACCCGCTGCCGCTGATCGCCGAAACCGGCGGCCAAAATGCCATGGTGGTGGACACCTCGGCGCTGCCCGAGCAGGTGGTGCAGGACGTCATCACGTCAGCCTTTGACAGCGCCGGACAGCGCTGCTCGGCCCTGCGCGTGCTGTGCGTGCAAGAGGAAGCGGCCGAGCGCCTGCTGACCCTGTTGCGCGGTGCCATGGACGAGCTGCGCGTGGGCGACCCGGCGCGGCTGGCCACGGATGTCGGCCCTGTGATCGACGCCGAGGCGCGCGCCGCCATCCTGGCGCACATCGAGGCGATGCGCGCGCGCGGCTGCCGCATCTGGCAAACCGCGCTGCCACCCGAGGCTGCGGCAGGCACCTTTGTGCCGCCGACGGTGATCGAAATCGACGATCTGTCGCTGCTGCAGCGCGAGGTGTTTGGTCCCGTGCTGCATGTGCTGCGCTGGCGGCGCGCGGCGCTGCCCGCCCTCATCGAGGCCATCCACGCCACCGGTTATGGGTTGACCTTTGGCGTGCACAGCCGCATCGACGAGACCATCGCGCAGCTGACGCAGCGCGTGCGCGCGGGCAACCACTACGTCAACCGCAACCTGGTGGGGGCGGTGGTGGGCGTGCAGCCCTTTGGCGGCGAAGGCCTCTCGGGCACCGGCCCCAAGGCAGGCGGCCCGCTGTACCTGTACCGGCTGCTGGCGCAGGCACCGGCGGATGCGGTCGAGCGCGCCCTGGGTTTTGCCGGCGCGCCTGCGCCCAGCGACTGGCGCGCCCCCGTGGTCCTGTGCGGCCCGACGGGGCAGCGCGACGAATACCGCCTGCTGCCACGCGAGCGCGTGTTGTGCGTGGCGGCCGACACCGCCACCCGCGCGGCCATGGTCGCGCGCGTGCAGGCCCTGGGCGCGCAAGCGCTGACGCTGCCCGGTGACGGGCCTATCGCGCCGGCGTTGGCGCAGCTGCCGGCCCCACCGCAGGTGGCGTGGTTTGCCGGCGATGCCGCGGCACTCATCGCGCTGCAGCAGGCCTTGGCCACCCTGCCCGGCCCCGTGGTGCCGGTGATCACCGGCGCGCCCGATGCAGCGCTGCCGCCAGCCGGGCTGCTGGTCGAGCGCAGCCTGAGCATCAACACCGCCGCCGCTGGCGGCAACGCCACGCTGATGGCGCTGGACTGACGCTCACGCCGGGGCGGCGGCGTAGGCGCGCCGCCCAAAGATCGCGCTGCCAACGCGCACCATCGTGCTGCCGGCGGCGATGGCCAGCTCCAGGTCGTCGCTCATGCCCATCGAGAGCGTGTCGAAAGCGGGCGGATCGCCCAACGCGGTGCGCACGCGCGCAAACAGCGCCGCGGCGTCAGCAAACACCGCCAGCATCGCCGCCGGGTCGGGCTGGGGGTCGGGGATGCACATCAGCCCGCGCAGGCGCAAGCCGGGCAGTTCGGCCACCGCCTGCGCCAGCGCCACGGCCTGCTCGGGCGCCACACCGGCCTTGGTCGGCCCGCCGTCGACATTGACCTGGATGCACACCTGCAGCGGCGGCAACTGGGCCGGGCGCTGCGCGCTCAGGCGCTGGGCGATTTTGAGGCGATCGACCGACTGCACCCAGTCGAAGTGCTCGGCCACCGGCCGCGTTTTGTTGCTCTGCAGCGGGCCGATGCAGTGCCACTGCAGCCCCGTCACCCCCGCGGCGCGCAGCGCGACGATCTTCTCCACGCCCTCTTGCACGTAGTTCTCGCCAAAGGCGCGCTGCCCGGCTGCGGCGGCCGCTGCCACCGCCTCGGGCCCAAAGGTTTTGGAGACGGCCAGCAGGGTCACGCTGGCGGGCTCGCGTGCGGCGGCGCGACAGGCCGCGTCGATGCGCGCACGCACGGCTTGGAGCTTGTCGGCAATCGTTGCCATAATGGGCTGCATGGACGTGACTCAACTGCTCGCTTTCGCGGTCAAGAACAAGGCGTCGGACCTGCACCTGTCCGCTGGGCTGCCGCCGATGATACGGGTACACGGCGACGTGCGCCGCATCAATGTCGAGCCGCTGGACCACAAGCAGGTCCACGCGATGGTCTACGACATCATGACCGACGCGCAGCGCAAGGCCTACGAGGAGTTTTTGGAGTGCGACTTCTCGTTCGACATCGCCGGGCTGTCGCGTTTTCGCGTCAACGCCTTCAACCAGCACCGCGGGGCGGCGGCGGTGTTTCGCACCATCCCGTCCAAGGTGTTGACCCTGCAGGACCTCAACTGCCCGCGCATCTTTGCCGACTTGGCCATGAAGCCGCGCGGTCTGGTGCTGGTCACCGGCCCCACCGGCTCGGGCAAATCCACCACCCTGGCGGCCATGGTGGACCACCGCAATGAGCACGACCCGGGCCACATCCTGACCATCGAAGACCCCATCGAATTCGTGCACGAATCCAAAAAGAGCCTGGTCAACCAGCGCGAGGTGGGGCCGATGACGCACTCCTTCGCCGCGGCGCTGCGCTCGGCGCTGCGCGAGGACCCGGACGTGATCCTGGTGGGCGAAATGCGCGACCTGGAAACCATCCGCCTGGCCATGACGGCGGCGGAGACCGGCCACCTGGTCTTTGGCACGCTGCACACCTCCAGCGCGGCCAAGACCATCGACCGCATCGTGGACGTCTTTCCGGCCGAGGAAAAGGAGATGATCCGCGCCATGCTGTCCGAGTCGCTGGTGGCGGTCATCTCACAAACGCTGCTCAAGACCGCCGACGGCCGCGGGCGCGTGGCCGCGCACGAAATCATGATCGGCACCCCTGCGATCCGCAACCTGATCCGGGAAAACAAGGTGGCGCAGATGTACTCGGCCATCCAAACCGGCCAGCAATACGGCATGCAGACGCTGGACCAGGCGCTCATCGACCTCGTGCGGCGCAACGTCGTCACGGCCCAGGAAGCCCGCAGCAAGGCCAAAAACCCGGAAAATTTCCCCGTCTGACGGGCAGCGCCAGCCGCCGCCAAGGAGCGCGCCATGGAACGCGATCAAGCCAGCCAATTCATCCACGAGCTGCTGCGGCTGCTGGTCAGCCGCAACGGCAGCGACCTGTTCCTGACCGCCGACTTTCCCCCGGCGATCAAGGTCGATGGCGTCATCACCAAGGTCTCGCCGCAACCCCTGACCGGGCAGCACACCCAGGCGCTGGCGCGCGCCATCATGAACGACAAACAGGCCGCGGAGTTCGAGCGCACCAAGGAGTGCAACTTCGCCATCGCACCGGCGGGCATCGGGCGCTTTCGCGTCAACGCCTTCGTGCAGATGGGCAAGGTGGGGCTGGTGCTGCGCACCATCCCGGCGCGCATCCCCACCATCGACGAGCTGGGCCTGCCGCAGATCCTCAAGCAGCTGGCGCTGTCCAAACGCGGCATCTGCATCGTGGTCGGCGGCACCGGCACCGGCAAATCGACCACCCTGGCGGCGATGGTGGACTGGCGCAACGAACACACGCACGAGCACATCGTCACCATCGAAGACCCGGTGGAGTTCGTGCACCAGCACAAAAACTGCATCATCACCCAGCGCGAAGTCGGCATCGACACCGACGACTGGCAAATCGCACTCAAAAATTCGCTGCGCCAGGCGCCCAACGTGATCCTGATGGGCGAAATCCGCGACCGCGAGACCATGGAGCACGCGATCGCGTTTTCCGAAACCGGCCACCTGTGCCTGGCCACGCTGCACGCCAACAGCGCCAACCAGGCCATGGAGCGCATCATCAACTTCTTTCCGCAGGACCGGCACGCCCAGCTGCTCAAGGACGTCTCGCTCAACCTGCGCGGCATGGTGGCGCAGCGGCTGCTGCCACGCGAAGACGGCAAGGGCCGCGTGGCGATCGTGGAAGTGCTGCTCAACAGCGCCCTCATCGCCGATCTCATCATGAAGGGTGAGATCAACGAGATCAAGGAGGTCATGAAGCGCAGCACCGAAGTCGGCATGCAAACCTTCGACCAGGCGCTGTTCGACGCCTTCGAGGCGCACCAGATTTCCTACGAGGACGCGGTGCGCAATGCCGACTCGCAAAACGACATCAAGCTGCGCATCAAACTCGAGAGCCAGCGCGCGCGCAACAGCGACCTCGCCGCCGGCACCGAACACCTGCAAATCGTCTGACCCCCACCACGCACCGCCCCACCATGCCAACCGTTCACCCCAAGACCGCGTACGCATCCACCCCCGCCCAGCGCGTGGCCTTTTTGGGCCTGGGCGTGATGGGCTGGCCCATGGCCGCGCATGTGGCGCTGGCCGGACACGAGGTCACGGTCTACAACCGCACGGCCGCCAAGGCCGACGACTGGGTACAGGCCATGCACGGGCGCGGCCTCACGCGCGTGCGGCAGGCCGCCACGCCACGCGCGGCGGCCGAGGGTGCGGCGTTCGTCATGGCCTGCGTGGGCAATGACGACGACCTGCGCAGCGTCGTGCTCGGCCCCGATGGGGCGCTGGCGGGCATGGCGCCCGAGGCGGTCTTCGTCGACCACACCACCGCCTCGGCCGAGGTGGCGCGCGAGCTCTACGCCGCCGCGCGCGCGCACGCCTGCCACTTCGTCGATGCGCCGGTCTCGGGCGGGCAGGCGGGTGCCGAAAACGGCCAGCTCACCATCATGTGCGGCGGCGACGCCGCACCTTTTGAGCGCGCCCGCCCTGTGATGCTGGCCTACGCGCGCGCCGTCACCCTGCTGGGCGACAGCGGCTGCGGGCAGTTGGCCAAGATGGTCAACCAAATCTGCATCGCCGGCTTGGTGCAGGGGCTGGCCGAGGGCATTGCCTTTGGCCAACGCGCCGGGTTGGACATGAAGCGGGTGCTGGAGGTGATCGGCAAAGGCGCGGCGCAGAGCTGGCAGATGGACAACCGCGGCGCGACCATGATCGACGACCGCTTCGACTTCGGCTTTGCCGTGGACTGGATGCGCAAGGATTTGGGCCTGGTGCTGGACGAGGCGCGCCGCAACGGCGCGCGGCTGCCGGTCACGGCGCTGGTGGACCAGTTTTACGCCGACGTGCAGGCCATGGGCGGCGGTCGCTGGGACACCTCCAGCCTGATTCGCCGCCTGCGTTGACGCAGCGGCCGCGCTGGGGCGCGCGGGCAGCCGCAAGCGCGTCAGCGGCTGGCCGGGGCCGCTTCGCTGGGCGCCGGGGCCGCCTGCAGGCGCGCCAGCTCGGCCTCGCTGATGATTTCGAACACGCGCACCACCCGCTGCACGCCCGGCACCACGCGCGCGACCTCGGCCGCCCGGTTGGCCTCGCGCTGCGTCACCCGGCCCATCAGGTAGACCGTGCCACGCTCGGTCACCACCTTGATGGCGTTGGCCGAGAGGTCCTGGGCATCGACGAACGCCGCCTTCACGCGCGCGGTCACCAGCGCGTCGGCGGAGCGTGCGGTCAACGACGGCGACCCCATCACGGCCAATTCGTCCACCAGGGCGGCGACGTTTTCCACGCCCTGCACGATGCGCAGCACCGTTTGGCGGTCGGCTTCGGAGGCCACCTCGCCCGTCAGCAACACGCGCCGGTTGAAGCTGGTCACCGTCACGCGCGCGCGCTCGCCAAGCTGCTCGCGCAGCCGGTTGCCCGCCTTGAGTTCGATGGTCTGGTCTTCGAGTTGGGTGGCAGCGGTGCGCCGGTCGGTGGCCACGAGCACCGTACCACCGACCGCGGCGCCTGCCACGATCGGCGCACAGCCGCTCAACGCACCCAGCGCGGCGGCCAGCGCCAGCGCGGCAAGCCCCACGCGCACGGCGCTGGGGGTGGGCGATTCGTCTGAGGTCATCGTCATGGTTCGAGGTTCTCCGTTTCGGTTTCTTCACCCAGCAACTGCACGTCGATGGCGTCGCACAGCGCGTGCAGGGCCACCAAGTGGGCCTCGTACACGCGTGCCGGTCGCTCGGTCGGTACGGTCACCAGCACATCGGTGTCTTTGAGGACGTCGGGCAGCTCCCCCGGGCGCGCCCCGGTCAGCGCCACCACCACCATCTCCCGCTCGTGCGCCGCGGCAATCAGCGCCAGGGCATCGGCCGTCGGGGCAGCGGCAATCACCACCAGCACATCCCCCGGCACGCCCAGGGCGCGCAGCTGCCGCACCACGGCCGGGCCCGCGCCGTCGACACCCGCGGTCACACCCGCCAGCGGGTGGCCCCCCAACGCCAGCGCCGGCAGCTCGGGGCGCTCCCGCTCGAAGCGGCCCACCCACTGCGCCACGAAGGCCTGCGCCAACACGGCCGACACCCCTGCGCCCCAGACCAGCGCCTTGCCGCCGCCGGTCAGGCCCGCCAACAGCGCGGCCGCGGCCGCCTCCAGCGCCGGGCCGACGGCCTGCGCACACTGGTACTGCAGGTCGGCCCCATCGACGAAATGCTGCTGGATCCGGTGCAAAAGCATGGGCGCAATCTTATCGGTTCGTCAATCCCAGCCGCTGGCGTCGAAGGCGCCGCGCAGCCATTGGATGCGAGGCGGCTGCGCCGCGCCGAGTTCCCCGTCCACCACCACGGCGTCGAACCGGCAGGGTGGCACCTGCGGCAGCCGCGCCAAAAAGTGCCGCGCCGCAAACACGATGCGCCGCTGTTTGCGCAGACCGATGCTGGCGGCCGCCCCGCCGTGGTCCGCGCGGCTGCGCTGCCGCACTTCGACGAATACCAAGGTGCCGTCGGCGTCGGCCATAATGAGATCGACTTCGCCACCCCCGCGCCCGGGGCTGCGCAGGTTGCGCCGTATCAGGCGCAGGCCGTGGGCCTGCAGGTACTGCAAGGCCAGCGCCTCTGCCGCATCGCCGCAGGCCTTGGTGCTGGGGCGCGCGCCCGCAAGCCGGCCCGCCTTGTCTGTTGCCATCCCCGTTGCCATCGTGAACGTTCCTCCCCCGCCTGCGGCGGCCCTGGCCGCCGAAACGCACGGCCACAGCCCCGAACTGGCAGCCAGCCAGCATTATCCGGCGGGCGCGCTCTACGTCGTGGCCACCCCGATCGGCAATCTGGCCGACATCACGCTGCGCGCGCTGCACGTGCTGCGCCTGGTCGATGCCGTGGCCTGCGAAGACACCCGCCACACCGCCCACCTGCTGCACACCTACGGGGTGCAGGCCAGTCTGGTCGCGGTGCACGAACACAACGAGGCCCGTGCGGCGGCGGCCATCGTCGAGCGGCTGCGCGCCGGGCAGCGCATCGCCTACGTCAGCGACGCCGGCACCCCGGGGGTGAGCGACCCCGGCGCCCGGCTGTGCGCAGCGGTCTGGGCGGCCGGGCTGCGCTGCATCCCGGTGCCGGGCGCCAGCAGCGTCACCGCGTTGCTCAGTGTGGCCGGCATCGTCGGCGCGGAAACGACCATCATCGGCTTTTTGCCGCCCAAGGGCCGCGCGCGCCAGCAGGCCTGGCAGCGCTGCGCGGCGCTGCCCACCGCCCTGGTGCTGCTGGAAGCGCCGCACCGCATCGACGCTCTGGCGGCCGAACTGGCGGCCTGGGGCAGCCGCCCGGTCACCGTCGGGCGCGAGCTGACCAAGCGCTTCGAGGACATCGTCACCCTGCCGTGCGCGCAACTGGCGGCATGGCTGGACGCCGACGCCCACCGGCGCCGCGGCGAGTTCACGCTGGTGGTGCACCCCCCCGCCGCCGACGCTGCCGGTGAGAGCGACGCGCTGCCCGCCGAAGCCCAGCGGGTGCTGGACCTGCTGCTGCAGGAACTGCCCGTCAAGACCGCGGCGCGGCTGGCCAGCGCCATCACCGGCGCGCCCAAGGGTGCGCTCTACCAGGCGGCGCTGGCGCGGCGCCCGCCGTCACCCGACTGACACCCACGCCTGCTACACCGCACGCCATGAAACGCCTGTCCCAGTACTTTGTGCGCGGCCTGCTGGCCGTGTTGCCGATGGGCGTGACGCTGTACCTGCTCTATGCGCTGGTGGTGTGGTCGGAGCGGCTGGCCCTGACCCTGCCGCGCGCGGTGATCGGCGACGTTTACGTGCCCGCCCTGGGCCTGCTGCTGGCGGCGGCCGTGGTGTTGCTGGCTGGCTTTCTCGTGTCCACGCCAACCACGGCACGCCTGCTGAGCTGGGTGGAGCTGCCCTTGACCAACCTGCCGCTGGTCAAAAGCATTGATTCCTCGCTGATCGCCTGGCTGGCCACCGACCCGACCGCCGATCCGGCCTGGGACGGCATCCGCGACCGGCTGCAGCGGGCGGCCGCCTAGCGCCAACCCCATGATGGGGCTTCATGCCATGACCAACCCCAACCTCTACAGCCTCTTTCAACAGACGTTTT